>NZ_PTRF01000011.1:0-172489 GCF_002965705.1 Escherichia sp. MOD1-EC6842 | reverse complement strand
TATATAATTCACGATTATGAGTTAAAACCATAAATATTCATGACATTTATGGTTTTATATCAAATAGTTATTGGTTTTTGATAAGAATGGATTGCGTCAATGATTGTTTCGCTAAAAATCGTGTGTGATCTTGCGCACATTATAAAATGACATAAAAAAAGCCGGCATCATGGCGGCTCAAAAATATAAGCAAGACGATAAAAGGCTAATAACGGAGTTATCATGACACAGAAAACAAAAAAGGTATAATTGTATTCCTCGCTGATATATTGAATTAGTGAATTAATAAAACTACGATCAAAGTTAAATAAAATTTTTAATAGCTGTTTTTCCAGTAATTATTGCCATTGAACAAAAATCATCTATTTGTTCAAAAAATGAATGAGACTTGACTGGCTCAACCGATGTGGAAAAATGTGACTTTCATCACATAATAGGATCAGGTCTTAATTTTCCGGGTTATCTCAAAATGGAGCATGGTTCGACAACAATGGAAGAAAGACTCTCTCGCAGCCCTGGCGGCAAACTGGCTTTGTGGGCTTTCTATACATGGTGTGGCTATTTTGTCTGGGTGATGGCGCGTTACATCTGGGTAATGAGTCGGATCCCCGATGCCCCCGTGTCAGGATTTGAAAGTGATTTAGGTTCAACTGCGGGAAAGTGGTTAGGTGCGTTAGTGGGATTTTTATTTATGGCTATGGTCGGGGCATTGTTAGGTGGTATTGCCTGGTACACCCGACCACGGCCTGCGCGAAGCAGACGCTATGAGTAAAAACTGCTAAGGTTGCGCCCCTTGGGCAGCGGAGCGCGTATGAACTTACAACACTGGCAGGCACAATTTGAACGTTGGTTGAAAAACCATCATACACACCAGGACTCGGCTCATGACCTGTGTCATTTTCGTCGCGTCTGGGCGACAGCGCAGAAACTGGCGGCAGATGAAGACGTCGATATGCTGGTCATTTTAACCGCCTGTTATTTTCATGATGTCGTGAGTCTGGCGAAAAATCATCCGCAACGGCAGCGTTCCTCTTTACTGGCGGCAGAAGAAACGCGTCGCATTTTAAGTGCGGAATTTGCTGATTTTCCGTCAGAGAAAATAGACGCCATTTGCCATGCCATCGCGGCACACAGTTTCAGTGCGCAAATTACGCCTTTAACGGTGGAAGCCAAAATCGTGCAGGATGCAGACAGGCTGGAAGCATTAGGTGCGATAGGTCTGGCGCGCGTGTTTGCAGTTTCAGGTTCATTGGGGATGGCGCTATTTGACGGTGAAGATCCGTTCGCGCAACGTCGCCCACTCGATGATAAACGCTACGCGCTGGATCATTTCCAGACGAAGTTGCTGAAGCTACCGCAAACTATGCAAACGGCAAAAGGTAAACTGCTGGCACAACATAACGCCCGTTTTCTGGTGGAGTTTATGGCTAAGCTCAGTGCCGAACTGGCGGGCGAGAATGAAGGTGTGGATCATACGGTGATTGATGCGTTTTCGCCGGTTGACTGACCGCGTAGCCCTAAACAGAAGTAATTATGTTAACCTGTCGGCCATCTCAGATGGCCGGTTAAATCTATGCAGGAAAATATATCAGTAACCGATTCATACAGCACCGGGAATGCCGCACAGGCAATGCTGGAGAAACTGCTGCAAATTTATGATGTAAAAACGCTGGTAGCGCAACTTAATAGCGTGGGAGAAAACCACTGGAGTCCGGCGATTTTAAAACGTGCGCTGGCTAACGACTCGGTGTGGCACCGCTTAAGCGAAAAAGAGTTCGCCCATTTGCAAACGTTGTTACCCAAACCGCCAGCACATCATCCGCATTATACGTTTCGCTTTATCGATCTCTTTGCCGGTATTGGAGGCATCCGTCGCGGTTTTGAATCGATTGGCGGTCAGTGTGTATTTACCAGCGAGTGGAATAAACATGCGGTGCGCACCTACAAAGCTAACCATTATTGCGACCCGGCGACGCATCACTTTAATGAAGATATCCGCGACATCACTCTGAGCCATAAAGAGGGTGTGAGCGATGAAGTGGCGGCAGAACATATTCGTCAGCACATTCCTGAACATGATGTTTTATTGGCCGGTTTTCCTTGCCAGCCGTTTTCACTGGCTGGCGTATCGAAAAAGAACTCACTTGGTCGTGCGCACGGTTTCGCTTGCGATACCCAGGGCACGCTGTTCTTTGATGTAGTGCGTATCATCAATGCCCGTCGTCCGGCGATTTTTGTGCTCGAAAACGTCAAAAACCTGAAAAGCCACGACCAGGGCAAAACATTCCGTATCATCATGCAGACGCTGGATGAACTGGGCTATGACGTGGCCGATGCCGAAGATAATGGCCCGGACGATCCGAAAATCATCGACGGCAAACATTTTCTGCCGCAGCACCGAGAGCGCATCGTGCTGGTGGGCTTTCGTCGCGATCTGAATTTGAAAACAGATTTCACCTTGCGGGATATTAGTGACTGCTATCCGGCACAACGTATTACGCTGGCGCAGTTACTGGACCCGGTTGTCGAAGCAAAATATATCCTGACGCCGGTGCTGTGGAAGTACCTCTATCGCTATGCGAAAAAACATCAGGCGCGCGGTAACGGCTTTGGTTACGGAATGGTTTATCCGGACAACCCGCAGAGTGTTACGCGTACGCTTTCTGCCCGTTATTACAAAGATGGTGCGGAAATTTTAATCGATCGCGGCTGGGATATGGCGACAGGTGAGAAAGACTTTGACGATCCGCAGAATCAGCAACATCGTCCACGTCGATTAACGCCTCGAGAATGCGCACGCTTGATGGGCTTTGAAGCACCCCATGAAGCAAAATTTCGTATTCCGGTTTCTGACACTCAGGCCTATCGCCAGTTCGGCAACTCGGTGGTAGTACCGGTATTTGCTGCAGTGGCAAAATTGCTTGAGCCAAAAATCAAACAGGCGATGGCGTTGCGTCAGCAAGAGGTACAACATGGCCGACGTTCACGATAAGGCCACGCGTAGCAAAAACATGCGCGCGATTGCCACGCGCGATACGGCAATCGAGAAACGTCTCGCCAGCTTATTAACCGTGCAGGGGCTGGCGTTTCGTGTTCAGGATGCCAGCCTGCCCGGACGCCCGGATTTTGTCCTCGATGAGTATCGCTGTGTAATATTTACACATGGCTGTTTCTGGCATCATCATCACTGTTATCTGTTTAAAGTGCCTGCTACACGCACTGAGTTCTGGCTGGAGAAGATTGGCAAAAATGTAACGCGTGACAAGCGGGACATTAGCCGCTTACAGGAATCAGGTTGGCGTGTATTGATTGTCTGGGAGTGTGCGTTACGCGGACGGGAGAAGTTGACCGATGCGGCGCTTGCCGAGCGTCTGGAAGAGTGGATCTGCGGCGAGGGCGCCAGCGCGCAGATCGACACTCTGGGGATTCATTTACTCGCGTGATCCATCCTGAATGACTGGCGCGACAATCGGTTTTGCCGGGAAGAGATATTTTCCCAACGTGACCAGCACCACTGCGAAGACAATCACGCCCAGCGCCAGCCATTCAATCTTCGACAACGTTTCGCCGCCCAGCCCCGTACCCAGCAAGACCGCGACTACGGGGTTAACGTATGCATAGCTGGTGGCGAGAGCCGGGCTGACATTGCGGATTAAATACATATAAGCATTGATGGCGATGATCGAACCAAACAGCGCCAGATACCCGACCGCAAGGAAGCCCGAAAGAGAAGGGAGCTTCGCCAGTTTTTCACCTGCAATCATCGACGCGATCATTAACACCACTCCAGCCGCCAGCATCTCAATGGCGCCCGCCATCATTCCTACTGGTAGGGTAATGCGCGAGCCATAAACCGAACCAAACGCCCAACTCACAGAACCGATCAAAATCAGAATCGCGCCCCACGGATTGCCGCTTAAATTACCGCCGCTATTGAGCATGATGATTCCGGCAAGCCCAATGGCGATACCCACCCATTCCAGCTTGCGCGTTTTAATGCCAAACAGGCGACTGAAACAGAGAGTAAAGAGAGGTACTGTTGCCACCACCACGGCGGCAATGCCGGAAGGAACATTTTGATGTTCAGCCACCGTTACCATACCGTTACCGACAGCAAGCAGTAATAAACCAATCAACGCGGCATTAAGCAGGGGACGCAGTGGCGGCAATTTGTGCCCACGCAGCAGTAAAAAGGCCATTAATAAAATACCGGCAGCCAGAAACCGCACGCCTGCCATCATTAACGGTGGCCAGCTTTCAACCCCAATCCGAATGACAAAATAGGTTGAGCCCCAAATGATATACAACGCAAACAGCGCGCCAAAAAGCGGTAACAACTGGCGGAAACGCATAATCCCTCACGATGGAAATAAAAAGGCGGTTCATAGTAAACGTGAAAATCATTTCGCTGGCGAGAGATATAATTGTGTTTGATTGTTAAAAAAATGTTGACCTGTGAAGCAAGTATCAGCCGGGCCGATTTTGCTTCATACTTAGCGCGTCAACGATAAAAATGAGAGGGAATGCTTTTGGCCGGGAGTAGTTTACTGACATTGCTCGATGATATCGCCACTTTGCTGGACGATATCTCCGTGATGGGCAAGCTGGCGGCGAAGAAAACCGCCGGTGTATTAGGGGATGACTTGTCGCTCAATGCGCAGCAAGTTTCAGGTGTGCGTGCCAATCGGGAGTTGCCCGTGGTCTGGGGCGTGGCGAAGGGATCGCTTATCAACAAAGTGATTCTGGTGCCGCTGGCGCTGATCATCAGTGCTTTTATCCCGTGGGCGATTACGCCACTGTTGATGATTGGTGGCGCATTTCTCTGCTTTGAAGGGGTAGAGAAGGTGCTGCATATGCTGGAGGCGCGTAAGCACAAAGATGATCCGGCGCAAAGTCAGCAGCGTCTGGAGGCACTGGCGGCGCAAGATCCACTGAAGTTTGAAAAGGACAAAATAAAAGGGGCGATTCGAACCGATTTTATTTTGTCTGCGGAAATCGTTGCCATCACGCTGGGGATTGTGGCGGAAGCGCCGTTGCTTAATCAGGTGCTGGTACTTTCAGGGATCGCACTGGTCGTGACCGTGGGTGTTTATGGTCTGGTGGGTATCATCGTTAAAATTGATGATTTGGGCTACTGGCTGGTGGAAAAATCCAGTACGGTTATGCAAGCGACAGGCAAGGGGTTGTTGATTATTGCCCCCTGGCTGATGAAAGCGTTATCGATAGTCGGTACGTTGGCGATGTTCCTGGTCGGCGGCGGTATTGTGATACATGGCATCGCGCCGCTGCATCATGCGATTGAACATTTCGCCGGGCAGCAGAGTGCGCTGGTCGCAATGATATTACCGACTGTTTTAAATCTGATTCTTGGTTTTATCATCGGTGGTATCGTCGTGTTGGGAGTGAAAACGATAGCGAAATTGCGCGGTCAGGCACATTAATATTCTCATTGGCTATTATGCAAAATTCGCCATTCTCGACTAAGGTGAACAAGTTTCACTCGAAAAAAGGAGGCGAGTATGAGCTTTGTGGTTAGTGAGGAAGTGACGGTCAAAGAGGGCGGCCCGAAGATGATTGTTACTGGGTATTCCAGCGGCATGGTTGAGTGTCGGTGGTATGACGGTTACGGTGTCAAACGGGAAGCCTTTCATGAAACTGAGCTTGTTCCGGGGGAGAGGCGTCGTTCGCCGGAAGAAGCCTGAAAGCGTATAATTAACACCAAGCCGGATAAGGCGTTCACGCCGCATCCGGCTGTTGTGCCAATGTCTGCATTGAATGCCTGATGCGTCTTATCATGGCAACATTATAAAATTATTGCTGTTTGGCGGTACGTTATCGCCAGGTTATGCCAGAATCATAAGAAAGCAGGTTGGGAGTCGTCAGGGTGCAGCACGAGACAGAAATGGAAAACCAGAGCTGGCTGAAAAAACTCGCGCGCCGCCTGGGGCCTGGTCATGTCGTTAATCTCTGCTTTATTGTGGTGTTGATCTTCTCAACGTTACTTACATGGCGTGAAGTGGTGGTTCTGGAAGATGCCTATATTTCAAGCCAGCGTAACCATCTGGAAAATGTTGCCAACGCGCTTGATAAACAACTGCAATATAACGTTGATAAATTATTGTTTTTACGTAACGGGATGCGTGAAGCCCTCGTTGCGCCGCTCGATTTCACTTCTCTGCGCAATGCCGTTACCGAGTTCGAACAACGTCGCGATGAACATGCCTGGCAGATAGAACTCAACAGACGGCGCACCTTGCCAGTAAACGGTGTCTCGGATGCGTTAGTCAGTGAGGGGAGTCTGCTTTCCCGCGAAAATGAATCCCTGGATAATGAAATTACCGCCGCGCTGGAAGTTGGTTACTTACTGCGTCTGGCGCACAACTCCTCATCAATGGTTGAACAAGCGATGTATGTCTCGCGCGCCGGATTTTACGTTTCGACGCAGCCGACGCTATTTATGCGTAATGTGCCTGGGCGTTACTACGAATTTGTCACCCAACCCTGGTTTATCGGTCATTCACAACGAGAAAACCGTCAACGCGCGGTGCGTTGGTTTACCTCTCAGCATGAGCATAACAATGCTACTGAACCACAGGTCACTGTAAGCGTGCCGGTCGATAATAATAATTACTGGTATGGCGTATTGGGGATGAGTATTCCCGTGCGTTCAATGCAGCAATTTTTACAAAATGCTATCGATAAAAATCTCGATGGCGAATATCAACTCTATGACAGCAAACTGAAATTATTGACCTCATCTAACCCGGACCATCCTGGCGAAGATCTCTTTGATCCTCGTGAACTGGCATCACTTGCGCAGGACATTGAACACGATACGCGCGGTGGGATTCGGATGAACAGCCGCTATGTTAGCTGGGAACGGCTGGATCATTTCGATGGCGTATTAGTGCGTATCCATACGCTTAGTGAAGGTGTACGTGGTGATTTTGGCAGCATAAGTATTGCATTAACCCTGCTGTGGGCGCTCTTCACCACCATGCTACTTATCTCCTGGTATGTGATTCGCCAGATGGTAAGCAATATGTTTGTCCTGCAAAGTTCGCTGCAATGGCAAGCGTGGCACGACACCTTAACCCGCATGTATAACCGTGGTGCACTGTTCGAAAAAGCGCGTCCGCTTGCTAAATTGTGCCAGACACACAAACATCCTTTTTCTGTCATTCAGGTCGACCTTGACCATTTTAAAGCGATTAATGACCGCTTTGGTCACCAGGCAGGCGATCGTGTGTTGTCACATGCCGCCGGATTAATTAGTCGTTCATTGCGAGCCCAGGATGTTGCCGGACGAGTTGGCGGCGAGGAGTTTTGTGTGATTCTGCCGGGCGCTAACCTGGAGCAGGCAAAAGAAGTTGCCGAACGCATTCGTCTGAAGCTGAATGAAAAAGAGATGTTGATTGCCAAGAGCAAAACCATCCGCATTAGTGCTTCGTTGGGGGTGAGCAGCAGCGAGGAAACCGGCGATTATGATTTTGAACAATTACAGTCGCTTGCCGATCGTCGGCTTTATCTCGCTAAACAGGCAGGGCGTAATCGGGTTTTTGCGAGCGATAACGCTTAACGAGCGGTGAAAAAGTGATCCAGTCCTTCGCGCCAGCCTTCCGGTCCTTCTCGCTGCGTTCGCCAGACCCTGGCAGGCTCCTCATTTTGCAGATGAACACCTTCCCGGTTTAGCCCTTTCACAATGACTGCGTAATCCATCACCTCCAGTAAGGGGGCATCATTTGGACCATCGCCTAAGCCGATCGTCGTCGGACGTTCTCCCCCTGATTGTTGATATATTGCGATGATCCAGTTAGCTGCCTGATCTTTTCCGGCAGAGGCATCCAGTACATGCCAGAAGCGAGCGCCTTGTACAAACTGTAACCCCAGCTCGTTCAGGCGGGCGGTAAATTGCGCCATCCGCTCGTCACTGTCGCGCCAGATGAGCGTGACTGAGGCTTCATGCAACTGCGTCAGCGCCGCCTGGCTGCGGCTTAATCCCGTCCATTCCGCAATGGTTGTATCATCGACATCATCAAAGGTGGTGAATTTGAAATGTTCTTTCTCGCGCAGCGTATTCAACACCAGACTGATTTCACTATGGGCAATGCCCGAGATGATCCGGGGAAAACCGTCGATATCTTGCCATTGATGATCCAGTTGGATCACCGCGCCGTTTTCGGCAATCATCGGCAACCCTTGTAGCCCCACGTTTTTTTGCAGGTACAGCATTTCCGCTGACGTTTTACTGCTACAGAGAATCACAGGCACGCCTGCTTCCCGTAAACGGTTTAACCAGGGAGCGGCAGGCTGCCAGTCATAACTATGACTATCTAACAGGGTGCCATCGAGATCGGTGAAAATCAGCAGTGGTTGTTGAATTGAAAGCATGGTAGCGCATACTCCCTTTACCAGGATGTTTCTCAAAATAGCACGATTTGTATTTGATCATTTTTCGGGAGCGATCCCGCTCGTAGCAGAGCTCGTAAGGGGTGACGGAAGTCACAGTTTCATTCATTAATGACATTAATCATTCGCGCAAAGAATATTTCCTTGTCAGCGAAAAAAATTGCAGATAAGGTGATGAACACATCAGATTTCCTGGTGTAACGAATTTTTTAAGTGCTTCTTGCTTAAGCAAGTTTGATCCCGACCCCCACAAGGGTCGGGATTTTTTTATGTTGCATTTAGCGGTTCACTTCCGAGACGCTAAAGTCATGGATGTCCAGCTCAAAGGCATCCGCTAATTCACGCCATGTATGATATTCACGCCCATCAACGCTGACGTGCTCAGAATCGCTCTGGCTGCGATGAACTTCGCTTTCGCTAATTTCATTGATCGCCGCCAACAGGGCATCGACATCGACGCTGACCTCTCGTTTTGCGGTATCGCTGTACTCTTTTGCGGTCTTCATCATCTTTCCTCGCAACCGTTACTCATTTGTTGCTGCCGACCGTTATGTCAGCCTGGCATCTCTTAAGTATAGACCGTCGAGAAAATCAGCACTCGCGTGCGCCCGGCGCTGCCAGAAAAACGAAATTGTTCTACACTGGCACAAAGCCACAGGAGGAAAACGATGAAGGTGAATGATCGGGTAACAGTCAAAACGGATGGCGGTCCGCGTCGTCCTGGCGTGGTACTGGCAGTTGAGGAGTTTAGTGAAGGCACAATGTACCTGGTTTCGCTGGAAGACTACCCGCTCGGCATCTGGTTCTTTAATGAGGCAGGGCATCAGGACGGTATCTTTGTGGAGAAAGCAGAGTAATTTTATTCAGTCTGACTGGTGGGAAACCACCAGTCAGAATGTTTTAGCGCATGTTGACAAAAATACCATTAGTCACATTATCCGTCAGTCGGACGACATGATAGATAACCTGTTTATTATGCGTTTTGATCTTACGTTTAATATTGCCTTTATGCGATGAAACGGTCTTGGCTTTGATATTCATTTGGTCGGAGATTTGAATGGTTCCCTGACCTGCCATCCACATTCGCAACATACTCGATTCGGTTCGACTCAATGATAATGTCGGCATATTTAAAACAGTGGCCATCGTTGTCTCTTTTTTCAGAATATCGCCAAGGATATCATCGAGAGATTCCGGTTTAATCGATTTGGAACTGATCAATAAATTTTTTCTGACCAACAGATATTCATCAAAATGAACGTTGGCAATCGCCATAAAAACGATAAATAACGTATTGGGATGTTGATTAATGATGTGCTTGATGCGTTGACTGTTAGAAGTATCGTGGATAAAACAGTCCTCATTAATAAACACCACTGAAGGGCGCTGTGAATCACAAGCAATGGCAAGGTCATCAACGGTTTCGATGTCGTTGATTTCTCTTTTTTTAACCCCTCTACTCAACAGATACCCGGTTAAACCTAGTCGGGTGTAACTACATAAATCCATAATAATCGTTGACATGGCATACCCTCACTCAATGCGTAACGATAATTCCCCTTACCTGAATATTTCATCATGACTAAACGGAACAACATGGGTCACCTAATGCGCCACTCTCGCGATTTTTCAGGCGGACTTACTATCCCGTAAAGTGTTGTATAATTTGCCTGGAATTGTCTTAAAGTAAAGTAAATGTTGCGATATGTGAGTGAGCTTAAAACAAATATTTCGCCACAGGAGTATCCTGGAAGATGTTGTCTGATTTTATTTTTCAGATAATCCTTAGGATAACACGATAAACATTACGGAATCATATTGCTGGAAATTCGCTAATAATGTCCGCCAGTAAATTAAAAATTTCACTAAATAAATGTTCGCAAAATGGAGCAATTAACGGCATTAATGCTGCCATTAATGAAATGCCGACCGTCAGCGTTAATGGAAAACCGATAACGAAAATTGATAATTGCGGAGCCATACGATTAAGCAATCCCAGCGCCAGATTCAGCGTCAGCAGCAGAGTAATAAGCGGTAATGCCAGCATAAATCCGTTGAGAAAAATCAAACTTCCCGCTTTGGTGAGTGCCAGAAAAGCATTGCTGTTAAGCGGTTCGCCACCAATCGGCAGGGTGTGAAAGGTATCGACCAGCAGCGAAATCAACCATAAATGACCGTTAAATGTCAGGAACAGCAGTAACGCCAGCATATCCATGATGCGCGCTAAGACGGGCATATTGAGATGGCTACCAGGATCCACAAACGTCGCAAATGACAGCCCCATTTGCAGACCGATAATTTCGCCTGCGGTTCGTACAGCGGCAAAGGCAAATTGCATGGTAAAGCCAAGCGCAATGCCAATCAGGATCTGCTGCATTGCCAGCCACAGGGCATTAAACGAAAAAATGGAAACATCGTTGGCAGGTAATGCCGGAGCTATGGCGAACGTGATCATCATTGCGAGACCCAGTTTCACCCGTTTCGGCACGCTGCGTTCGCTCAAAATGGGCGCGGTAGAAATGAGCGCCAGCACGCGCAGTAATGGCCAGAAATACAGGCTTAACCAGGAAAGCCATTGATCGCTTGTCACCTGCAACATAGTACGGGTTACCCGATGATATACGGCAGGTTAGTGAACAAGGTGCGGACGTAATCCAGCAACAGGTTGAGCATCCACGGTCCGGCAATAATAATGGCGATAAATACGGCGATAATTTTCGGAATAAACGACAGCGTCATTTCGTTAATCTGCGTGGCAGCCTGCAAAATGCTGATGATAAGGCCAGTGACCAGCGCCACCAGCAGCAGCGGGGCAGCCAGCGCCAGCGCGACTTTCATCGCTTCTGTCCCCATCATCATGACCGATTCGGGTGTCATTTTGCCTCTCTAGCTGTAAAAGCTCTGCGCCAGCGAACCGACAAGCAATTGCCAGCCATCCACCAGCACAAACAGCATCAGTTTAAAGGGCAGAGCAATGGTGGCGGGTGGAACCATCATCATCCCCAACGCCATCAAAACGCTGGCAATCACCAGATCGATAATCAAAAAAGGAATGAAAATCGTGAAGCCTATCTGGAATGCGGTTTTTAACTCGCTGGTCACGTAGGCCGGGAGCAAAATGCGCATCGGCACAGCCTCCGGTCCCTGCAACGGGCCAGTATTCGCCAGTCTGGCAAACAACCCTAAATCCGCCTCGCGGGTCTGACGCAGCATAAATTCACGCAGCGGCTGCGCCCCTTTTTCCAGCGCCTCCTGCATGGAGATTTTCTCTTCGCTGAATGGCTGGTATGCATCGACATAAATTTTGTCGATCACCGGAGACATAATAAAAAAGGTCAAAAACAGCGCCAGCCCCAGCAATACCTGGTTGGGCGGCGCGGAGGGCGTTCCCAGCGCGTTACGTAATAAACCAAAAACAATGATGATGCGGGTGAAGCTGGTCATCATCAGTAAAATCGCCGGAATAAACGTCAATGAGGTGATGAACACCAGCGTCTGCACCGGGAGCGACCAGCTTTGTCCACCGCCAGGTAGCGGCTGGCTGGTGATACCAGGCAGTTGCGCGAACGCGAGGGGCGTAACCAGCCAGAGAAGAACCGGCGCGACAGACAACAAACGACGCATCAGGATCTCCCGCTACGCTTGAGCAAGTTTTTCATGACCGACTGAAAATCGGCCTGTGGTATCTCTTCTGTGGGTGCTGAAGGGGGAAGTTTATGCAGCAAATTGATTTGCCCTGCGGTAACGCCGAGCACCAGCCGCGCATCGTCCACATCGACCACCACGACCCGTTCACGCGCGCCCAGCGAGGCGCTGGCGCTAATTTTCAGACCGTTAACGCCAGTGCGTTTAGGGGCAAATCCCAGCCGTTTTACCAGCCAGGCAGCAGCGAGGATCAGGACAATAATGGCAATCAGTGCGCCACTCACCTGAAGGAGCGGCGCGGTGGAAACTGGCGCAGAAGATTGCACAGTGGCGTGGTTATTCATCACTAACGGCTCAGGCGGCGCATTCGCTCAGACGGGGTAATGATATCGGTGATCCGCACGCCGTATTTATCGGCAACGACCACCACTTCGCCCTGGGCGATTAAATAGCCGTTGATCAGAATATCCAGCGGTTCGCCCGCCAGACCGTCCAGCGCCACGACTGACCCTTGCGTCAGACGCAACAGCTCTTTGATGGTCATACGTGTGCGACCCAGCTCGACGGTCAGCTTAACCGGAATATCCATAATCAGGTCGATATCCTGCAATGTTCCACTGACGTCGCCGCCGCCAAGCTGCTGGAACACGGCTTCAGTCGCGCTTTTGCCGCTTGTTGATTTTTGTTCGCTCAACGCTTCAGCCCACAGATCGTCCATTGCGCCGTTGTTGTCATCGGCCGGATTATTCAAGTCACTCATTTGGGCTGTTCCTCGTTCAGAGAATTCAAAATCGGGTTAATCAAATGTTCTATCCGTAACGCATATTGACCGTTGATGGTGCCGTACTGGCTGGTCAGTACCGGAACGCCGTCAACATGGGCGATGATGCGATCGGGTTTTTCTATCGGCAGGACATCGCCGGGTTTCAGTTTCAAAATCTGCGACAGGCGCAGCGATATATCGGCAAAGTTGGCGACCAGTTCCAGCTGTGAGTGCTGCACCTGACGCACCAGGTTATCGCGCCAGTTCTGATCTTCATTACGCGAGTTTTCCAGCGGTGGGTTAACCAACAATTCCCGTAGCGGCTCGATCATGCTGAATGGCAGGCAGATATTAAATTCGCCGGTCAGGTTGCCAATTTCGACATGAAAAGGCGTGTTAACCACAATGTCGTTCGGCGAGGTGGTGATATTGGTAAATTTCACCTGCATTTCGGAACGCACGTACTCTACTTCCAGCGGATTAATCGCCTTCCAGGCGTCGCTATAGCCTTCAAGCGCCAGCTTCAACATGCGATTGATGACGCGCTGTTCGGTATGCGTAAACTCGCGACCTTCTACTTTGGTCGGGAAGCGACCATCTCCGCCAAACAGGTTATCCACGGCGATAAACACCAGACTTGGCGAGAACACCACCAGCCCGGTGCCGCGCAGCGGTTTCAGATGGATAAGGTTCAGGTTGGTCGGCACCGGCAGGTTGCGGGCAAATTCATGGTACGGCTGAATGCGGATCGCCCCGACGGTAATGTCCGGGCTACGGCGCAGCAGGTTAAA
This sequence comes from Escherichia sp. MOD1-EC6842, assembly GCF_002965705.1. Classification (NCBI taxonomy): domain Bacteria; kingdom Pseudomonadati; phylum Pseudomonadota; class Gammaproteobacteria; order Enterobacterales; family Enterobacteriaceae; genus Escherichia; species Escherichia sp. MOD1-EC6842. The sequence continues at coordinate 158,881 of NZ_PTRF01000011.1, read as the reverse complement.
CAGCCCCATGCGGAAATGACGGGCAAAACGCTCATTAATGATTTCCAGCGCCTGCAAACGTTCGCGCACAACCCGTCGTTGGGTATTGGGATCGTACGGACGAATATCACTTTCGCCGCCAGCACTGGTTGTCGGTTCGTCTTTGACCTCGCTGTCGCCATTCAACAGCGCATCAATTTCAGCTTGAGAAAGAATACTATCGCCCATGTCGTTATCGCAGAATAAAAGCGGTATACAGCACGTCGGTGACATCCTGTTTCGGTTGCCCGGCAACGAGCGGGGTGGAGAGTGTGGCTTTAATTGCGGCAATCAGCTTTTGCTTGCCTTCTTCAGTTGCCAGCACGGCGGCATCTTGGCGCGAAAACAGTAACAGCAAGCGACTGCGGACTTCCGGCAAATACTCGCTCAGGCGCGAACGGGTGGCTTCATCTTTCAGTCGCAGTGTTATGCCGATATAAAGCACGCGATCCGCTTCGCCCAGATTGACCGTAAAAGTGTCCAGTGCATAGAAGACAGGTGAGAGTACGACGTGTTGCTGTGCTTTGTCGTCAGTAGCAGCCTGACGCGAATGCCAGTAGCTGTAACCCGCGCTGGCGCAGGCCGCGAGAGTAATGAATACCAGGATCGGGAGCCAAAGCGATCGCTTGCTTTTCTTGCTTATCGCGTAATCAGTCATGTGTTGCGGTCTTCCTGTGTCGCTACTGCTTATCGGCTAATTATCCTGTGTCTTAAGCGCGGCAAAGCGTGGAAAAGACGTGGATTACGGTGCCACCTCTGACGTTAGGCGAAAATATCAACGCCGCTATTGCCTGTTGCACGCCCTTGTAAAGAGGCGGGAACCGGCAGTGCATCGTCATCTTCGACAGCCAGGTGTTCATGGCTTGTTGTGCGCGGACTTTGCTGTTGCTGGGACGCGGCCTGCTGCTGACCGTTAAAACTCTCGCCGCTGATATTGCTCTGTCCTAACTGAATACCGCTTTCTGCCAGTTGTGTGCGCAGTGCTGGCAGAGCCGCCTCCAGTGCCGCGCGAACGTGCTGATGCGGCGAAACCATCTGGATTTGCGCCTGGTTGTCATCCACCTTAAGGGAGATTTGCACCTCGCCTAAATCCTGCGGATGCAAACGCAGCTCGGCACTTTGTTGTCCCTGACGGGTAAACAGCGAAATATGCTGGCTTAATGATTGTTGCCATTCGTGAGAACCCAGCGGTGCACTCAAAACAGGCGCTGCGACGGTGGGCAGTGGCTGCGTCTGGTGCGAAGTGATTAGCGGACTGGCGGCAGCGGTCACCGGCGATGGCGTGCTGATGACTTCCGCTTTACTCTGGGCTTCAGCAATCAGCGGTGTTAATGGCTGAGTTGGAGCGCCAGGGGCGTCGTCAGTCTGTGCTGTGGTGAGTTGCGCAGAAGTCAGTTTTGTGAAGAGCGTTGGCTTCTCTGTCGGTAACACGGTTGACGGCGTATTAGTCACTTTGGGTGTATTGTCAAAACCCGGTAACATCGCGAAAAGGGCGCTCAGGCTTGCGGTGACGTCTTCATTAAGATCATCCGCTTTTTCGTCTTTTGTCGTATTTTTGTCAGCCGCCGCAGCCAGCGTCATCGCCTGAGCGGCGGTTAACGGTGTTGATGTGGCGTGTTCGTCATTAACGACTGGCGGTGTATCATCCACAGGGAGCAGTAAATCCGCTTGTTGCGTATCGGAAAGAATATCACTCACCAGCGGTTCGCCTTTTGTGGCAGGTTTATTTGTTGCCACCAGCAATTGGATCGCAGCTTTGTCGGTTGTTGTATCGTCTGCTAATGCCCCGCTCAACAATGCGAGAAAATCTTGAGCGACATCACTGGCTTTGCCGCCGGGCAATGCGGAGGTGTCAACGTCAGCGGTAATCAAGGGCGCTAAGCGAATCATTCTGGTTTCCTCATGGCGGCGCGCTGGGCGAACTCATCCATCTTTTTCTGATCGAGGCGGTTTTCTGCCAGTAGCGCCGCCGTGGATTGCCGTTCCTGTAGTGTCTGCCAGGCCTGCAAACGTTGTTTTTTCTCCCGCCAGTTATTCAGGGCAACATCAACTTTTTGTGTCCACTGCGTGAGTTGCTGGTGATGCTGGGTAATGGCTTTTTCCAGCGTCTGAATAAACTGCTGATAGTTGATCCAGCGGTTGCTGGTCATCCCGGCACTCATATCGCTATTCAGGTTGTTTCGATATTCATTCTGATAATCGATCAGCATTTTGAGTTGTTCTTCTGCCTGCTGACATCCGCGACGCATTTCACCCAACAGACGTGCGGCGTTATCCACCTCTTTTTCTGCCAGATCTTTCAGGGTCGCCAGTGCGCCATGTTCTGCCATCTGCTGTTATCTCCTGCGTAGTCACACTGTCGGAAAAATACGTTCCAGCCCCTGAAGAGAGTCTTCCCAGTCCGCGCGTTCAAAAATACCTTGTTGCAAATAGCCCTCCAGCTGCGGCCACAGGGCGATGGCTTTATCGAGCATTGGATCGCTGCCTTTGGCGTAAGCGCCGACACTGACCAGATCGCGATTACGCTGAAAGCTCGACAACAACTGTTTGAATGTGCGCACTCGCGCATAATGTTGCTCGCTGATTAACGCCGTCATTGCACGGCTGATCGACGCTTCAATATCGATAGCTGGATAGTGCCCGGCTTCCGCCAGTCGGCGAGACAGCACAATGTGACCGTCGAGGATTGCCCGCGCGGAGTCAGCAATCGGATCCTGCTGGTCATCGCCTTCGGTGAGCACGGTATAAAACGCGGTAATCGAGCCGCCGCCGCTGATGCCGTTTCCGGCACGCTCGACCAGTGCCGGTAATTTGGCGAATACCGACGGCGGATAACCTTTGGTGGCTGGCGGTTCGCCAATCGCCAGCGCAATCTCACGCTGAGCCATCGCGTAGCGGGTGAGGGAGTCCATAATCAGCAACACATGCTGACCACGATCGCGAAAATCCTCGGCAATGCGCGTGGCATAGGCGGCACCCTGCATTCGCAGAAGTGGGGAAACATCTGCCGGTGCGGCAATCACCACTGAGCGTGCACGTCCTTCAGCACCGAGGATATTCTCAATAAAATCTTTTACTTCGCGCCCACGCTCGCCAATCAAACCCACGACAATCACATCAGCGCGGGTGTAACGTGCCATCATTCCCAGCAGCACACTTTTACCGACGCCGGAACCGGCAAACAGCCCCATACGCTGCCCGCGCCCGACGGTAAGCAGGGCATTGATAGGACGCACGCCCGTGTCCAGCACATGTTCAATCGGTGTGCGTTGTAACGGGTTAAACGGCGGGGTAATCAGCGCACCGGTTTCAGTCGTATCGGGGGAGGGGAGGCCATCGAGCGGTTTACCGCTGCCGTCCAGAACGCGACCTAATAACGCCGAACCGAGCGGCAACTGTTTGCCGCTTTGCAGGCCATCGCCGGAGATATTTTTGGCATAAACGCGTGCGCCGGGCAGGACACCTTCCACTTCCTCCAGTGGCATTAAAAACAGTCGTTGACCATTAAAGCCAACCACTTCGCTTTCTACTTCGTGAGTTTCAGTGCCGTTCTGGCGTTCAATCACACAGGTTGCGCCGAGCGGCAATTGCAATCCGGTAGCTTCCAGCACCAGCCCGGTGGCGCGGGTTAATCGCCCGTAGCGACGCACCGCAGGCAACTGCGCCATTTTGGCTTCAAAGTTGTCCAGTGTGGTTAGCCAGCGTGTCAGGCGCGTGGTCATTACACTACTCCCGGCGCTGCCAGACGGCAGAGTTCTTGCCAGCGAGTGGCGACACTGGCGTCGAGATCGCCTTCATCGGCGGAGACTTTGCAGCCGCCGGGATGGAGTGTCGGATCGCCCCGCAAGCGCCAGCCATGCAAACCTAAGGTTGCGCCGAGCATTTCATCGATGCGTTGCAGATCGTCCGGGTGTACGCGCAGCTGCGGTTTGCCGCTGAATAACGGTTCTTGCTGTAACAACTGCTGGATCTGCTTAATCAACGCCGCATTGTCCACCGTTGGCGTCTGACCGATCACCTGACGCGCCGCCTCCAGCGCCATCTGCATCAGGCGCGAAGCAATCACACTATCAAGCGCATCAAGCGTGGTTTGAAATTCGCTGACCAGTTGCTGCATCCGGGCATGAATCGGCGCTTGCTGGGATTTTGCTTGCGCCAGTCCTTGTTCCAGCCCCTGAGCGATTCCTTCCTGATAGCCTTGTTCGTGGCCTTGCTGGCGACCTTCGGTAATTCCCGCCTGATAACCTTGCTCATGGGCCTGCATTTGCAGTTGCGCCAGTTGTTGCTCAAGGTTGGGTTCGGCCTCTTCAGGAATGCTCTCTTCTGGCTCGACCATTGGCACAAACACCGCCTGCGGCGGCGCAAGATCGTCCGGTGTCCAGGTTTTCCACGGCAGATTATCAGACATAGGTATCCTCGCCGCTGCCAATCACCATCTCGCCGGTTTCGGCAAGACGGCGCACAATCAGCAGAATCGCTTTCTGTTCGTTCTCGACCTGCGACAGACGCACCGGACCACGGTTGGCGAGATCGTCGCGCAGAATATCGGCGGCACGCTGCGACATATTGCGCAGGAATTTCTCGCGCAGTGGCTGCTCGGCACCTTTCAGGGCGATCAGCAGCGATTCTGAATCCACTTCCTGCAACAGGCGCTGGATGCTGCGATCATCGACATCCACCAGATTTTCGAACAGGAACATCTCGTCGATGATCTTCTGCGCCAGCTCACCGTCAAATTCACGCACGGCGGTAATAACCGCTTCTTCCTGCTGGGTTTTCATCAGGTTGATAATCTCGGCTGCCGTTCTCACGCCGCCCATTTTGCTGCGTTTGAGATTCTGACCGTCGAGAAGGCCATTGAGTACTTCGGTCAGTTCCGCCAGCGCGGCAGGCTGTACGCCGCCAAAGGTCGCAATACGCAACATCACGTCGTGGCGCAGACGTTCATCGAACAACGCCAGAATATCAGCGGCCTGGGCGCGCTTCAGATGCACCAGAATGGTGGCGATAATCTGCGGATGCTCATCGCGGATCAGATCGGCGGCGCTCTGCGGTTCCATAAAGTTGAGTGTCTCAATACCACTGGCGGTATCGCGGGTTTCGAGGATATCTTCCAGCAGGCTGGCGGCACGCTCTTCACCAAGGGCTTTGACCAGCACCGAACGTAGGTAATCGTTGGCGTTGATATTCAGTGCCGCGAACTGTTCAGCTTCTTGCTCAAACTCCGCCAGCACATCCGTTAACTGCTTATTGGAGATCTGTGTGACGTTTGCCATCGCCGCGCTCAGGGTTTGCACTTCGCGCTGGGAGAGATGTTTGAAAACCTCTGCCGCCCGGTCTTCGCCAATGGTCATTAGCAGGATGACGCTCTTTTCGGTGCCTGTCAGGTTACTCATGATCGTTGTTTATCCACTGGCGAATGACCAGCGCCACCACGCGCGGATCGTTATCAGACATGTCACGGATACGCTGGCTCATTACTTCAGCTCCCAGACGTTGGTTAGTGCGGCGTTGCTGTAGTTGTTCGTCTTTGCTCAGGCGGACTTCTACCGCATCTTCCTCTTCCGCGCGGCTCTGTGCCTGTTGCTGTACAGCTTTCATCGTCTCGGCGCGACGTGTTAGCTGTGGGCGTACCGCTTTACGCCACAGCAGCCACGCCACCAGCAGCACCAGCAACCAGCGCCCGGCAGCCAGCAACTGATCGATAAATGCCTGCTGTTGCCAGAATGGTAGTTCTCCACCGCTTTCGTCAGTGCTATTGAATGGCGAGTTGACGACATTGAGCGAGTCGCCGCGTTTTTCCGAAAAGCCCATCGCTTCGCGGGTCAGATCTTCAATCTGCTTCATCTGTTCGGTGCTGAGAGGCAACGGTTTGCCATCTGGCAACGTTTTGTAATTCACCACTACCGCAACGGATAAGCGTTGCACATCGCCCACGTTCATCTTGGTATGACGAATGGTGCGATCGACTTCGTAGTTACTGGTTTCATTACGCTGCGTGCTACGCGGTCCACTATTGCTGGTGGTGCTCGCCTGCTGCTGGCGATTATTTTGATTTGCCGGAGGCGTACTGATTGGTGCGTTATTCGCAGGCGCTGGCTGATTCGACAACGCACCCGGTACGCCGCCCGGATAACCGGAACCGCTTTGCTCGCTCTCATTAAGCTGGCGTGAGCGGAGCGCCGCCTGTGATTCGTTGCCGTTAGGGCGATACTGTTCTTCTGTTTGCTCTTTACTGGCGAAGTCCAGTTGTGCCGTTACCTGGGCGTGAATATTGCCGTTGCCGACAATAGGCGACAGGATCGCTTCAATACGCCGCTGAATGCGTCCTTCGACATCGCTGGCATATTTCAACTGGACATCATTAAGGTCACGCCCGCTGGTGTTGGATTGGGTTAACAGATGTCCGCCCTGATCCACCAGCGTGACATTTCCTGGTGGTAGACCGGCAACCGCGCTGGAAACCAGATGTACAATGGCGCTAATTTGCCCTTCATCCAGCGCGCGGCCTGGCAACAAATTTACCGTCACTGATGCCGAAGGAGATTTTTGTTCACGAACAAATAAAGAGGGTTTTGGCATCGCCAGATGCACGCGCGCCCCTTTTACCGGGCCAATAGTTTCGATGGTACGGGAAAGCTCGCCTTCCAGCGCCCGCTGATAATTCACCTGTTCACTGAACTGGCTGATGCCAAATTTTTCCTGATCGAGCAGTTCAAATCCAACTGCACCGCCTTTAGGTAAGCCTTGCTGCGCCAGACGCAGACGCAGCTCGTGAACTTTATCGGCCGGAACTTCAATCGCGCCGCTGGCTTCGCTGAAGCGGTAAGGAATATTCATTTGCGTCAGTTGGCTGACGATTGCGCCACCATCCTGATCGGAAAGATTGCTGAATAACGTGCGGTAATCAGGGGCTTTTGCCCACAGAATTAACGCGACTATCACTGCCACCGCAGCGGAACCAGCAACAATCAGGGGAATTCTCGGATTCGCGCGCAGGCGATTGAGCCACTCAAGAGATTTTGTCTGGGCTGCGGTCGTATTCATCGCGCACCTCGCGGCAGATGATAGACGGCGGTATTGGCAAAGTGGAACAAGACGCACTCCCGGGTCAGCACACTCGAAAAATTAACGGCCTCATTATTTGTGGTTTTATTTTTTTCTATGCCCCAATTAACCCGTTTTTTTATCGTTATTTAACGCCTTTATCTTATTGACTTGCTGATAGGCTCTGCTACCAGAAACTATTTGGGAGATGAGTATGTCAGCCATACAAGGGATCGAAGGGGTTATCAGCCAGTTACAGGCCACGGCAATGAGTGCGCGTGTCCAGCAGCCACTGTCGCAACCCACAATCAGTTTTGCCGGACAGCTTCATGCCGCGCTCGATCGCATAAGCGATACGCAAACCGCCGCGCGCACGCAGGCAGAAAAATTCACCCTCGGCGAACCCGGCGTGGCGCTAAACGATGTGATGGCCGATATGCAAAAAGCGTCGGTTTCGATGCAAATGGGGATTCAGGTGCGTAATAAGCTGGTGGCAGCGTACCAGGAAGTGATGTCCATGCAGGTGTAGGTTTTAACTTGTTGACTGTGCTTGTTTAATGACATCCGATCCCACAGCGTGGGGCATGGATGGGGCAAACGCACCCAATTTCTGATACCTGCTCCTGATTGTTTTCTGCCATCCACAACGCTTTGCACTGGATACAATCCAGACTCTCTTTTCCCGTGCTGCCGATCTTTTGTATTCCGCGTTTGAATGCGTGAAGGCAAAGTTCGTAAGTTAGCGATGGATTAGATAGTGAAAAGAAACGCGGCTGTCGGATTGGAGCCGCGGGACAAGGCCAAAAATTTTCCAAGAGTTGTTGAATTTCCCAGCTTTTTTGGAAGCGCATGTATCTTACTAATAACTAAAAAAGGTTTAAACCATAAAATTAATCGTATTTTCAGGTAACACTTACCGATATATCCCCACACTATTCAGACGGTTAAAGCAGCAAGTATTTAACGCGTAAACAGGGCGCGGGTTTGTCGCTCTCGCCAGCAGGTGTGATGTGGGGGGAAACCGTGTCACAGCCAGCTCCTGTCTGTTACTGACAGTCATTTTCAAGTACAGGAAAGTAATGACGGGGATAGCCCCGTCGTTCTCTGTTTACTTAATCTGGATGTTGACGCTGTATTTTTTAGCCTTGTTTTTACGAGCGTCATTGCGGGTTTGAAGCACCCTTAGCTCATATTTACCGGAAGCGGGAAGGATGTACTGACCGTTGTCATCAAGCTCGGGAGAGTATCTGGAGAGATCAACCGAATCGCTGATTCCGGGCCCAAAGAGGACAATATCAGCTCCCTCATTGGAGATGCTGACGTGCACCTTCTGGCCTTTTTGGGCATAGAAGTTATATGTGTCGTAATCGTATCCCTTTATCTCTCCTGAGTACTGCGCACTATTATGCCCCTTCCTGAACTCAACATTAACGTCCTTGCCAGCGGCAGAGGCCGTTGAGGTTAGCAGTGCAAAAAGAAAAATGGCTTTACTTACACCATTGATTTTCATGTGTGTTCTCCTCAGTCATGGAAAAACTACCGTTGTTATAATATAACAATTTTTGCCAGATATTTTCCATGAGCCTCCCGCCTGGAAGTTGCTATGGCGCGTGAGTGGTGTCAGGGAAGAGATAATCTGACAGATACCTGTACAAATAACGGATAACTGTCAGATCTGAGATGAGCTAATACACTTAAATTAAGGGTTTATTGTTTTCAACATCTTCAATATATAAGAGTGTATTATCGATGGAATAGTAACGACGTTTATTATCATTAACGTCAGTAACCCACCGGAAAACACCCGCATTCGCGAGCGTTATACAATATTCCCGAAAAGTAGACTTTCTGGAAATGTGAGTCCGGGCTGCTTTTATTACTTGCTCAGGGTTCTTAGTGGCACTGACTTTTAATAGATTTCTGCTTCCTCTTATTAACAACACCTTGTCATCGTGTGTGACGATCCTAATGTTATCTGTAGCAAGATAGTAAATGTAATGCGCAATATGATGACGTTTTAACTCTGTGTAAAACCAGGAAAAGTTTAGCTCCGTTCTCACTTGCTCAAACATCTTTTGGAAAATAGCAACCTGATCCATCAGAGGGAATAATCTCTTGTTAGTTGTGAGAGTTTGTAGTTTGCATGATTGGTGCTATTCCTTCAATCAGATCCGATGACTTAATGCGGGTGACAAAGACGTACTAAATATAGGGTTATGATGCGTGTGTCTGGTTAGGTTTTGCTATTCGTTCTTCAGTATTGCACTCGCAAAATGTTATGTTATAACATTTAATGAATGTTGAAGCGGGAGGATAAACTGGATGATGGTTGTTAATAAATTGGCTTTTGCGCTGGGGTTACTATTGACTGGCAACTATGCACTTGCTCATGGGCATCATTCGCATGGGGCACCACTGACAGAAATAGAACAAAAAGCAGCAAAGGGTATTTTTGATGATGATAACGTGAAAGACAGGTCACTCACTGACTGGGATGGTATTTGGCAATCGGTATACCCCTTGCTTCAAAGTGGTGACCTTGATCCTGTTTTTGAAATGAAAGCAAAAAAAGAACCGGGTAAATCATTTGCGGATATTAAGTCCTATTATCAGCAGGGATATACGACGGATATTGACACTATCGGTATCGAAAATGGTGTTATGGAGTTCCACAGAGGGGAGGAGGTGACTTCCTGTAAATATAATTATAGTGGATTCAAGATATTGACATATAAATCAGGAAAGAAAGGTGTTCGTTATCTGTTTGAGTGCCGTGATCCTGCCAGTAAAGCACCTAAGTTTGTGCAGTTTAGCGATCATATTATTGCCCCCCGGAAATCCTCTCATTTCCATATATTTATGGGCAATACGTCACAACAGCAATTACTTGAAGAGATGGATAACTGGCCAACTTATTATCCTTATCAGTTACAGACGAAAGAAATTGTGGATGAGATGCTTCATCACTAGTTCATTTCAGGATTGCCATAAATCCTTGAGAATATTTGTCTGATATATCGCGTACTTTTCTCTGCCTCTACAGCAGAGCATTTGTAGCATAGACACTCCCGCTGCCTGAAACAGCGGGAGAAAAGATTACTTTTGAATCAAATAACGAATGGTCGGCCCGTCTTGCTGGATATCCAGTACGGTATAGCCGTGATTACGTGCATCCAGCGGAATATTGTTAATTGACTGCGGGCAATCGCTGACCACTTCGAGGATCTCGCCTTTCTTTAACTGCGGCATTGCCTCAAGAGTAGCGACCGCCGGATAAGGGCAGGGTTCGCCCACCATATCTAGACGGTAATCAGGAACGATATTTTTCATGCGATCTCCTTAGCAGTCTGCGGCGCCGCACGGCGGAAGAAGCGTTTCTCCCAGCCGATAACCAACATTAACGCAGCGAACAGCATCAAATATGTCACCAGCAGGCCGCCCATTGGGCCAAAGGTTTTCAGCAGGTTGATTTTGTCCCAGTCGGTTGCCAGCGCCGGGGCGAAATCATCCCAGTAATAAGCCAGAATCGTCGAGCCGATAACGTTGCCCAGGCCAACCCACCAGTAGTGCACCTGGCCTTCCACCGCGCGGTACATCCAGCCAGTTTCACAGCCGCCTGCCAGAACAATACCAAAACCAAACAGTAACCCACCAATGACAGCGTTCGGACCCGCCCACATTATTTTCGGTTCTACGCCTAACTGTACATAACTGAAAATACCGATGGCACTCACCGCCATACCGATAATGATCGCTTTCGCCATATGGGTTCGTCCGGTGATCCACATATCGCGGAACGCCGAGGTAAAGCAGATTTGCGCGCGTTCAATCAGTAAGCCAAAGCCGACGCCAAATAGCATAGCCAACCCCAGCTTCGGTTGATTCATTGCTGTCAGCAGCGCCCAGCCCAGCATACCGAAAAATACCAGCATCCCGAGGCGGAAGCGACGCCGTGCCTGATCCGGTTTTTGTGTTAGCGGTGATGCGGCAGAGACTTTCTGCATTTTTACCGGGATGCGGAACATCGGCAGTAGGGTAAAGCGCGCACCAAACCATGAGCCGATGGCGGTGGCGATAGCAAAGAACCAGGCGTGCAACGAGAACTGCGGAATACCGGTGAAGAACGCAGCCAGGTTACAGCCCATCGCCAGACGTGCGCCGAAACCGGCGATAATACCGCCAATAATGGCCTGCATAATGCGGATACGGCTGCGCGGCATACGTAATTTAACGTTGTTGGCCCACAGAGCAGCGGCAAAACAGCCGCCAAACATACCCAGAATCATCATTCCGTCGATGCGGGTTAATGGCGATCCTTCCAGATGGATTATTTTAAAATAACCCCACTCTTCAGCATGGACGCCAAACAGTTGCAGGAGCTGACCGCCCCAGCGGGTAAATTCACCCGTAACTGCCCAAAAGGTGCCGGTGATGCCAAAATAATAAGTGGAGAGAATACCCGCCGCGATGACTGCGGGGATGGGGGCCCAGAATTTAATCAACCAGGCTTGCTTGAATTGCTGCCATGACATGTATGTAGCCTCTGAACTCAGAAGGTTTGTAACAAGAGCTGCGAATCATACACCATGTAAATTTATTTTCGGGTCAATAATTCACAAAAATAATGGTTAGATCAAATTTCACCTTGGGTCTGGAAAGGCTGGCAGCATCAAGGCATTAATGCCACAATCCTCTTTTCTTCTCATGCAGGATGAATGATGAAAAAACTCGCAATTGCAGGCGCACTTATGCTGCTGGCTGGCTGTGCCGAAGTTGAAAATTATAACAATGTTGTGAAAGCACCCGCGCCAGAGTGGCTGGCGGGCTACTGGCAGACCAAAGGGCCACAACGTGCTCTGGTCAGCCCTGAAGCGATAGGTAGCCTGATTGTTACTAAAGAGGGTGATACGCTGGATTGTCGTCAGTGGCAGCGGGTGATTGCTTTACCGGGTAAGTTGACGCTGATATCTGATGATCTCACTAACGTTACGGTCAAACGTGAGCTATATGAAATTGAACGTGACGGTAACACCATCGAATATGACGGCATGACGATGGAACGCGTGAATCGACCGACGGCTGAATGTGCTGCCGTGCTGGAAAAAGCGCCGTTGCCGACGCCACTACCGTAATGAAATCCCCCTGGCGCTGGGGGATTTTTATGTCAAAAAAAGTGCCCGATGCGCAAGCTTATCGGGCCTAAAACGGTAACGCCCCCGCAATAACGATGAGTGTATTGCCAGCGATCGGTTTTAAATCACCTCTTCGATAACCCACACACTGACGCTACCGCCGTTGCAAAAGAAGGTCGCTTCGCCATTTTCATCGGTTACTACGCTCTCTTGTCGATTACCCAGAAAGTCGCGCCAGGTTTTATTGCCGTAATTCTCCCCCAGATTAATGGCTTTTTCGCCATCGTCGCCGTTTGACATGACCACCACGCAGCCAGGATATTCGTCAGTACCGCTGCGACTAAACGCAATACAGTTCGGATGGTCGAAAAATAACGTCTGTACTCCGTGGGCGAAACGCTGGCGGGCGAGAATCAACTCATCAAGCTGTTCGATTATCGGCATATCTATCGGATAAGTTTGTCCGTCACCGCCGACATCTTCGTAATGAGCACCGTACAAATCAGGGTAGAACACGGAAGGGACGCCATTTTCCCGCAGCAAAATCAGGGCATAAGCCAGCGGTTTAAACCACGGTTCAACCGGCGCTTCAAGGGCTTGTAACGGTTGGGTGTCGTGATTGGCGACCAGCGTAACAGCATGGAAAGGATCGGCTTCCACCAGCGTACCGGTGAAAATCTGCGTCATGTCGTAGTCGCGCCCCATGCGTGATGCTTCGTGAAATTTCATCTGTAGCGGCGCATCAAACAGCATGGTTTTGCCTTCAACTTGATCAATATACGTTTGCAGCTTATCAACTTCGCGCGACCAGTATTCCGCCACAATAAATAGCGGCTTTGGCGCGACTTCCTGCACGTGTTCGATCCACTCTTTATAAAACCAGGCCGGAATATGTTTTACTGCGTCGAGACGAAAACCGTCGCATTGCGTTTGCTCCATCACCCAGCGCGCCCAGTATTTGAGCTCTTCCGTAACGGCATGGTTGCGAAAATCGATATTTTCACCCATCAGATAGTCAAAATTACCAAGCTCATCATCAACCTGGTCGTTCCAGCCTTCGCCGGTGTAGTCGTTGACGATTTTAAAGATACCGTCTTCGTTTGGGTTTTCGATATGGTCGATACCGCTAAAACATTTGAAATCCCAGATAAACTGCGAGTATTGCCCGCCACGAGCGGGAAAGGTGTAACGCGTCCAGCCTTCGCACTCAATGATTTCATCATCAATTTGCGTGCGATCGTCAGCATTGACGCGCTGTACGCGAATGGCTTCTTTTTCATCTGCGCCCATTTTGTGGTTGACGACCACGTCCAGCAGTACCGCAATGTCATTGCGTTTGAGTGCATCAATGGCGGCCAGCAGTTGTGCTTTATCGCCATATTTGGTGGGGATGCTGCCTTTTTGATCAAATTCGCCTAAATCAAATAAATCGTAGGAGTCGTAGCCGACCGAATACCCGCCCGATGCGCCTTTATAGGCTGGTGGCAGCCAGATCATATTGATACCAATATCATTAAAACCGTCGGCGCGCTCGGCCAGTTCAGGCCAGAGCTTGCCGCCTTCCGGGTAATACCAGTGAAAACATTGCAACAGCGTGGGATTACGCATTCTTCGACTCCACTCAAGGGGAACATTAGAAGCGTAGCCGTAATCGGATTATTCGCGAGCCATCATCTTTTTAAGCGTCAAAAGAGGTTTTCCTGCGGCGCCAGCACGTAGCCCCCCTGATCACCGTAGGCGCTTAACACAGATTTTTGCATTGATGACTGACCGACCAGTTTCGCCAGTTCATCCATCCGAATCTGCAATAACTGTTTTACTTTGTTTTCGTTTTCCAGAACGAGGCGCAGCAGCGGTCTGAGCTGCTCCTGTATCATGGCAGAGGGTTCTGTTTCTTCCGTTAGGTGTGCGATCTTTTGCACCGCATTGACATATTCCATTTCGCTGGCGATGAGTTCATTCCATCGTCCTTCTGTCGCCAGGCGTAACATGAGTTGGCTTTTTTCGACGAGTTGTTGCCAGGCAAAATACAAGTGCGGTGCGTGGTTCATCAGACAGGATCCTGAATCAAAGAAGGGGAGAGTAAAGACTCTTTCCAGGCATCGGCAAGGTTGCGCATCAACGTTTCCACTTCTTCGACTGCGGAGACATCGTTGCGTAAATTGGCTTGCAGCAAACGCCTGATCATATAGCTATACAGGGCTATCAAATTCTGGGTTAATTCGTCCTGGCTTTCTTCGTCAAGACCGATCCTCAGCCCGTTATCAATAATGCTGATCGCTTTTGACAAAGAGACGCCTTTTCCTTCCTGATTGTTGTCCTGCATAAACAGGCGCGCTCTTACCAGTGCACTCAACACGCCGTCAAATAGCATGGTGACCAATTGTTGTTGGCTGGCGCTCATTACGGCGCTTTCGACGCCAATTTGGGCATAGGCCTGGGTGCCTTTTGCGCTGTACATAGTCTCTCCTGAAGATTATTTCGAGCTGCTATTTGAGGTATCGAACTGCTGTGTCAGATAGCTACTGGTGGAGTTCAGCGAGTTCATTAACACATCTAATTGGGTAAACTGGGCTTTATAGCGCGCCATTAAGGTATCGATACGTTCACTGGCTGCGTTGTACTGATCAGTCAAATTGTTCAGCGTTTTGCTGACGCCATCTTTTGCTGCCTGGATTATCCCGGTGGAGGAGAGCCAACTGGTCAGATTGCTGCTAATGCCGGTGGTTACCCCTGTACTTTTACCGTCACCAATAAACATTTCACCGACGCCAGCGGCATCTTTCTTCAGCGCCGTTTGCAGCTTGTCGGTCGCGATTTCCAGCTTGCCGGTACTGGCATCGCTGGTAATGCCAATCTGTGCCAGCGTTTTATAGTTTGAACTGCTGTGGGTATTGGCGAGCAAGGTTTTAAGCTGAGTCTGGATGGTACGCAGTGTGGAGTCGCCGAGTAATGCGCCATTGCTGGAGTCCTGACTTTCTGCGCCGGCATCGACGGCGGTGTATTTGGTTAAGCTGCTGAACGTATCCTGCAATGTGTTATAGGCATCCACCCACGCTTTAACCGCATTTTCAGCTTTTGATGTGTCTTTACTGATGGTCAGTGTCTGATTACCAGTGGTGACGTCATTCAGGTTGAGGGTGATATCTTCCAGTGCGTCGCTGATAGTGTTACTGCTGTTTTCAATCTCAACGTTATTGACCGTCAGTTTGGCGTTTTGCGCGGTGACGCTTTCAATCATGCCATTGCTGCTATCACCTGAAGTTCCGTTGTAACCCATAAAACTTTCCAGGGCGCTGTCGCCGCTGACGCTAAGTTTCATCGCGTTATCGCTGCCCGTATCGTTAGCGGTGATGGACAGACGATACTCGCCGTTACCTACATTGATGATACTGGCGCTGACGCCAGCTTTGGCGTTGTTAATGGCATCGCGAATACCGGAAAGTGACGAGTTAGCCGCGCTGATATCAATCGTGACCGGATCTTTACCGCCGCCTTGCTGGATGGTCAGTACGCTATCGCTGGTGGCGATGGCGGCTTTACTGTCTTTTTGACTGTTTTTGGTGGTCAGCGTCTGTGCCTGCGCCAGTTGGCTGACGCTAATGGTGTATTTCCCGGCAATCGCGCTGCCCGTGGTGGTGGCGCTGAAAGCCGATGAACTACTGGTGGTTGAGGTGGCGGTAAATAAATCGGCTTTATTCAGTGCTGTGTTGGCTGTCTGGAAACTCTCCAGTGCGCTTTTCAGCGTCCCGTAGGCGCTCAGTTTCGCGGTGTAAGAGCTTTGCTGTTTTGATATCGGCGTCAGGGTAGATTTTTCTGCCGCCTCCAGACTGTCGAGGATGCTGCTTAAGTCCAGCCCCGACCCAACCCCAAGCGTTGAAATACTAGCCATATTGATTCCTTAATCATGCGACATGTAGAACGAATACCGGGGTTATCGGCGTAAGCGGGGCAAAGTTTACGATTTATTTTTTGGCTTAATGACACGAACAGCAACGAGGAAGGGGAGTATTTCGACGGCTAGAAAAAAATTCTAAAGGTTGTGAGTGACCAGACGATAACAGGGTTGACGGCGACGAAGCCGAAGGGTGGAAGCCCAATACTTAAACCGTAGAGCTAAAAAACAGGAATAAAAATTATGGCACAAGTCATTAACACCAACAGCCTCTCGCTGATCACTCAGAACAACATCAACAAAAACCAGTCTGCGCTGTCGACTTCTATCGAGCGCCTCTCTTCTGGTCTGCGTATTAACAGTGCAAAAGATGACGCTGCTGGTCAGGCGATTGCTAACCGTTTCACCTCTAACATTAAAGGGCTGACTCAGGCTGCGCGTAACGCTAATGACGGTATTTCTCTGGCGCAGACCGCAGAAGGCGCACTGTCTGAAATCAACAACAACTTGCAGCGTGTGCGTGAGTTGACCGTTCAGGCGACGACCGGGACTAACTCTGATTCTGACCTGTCTTCTATTCAGGACGAAATCAAATCCCGTCTCGATGAAATTGACCGTGTATCCGGTCAGACTCAGTTCAACGGCGTGAATGTGCTGGCGAAAGACGGTTCGATGAAGATTCAGGTTGGCGCGAATGATGGGCAGACCATCTCTATCGATTTGCAGAAAATTGATTCTTCAACGCTGGGTCTTAAAGGATTTGCCGTAGACGGTAATTCTTTAAATGTTGGCGACTCGATTACAAGTGTGCCTCAGGCTACAGGGGCTCCGAAAGATGTTACATTTGCAGGGACAACAGCTGCAACGTTAGGTATTGCGGATACTAATAATTTAAGCCTGCATAACATTCTTGATAAAGATGGGGCCGCTACAGGAAATTATGTTGTTAAATCTGGTAGTGATTATTATGCGGCAACGCTGAATCAGACTAGTGGTGTGGTGACAATTAACACATCTAATGTAACTTACACTACTGCTGATGGTGCCGGTGCGACTAAAAACGGTGTTGCAGTTAAAGTTGCAAATGATCCAGCAACGGGTAATGCAGCTGGTTTTGTGACAGTTGATGGTAAAAATTATAAAGCGGGTGGTGATGGTCTAGATATTCTTGCCGCTACAGATATTGATACAACAATTAAGATGTCAACAGATACTGAATTTGCAGGTGCTTCGACCAACGATCCACTGGCGCTGCTGGACAAAGCGATTGCATCAGTCGACAAATTCCGCTCCTCCCTCGGTGCCGTACAAAACCGTCTGGATTCTGCGGTCACTAACCTGAACAACACCACCACCAACCTGTCTGAAGCGCAGTCCCGTATTCAGGACGCCGATTATGCGACCGAAGTGTCTAACATGTCGAAAGCGCAGATCATCCAGCAGGCGGGTAACTCTGTGCTGTCTAAGGCTAACCAGGTGCCGCAACAAGTTCTGTCTCTGCTGCAGGGTTAATCGTCGTAATATAACGACAGCAAACGCCAAATTGCCTGATGCGCTGCGCTTATCATGCCTAAAAGGTGAATCGCAATTAATAAATTTGCATATTCGCGTAGGTCGGATAAGGCGTTTACGCCGCATCCGGCAAGATGAGGCTGACGTTGTCAGCAATCTTAACCCCGCTCCGGCGGGGTTATTCTGCTCGTTATTTACCGATTACCCTAAATAACCCCTTATTTCACCCATTAATCGTCCGATTAAAAAACCTGCAGAAACGGATAATTATGCCGATTATTTATATAACGCAGGGCTGTTTATCGTGAAATCACTCTATACCGCTGAAGGTGTAATGGATAAACATTCGCTGTGGCAGCGTTATATCCCGCTGGTGCGTCACGAAGCATTGCGCCTGCAGGTTCGACTGCCCGCGAGTGTAGAACTTGACGATCTGCTACAGGCAGGCGGCATTGGATTACTTAATGCTGTTGAACGTTATGATGCCCTGCAAGGAACGGCATTTACAACTTACGCAGTGCAGCGTATCCGTGGTGCTATGCTGGATGAACTTCGCAGCCGTGACTGGGTGCCGCGCAGCGTGCGACGCAATGCACGTGAAGTGGCGCAGGCAATAGGGCAACTGGAGCAGGAGCTTGGCCGCAATGCCACAGAAACTGAAGTGGCAGAACGTTTAGGGATTGAAATCGCCGACTATCGACAAATGTTGCTTGATACGAATAACAGCCAACTTTTCTCCTATGATGAGTGGCGCGAAGAGCACGGTGATAGCATTGAACTGGTTACTGACGATCATCAGCGGGATAACCCATTGCAGCAATTACTGGACGGTAATTTGCGTCAGCGGGTGATGGAAGCCATCGAAATGTTACCGGAGCGCGAACAGTTGGTATTAACGCTCTATTACCAGGAAGAGCTTAATCTCAAAGAGATTGGCGCAGTGCTGGAAGTCGGTGAATCTCGGGTCAGTCAGTTACATAGCCAGGCTATTAAACGGTTACGCACCAAACTGGGTAAGTTATAACTTAGGTAAATGCCGCACATTAATTTTGAATACCAGGAGTTCTTAATAATGGTGCAGCACCAGAAAAGGCGGCCATTAAGCCGCTATCTTAAAGACTTTAAACATAGCCAGACTCATTGCGCATATTGCCGTAAATTACTCGATCGTATTACTCTCGTGCGCGATGGCAAGATAGTGAATAAAATAGCGATATCTCGCCTTGATACGCTGCTTGATGAAAATGGCTGGTTTGAGGAACAAAAATCATGGGCGGCATTATGCCGTTTCTGCGGCGATTTACATTGCAAAACCCAGAGTGATTTTTTTGATATTATCGGCTTTAAACAGTTTCTCTTTGATCATACTGAAATGAGCCCCGGCACTGTGCGTGAATATGTGGTACGTCTACGTCGTTTGGGTAATTATTTAAGCGAACACGATATTTCCTCCGACCTGCTGCAGGATGGTTTTCTTGATGAAAACCTGGCTCCCTGGCTGCCCACCACCAGCACCAATAATTATCGCATCGCATTACGTAAGTACCAGTGCTACCAGATGCAAACCCGTGGTGACCTTACGCAGAAATCCCCCAGCCTGTCAGCTTCTGATATATATTAAATAAGAATAAGATGTAGCAGAGTTGTTTTTGTGTCTTCGAACAATGGCTCTACACTGCAAACCAACATAACAACATTCGGGGTGAATATGAAATTAGTACATCTGGGACGTCAGGCGCTGATGGGGGTTATGGCCGTGGCACTGGTTGCGGGTATGAGCGTGAAAAGTTTTGCCGACGAAGGTCTGCTCAATAAAGTGAAAGAGCGGGGCACTTTGCTGGTGGGACTGGAAGGGACTTACCCGCCGTTTAGCTTTCAGGGCGATGACGGTAAATTGACCGGTTTTGAGGTGGAATTTGCGCAACAACTGGCAAAACATCTGGGCGTGGAAGCCGCATTAAAACCGACAAAGTGGGACGGTATGCTGGCGTCACTGGATTCTAAGCGCATCGATGTGGTGATTAATCAGGTCACCATCTCTGATGAACGTAAGAAAAAATACGATTTCTCTACCCCGTACACCATTTCCGGTATTCAGGCGCTGGTGAAAAAAGGTAATGAAGGCACCATTAAAACCGCCGACGATTTGAAAGGTAAAAAAGTTGGCGTTGGTCTGGGGACTAACTATGAAGAGTGGCTGCGGCAGAATGTTCAGGGTGTTGATGTGCGTACCTATGATGATGATCCGACCAAATATCAGGATCTGCGCGTAGGTCGTATTGATGCCATCCTGGTTGATCGTCTGGCTGCGCTGGATTTGGTGAAAAAAACCAATGATACGCTGGCAGTAACCGGCGAAGCCTTCTCCCGCCAGGAGTCAGGTGTGGCGCTGCGTAAAGGTAACGAAGACCTGCTGAAAGCGGTTAACGATGCCATTGCAGAAATGCAAAAAGACGGCACTCTACAAGCTCTTTCCGAAAAATGGTTTGGTGCTGATGTGACCAAATAATCGCATAATGACTAGTCCTGATTTAAGTTGACAGTTTTCTGTCTGTAAAACGCCTGATGAACTCCATCGGGCGTTTTGTATTTCCGTGCCAGGTGTGGTCGCTCATGGTTATAAATTGTCACGGATTTTTTTACCATTTCCCAGGTCTACGTCAGGTTTGTAGGACGCGAGAGTAAAACTCATTTTTCAGGATCTCATTTATTCGTTCAGCCAGCGCATTCTGGTAGCAATCATAACCATTGGTCAGTGAACAGGTTATCCCGTTTCTCTCATGCACTGACTGATAAAGAGCTGAACAGTATTACTGACCACTACACTACCCGGTTCAGAATGTATACTTCACACCCAGCATGGCAGAGGCGTCACTGTATCCCTTGTCACCGAGCTGTACACCCACATTGCCCCACAGGTTCAGATGGTCATTTATCTGTCCCTCAACACCGGTTTTTACTTCTCCGGTATTGCTGGCACCGTCCTGATGTACCGTCACACCGTTCATACGGGTGCCAAAATCACGGGTGTTGTGCAGCCAGTTCACCTCAACGAACGGACAGAACTCATGGGATTTGCTGTCGTCCATTCTGTTGTGCCCCTTAATCCAGGTTTTCACGCCCAGACGGGTACGGAGGTTACCGTCACCGGTGCTTTCAACATGGGTACCATTGAGTTCGCGGTGCTCATCAGCTTTTACGCCCATCCAGATAACCTGAGCCTGAGGCTGGACATACCATTCGTTCAGACTGCCATGGCTGCCGGTAAACTCACCGGTTTTCCAGACATAACCGGTTTCCAGTGAGGCTGTCAGACCTTTTGATTTCCAGGATTCCCCCGGCAGTCCGTCACCTTTCACATCGTTATCGAACCAACTGTACTGTGCCCAGCTATCCAGATAAGCCCCGCTATGTGTCTCATCATTAGCATACCAGGTGGCATACAGACCTGTGTTGTATCCTTTCACACTGCCTTTTGAACTGTATCCGGTACGTACAGAATCTGTATTGTTATGGTCATTACCGTAACCAGCCATAACCCCCAGATGCCAGCGGTCAGAGCTGTTCCGGCTCCACTGAGCCAGGTCACCGCCCATCTGCAGGACGTAACGGTTACCCTGTGTTTTCAGTTGGCCTGTACCGTCACGCCAGCGGTTGTGTCCCCCTTCATGGTGCATCCACATGCTGGTTTCTTTCTGCTCACCGGTAATCACATCGGTGTAATGCATCGGCCCCTGGCGTTCATAAAGACGGGATACGAACATGGTGTTTGCTGCAGCAATGTTCGCTGTGTAGGAGCCAGCTTCCGGACGCAGGTCGTTGTCATGACCACCCGGAGCAGGTTCATGGGCAGAGGGTTGCATTGCTTTCAGAGCGCGCAGCAGGAACGGAGTGTTTTTACCACTGGTCAGATACCAGTTATCACGGTTGCTTCCCTGACCAC
This sequence comes from Escherichia sp. MOD1-EC6842, assembly GCF_002965705.1. NCBI lineage: Bacteria > Pseudomonadati > Pseudomonadota > Gammaproteobacteria > Enterobacterales > Enterobacteriaceae > Escherichia > Escherichia sp. MOD1-EC6842. Next base: position 137,334 of record NZ_PTRF01000011.1, on the reverse strand, counting down.
GTCCCAGCGTGTAGTCATAAGCCCCGGCGGCAATACGCCCGGCCTGAATAAATGCAGCACTGTCAGCATTTCCGTCGACATGAATCAACTCAATACCGTTCAGTGTCTGTGCTCCGGTACCACCTGCATTTATAACAACCACTCGGGTCTGACTGGAAGCATTGCCTTTAATAACCAGTTTGTCTGTTGCGGAGCTGTCATTCCCCAGAGCGGTGTTCATGAGCAGTAAGCCATTATTACCGGTATAGTTACCTCCGATCGTCAGTACATTACCCGGAGCATCGGCTCTCAGGTCAAGAGTACCGCTGTTGGTTACGTTCCCGGCGACACCACCAGAGCCAGAGAGTGTCCCCTGCTGAGCGATGGTGACCTGGCTGTTAGCAAGCATGACAGGTGCATCAGCCTTGCCCAGAATCAGTGTGCCGGCAGTGTTAACCGAGCCTGCTCCCAGTCCGTCAGTAGTAAGCACCTTCACCATTGCCTTTTCTGCGATAGTGGTGGTGGCATTCAGGGCGCGGGTGGAACCAGTAATAGCGAACACGCCACCGCTGATGTTCAGGGATCCAGAGCCGATGAGGGTGCCTGCAGACAGGCCTCCACCTGTGAGGGTCAGATTACCGCCATTAATGTTCAGTATGGAACCTGCTGCGTTGTTCAGTTTACCTGCGATCTGGCTGTGACCGTTCATATCCAGCATGGTGTCAGCTGCCAGGCGAATCTCGCTGGTCTGTCCCAGAGCACTGTTGCTGTTCATGCGGACATTGCCGCCACGGATGTCTGTTACACCCGTGTAAGTGTTTTGGGAGGACAGAATCAGTGTTCCTTCGCCGGCTTTGGTCAGCGTTTTTCCATCCCAGCCATGAGATAACTGAGCAGCATTGTTATCTGCAAGCCGTACCTTCAGCTCTAACACCGCGCCATTTCTCAGATCAAACGTGCCATATCCATTTCCTGAGGGGTCATTCCACTTCAGGGAAGAACTGACCTCTTTTACTGTCTGCCCGTTACCTCTAAGTGATGTTAAAACATAGTCTTCAGCACCATCACTCAGTAGATTATTATGTTGATAAATATTATTTTCAGAGAGCCCTGTTATGCCGTCGGAGGTCGTCAACAAGCCGTACTCATTTTTCTTCCATATTGTCATGGCAGTATCAACATTAAGCACTGCACCGTTATTGAACTGAATACTGTTGGCAGTTAAATGACTGGAACCTGTGCTCATATTCAGCGATGAATCTCTGTCAAATACCGAACTTCCGCTAAAGGTGACATCAGCTCCCGAAACGGAAACATGTGTACCTGTACCCGCACTCAGATTGCCTTTTATCTCAGAGCTGGCGGAGTCTTTATTTGTAATGGACAGAAAATTACCATCAGCATTATTTACAGCACTATTCAAAACAATATCACCTTGAATGGTAGAACCGGCGTAGAGATTCAACGAGTTAGTTCCACCATTCAAAGATATTGCGGTGTCACAATCTTGCCCTCTGTTACCAGATACTCCTCCGGGGAAGTGAACGTTACTTTCACCTTCCTGTCCGCCACTACCAGGCAATATCCTGCCATGATTATTTATCGTAATATCACTCCCGGATATAGCAGTACCACCATTACCTCCGTTGCCACCATTACCTCCGGCACCAGTTTTATTATTTTCAAGGGAACGCCCTCCATCGCCACCATCACCACCATTTCCGCCAATAATATTTCCATAATTATTTATTTCCATATTATTTCCAGATATGGCAATCCCCCCGGTGCCACCAATACCACCAATACCACCAGAACCAAGGGGCGCTGAGTCAGTGTGATCATATTCATCTGTACCACCTCTACCACCTTCACCACCAGTGCCCCCCTGTCCGCCAGTTATATCTCCCGTATTATTTATCTTAATATTATTACCATATATAGCAGTCCCTCCAATACCACCATTACCACCGCTACTCCCATTAATATTCTGATCGGTAGTAAATTCGACACTACCTTCGCCACCGCGAGCACCATCCCCCCCCTGGCCACCTGTAATGTGATTATTATTTGTTATCTCCATATTATTTCCGGATATGGCCGTGCCTCCATTCCCTCCGGTGCCGGCAGAAGAGCCCCATACTGCCCACCAGGCACCACTACTACCTTGCCCGGCAGTGATATTTCCGTTATTGCTTATTTGAAGATTATTGCCAGATATGGCAGTCCCACCAACAGCAGGAGTCCCAGTTAAACCACCGCTTTCATCGCCATAACCACTGGCTCCAGGCATTCCGCCATTGCCACCCGTAATGCTTCCGTTGTTCGTAATGGTAAGATCATCTCCGGAAATAGCGATACCCGCTTCACCTGCATCGCCTCCGCCATTACCATAACCTCCCCAACCGCCCTTACCACCGGAAATATAACCAGAATTAACAAGAGTAAAATTATTTCCAGTAATGGCTGTACCGCCCTGGCCCCCAGCAGAGCCCATTTTAGTAACATCATCATCACCAGCCCATCCGCCTTCACCGCCACTAATGCGAGTACCGCTGTTAATTGTCAGGATATTTTCATTCTGTAACGAACCGGGTACAACATTAACAGTGAGAGCATCTTCACCGGCCTCCCCATCATCATTACCCGACCTGTCCTGCGAGCCATCAGCACCAATGATATTTTCAGATATTTCAGCAGGGTTTCCTTCAGAAAGAGTAACTTCCTTTTTAGCTCCCAAAGCAGGCTGAATGGCCAGAGTGGCAGATATAAGGCTGCATAGTAACGTTGTCTTCATTCCCTCTTGCGTTATGCCGAATGTTTTTCTGTTTTTTATATAGATATCAAACCTTTCTTTTTTATTAATTTTGATTTTCACAAAAGCTCCAATTTTTTTGTTTAAGAATGTTGGTTAAATAGTTTGACTGTGTAATGTTATTGAGAAGTAATATGCATTATCTAATCATCATACAAATGAACGAAGCGAGCGAGCATTATTGCAAATAAACAGAAAAAATCTATCTCAAGCAATCAGGTTGATTTTTTTTGACAAGTAATTTGAAATTGTAATGTTTTCTGGATGTTAGTTTGTTTATTGATTAGTGTAATTTTAGATAGTGAGTGTTTCTCTGCTTCTTTTATAGGAAAAGTGTCTGAAAATATTCTCGGAGAATATAATATTCTTTTCCTAAAAATAGACTTAGGTATAAATAATAATTAATGCAGAGATAATGATTTTCATATTAATGAATGGGGGGATAACCAGACTTGAACAACCGAAAATGCCAGGAGAAGTTATACTCGTAACCAGGGGACATCAGATGTTCTGCTTTATGGATATAAGCAGCCTTTACACAGTTACGTTCCTGATGATCCATCGGACATTCAACAGTATCACGGGACCACAAACCTGATTCTATTAATGCACTACATGCCATCACCCGGAATCCGTGACTACTACAGTTGCCAGACGCTCAACGAAAGACCGATAAAACGCCAGAGTATGAATCACCCGCAGAGCGGTTCAACCAGTATGTTGCATCCATCGGGTGAAATCACAGCCAGAAACGTGTCAACGCTGTTCTGGACGGGGCATAATGACAAAAAAGGTGCTTTAATTAGCGCCTTTTTTATTTAAGCGTTTTTTGCGTGCATAATAACAATATCACAACAACACATACCGGAGGCTTTTATGCCACTGCATAATTTAACTCGTTTCCCACGGCTGGAGTTTATCGGCGCACCAACGCCGCTCGAATATCTGCCGCGTCTTTCTGATTATCTTGGGCGGGAAATTTTCATTAAACGGGATGACGTCACTCCGATGGCGATGGGCGGCAATAAATTACGCAAACTAGAGTTTCTCGCGGCAGACGCCCTGCGTGAAGGTGCCGACACTCTGATTACCGCCGGAGCGATTCAGTCTAACCACGTGCGCCAGACTGCCGCCGTCGCCGCAAAACTTGGGCTGCATTGTGTGGCGCTGCTGGAGAATCCTATCGGAACATCCGCAGAAAACTATTTAACCAACGGCAATCGCTTGTTGTTGGATCTCTTCAATACCCAGATTGAAATGTGCGATGCGCTGACCGATCCCAATGCCCAACTGGAAGAGCTGGCAACGCGAGTCGAAGCGCAAGGGTTCCGTCCGTATGTCATTCCGGTTGGAGGTTCTAATGCTTTAGGCGCGCTGGGCTATGTGGAGAGCGCGCTGGAAATCGCGCAACAGTGTGAAGGGGCGGTTAATATTTCTTCGGTGGTGGTGGCGTCGGGCAGCGCCGGAACGCACGCTGGACTGGCAGTAGGATTGGAACAACTAATGCCAGAAAGCGAACTGATTGGCGTGACCGTGTCACGTTCCGTTGCTGACCAGTTGCCAAAAGTGGTTAACCTACAACAGGCAATAGCGAAAGAACTAGAACTGAGCGCATCAGCGGAAATTTTACTCTGGGATGACTATTTTGCGCCTGGCTACGGCGTGCCGAACGACGAAGGCATGGAAGCGGTGAAACTGTTGGCGCGGCTGGAAGGCATTCTGCTTGATCCTGTGTATACCGGAAAAGCGATGGCGGGGCTGATGGATGGCATCAGTCAGAAACGCTTCAAAGACGAAGGGCCGATTCTGTTTATTCATACTGGCGGCGCGCCTGCGCTGTTCGCCTATCATCCTCACGTCTAGCCCCGGAAACGCTCATGCAAGAAAGTATACAACTGGTTATTGATTCTTTGCCGTTCCTGCTTAAAGGGGCTGGGTATACGCTGCAACTCAGCATCGGCGGCATGTTTTTTGGCTTACTGCTGGGATTCATTCTCGCGCTGATGCGCCTGTCGCCACTCTGGCTCGTGCGCTGGCTGGCGCGTTTTTACATTTCCATTTTTCGCGGTACGCCGCTCATCGCGCAACTGTTTATGATCTACTACGGCCTACCGCAGTTTGGCATTGAACTAGATCCGATTCCGTCGGCGATGATTGGCCTGTCACTGAACACCGCTGCCTATGCTGCCGAAACGCTGCGTGCCGCCATTTCATCTATTGATAAAGGTCAGTGGGAAGCCGCCGCCAGTATTGGCATGACGCCGTGGCAAACTATGCGTCGCGCCATTTTGCCGCAGGCGGCTCGGGTGGCGCTGCCGCCGCTGTCGAACAGCTTTATCAGCCTGGTAAAAGATACCTCGCTGGCAGCGACGATTCAGGTGCCGGAACTGTTTCGTCAGGCGCAGTTGATTACCTCGCGCACGCTGGAAGTTTTCACCATGTATCTGGCGGCTTCGCTCATCTACTGGATTATGGCGACAGTGTTATCGACGCTACAGAACCATTTTGAGAATCAACTTAACCGCCAGGAGAGAGAACCAAAATGAGTGCCATTGAAGTTAAAAACCTGGTGAAAAAATTCCACGGTCAGACGGTACTGCACGGTATCGATCTGGAGGTCAAAACTGGCGAAGTCGTGGCGATTATCGGCCCGAGTGGCTCCGGCAAAACCACGTTGCTACGCAGCATAAATTTGCTGGAGCAACCGGAGGCGGGGAGCATCACCGTTGGGGATATCACTATTGATACTGCGCGTTCGTTAAGCCAGCAAAAATCGCTGATTCGCCAGTTGCGCCAGCATGTCGGATTTGTCTTTCAGAATTTTAATCTGTTTCCGCATCGCACAGTGCTGGAAAACATTATTGAAGGGCCGGTGATCGTTAAAGGCGAACCGAAGGAGGAGGCCACGGCGCGCGCTCGCGAGCTGCTGGCAAAAGTTGGACTGGAAGGGAAAGAGACCAGCTATCCGCGTCGTTTGTCCGGCGGTCAACAGCAACGTGTGGCGATTGCGCGTGCGCTGGCGATGCGCCCGGAAGTCATTTTGTTTGACGAACCCACTTCGGCGCTGGACCCGGAGCTGGTGGGGGAAGTCCTGAATACCATACGCCAGTTGGCACAGGAAAAGCGCACCATGGTGATTGTGACGCACGAAATGAGCTTTGCCCGTGACGTTGCTGACCGCGCGATCTTTATGGATCAAGGGCGGATAGTAGAGCAGGGCCCTGCAAAAACCTTATTTGCCGATCCTCAGCATCCCCGTACACGCCAGTTCCTTGAGAAGTTTCTGTTGCAATAAGATAAGAAAAAATCAGCCCCGGCAGCTTTTTAGTCGGGGCGAAAACGCATTCCTGACCGCATAAATCGCTTAATAAATCAGCATAACTTATTAATAACATAAGAGAATGCTATGGCTTGCAAAAGTAATTCATTGTCTGAATAATATAAATTATATATAAATCTTATTTATGTGATAGTTTGAGTTATCAGTATAAATGATACTCACTCTCAGGGGCGTTGCGGTTAACTATGCAGGATACGGATTTTTTCAGCTGGCGTCGCACGATGTTGTTGCGTTTTCAGAGGATGGAGGCCGCAGAAGAGGTCTACCATGAAATAGAGCATCAGACTTACCAACTGGAGTTCGATTTTTATTCATTATGTGTGCGCCACCCGGTGCCATTCACGCGACCGAAAGTGGCTTTCTACACCAATTATCCGGAGTCATGGGTCAGTTATTATCAGGCCAACAACTTTCTCGCCATTGATCCTGTGCTTAACCCTGAAAACTTCAGTCAGGGGCATTTATTGTGGAATGATGAGTTATTCAACGAAGCACAGCCGTTATGGGAAGCCGCACGTGCGCATGGTTTACGCTGTGGCGTCACTCAGTATTTAATGCTGCCGAATCGGGCGTTGGGGTTTTTGTCCTTTTCCCGTAGCAGTACGCGTGAAATACCCATTCTTAGTGATGAACTGCAATTAAAAATGCAGCTATTGGTGCGTGAAAGTCTGATGGCGTTGATACGTTTAAATGATGACATAGTGATGACGCCAGAGATGAATTTCAGCAAGCGGGAAAAAGAAATTCTGAAATGGACCGCAGAAGGTAAAACGTCAGCAGAGATTGCGATGATCCTGTCAATCTCTGAGAATACTGTCAATTTTCATCAGAAAAATATGCAGAAAAAAATCAATGCACCGAATAAGACGCAGGTTGCCTGCTACGCAGCCGCAACTGGCTTAATATGATATCTATTACATTGGGCATGAAAGATGCCAAACCGGCTGAAAGGTGCGCTTTCAGCCGGTTTTATATTACTGACGGTAGGCTTGTTTAATTTGCTTAACCGTTTTGGAAAATACCGCAGCCTGGGTTTCGTCTTCGATCAGCGCAAGCTGTTTTTCCATCTTTAACATCACGCGGCCCGCGTCAGCTTGTCCCATCGCCTGCAGCATCAGCGTCAGCATCGCTTTCAGGCAGGAGACTTCATTTGCCAGTTCTTGATTATTCTCGGCAGTAGAAAAATCAGGCGTACTCATTTATTTTCCTCGTCATGTTGCAATGAAAATTTGCGGTGAAAAATGTTAAGGCGGCGGAGTATACCATAAGCTTTGCTAAAAATAGCAGTGGTTGTTTTTTGCGCACGATATCAGCAATAGTAATAAAACAGGGAATATAACGCGCAATAAATATTTTTATCATGAATGTTTTTCGCGCGTATTGTTCGGGTTAATTCATGTTACATATTCATGCCGCTGATTTTTCATTTATGCTGAATAAAGTCAATTTTTGTCACATTTCGTCGTTGGCCTTACTGCGAAACGCGCTGGCAAACCTTTGATGACGGACGTGACGATAACTCTGGACAATCGAATTTACAAAAACGAGAGAAAAATCGAATACCCACCATTTTTAACGTTTCAAAGTTGCAATAAAAACCGCTAATATACGAATGACTAACTATCAGTAGCGTTATCCCTATTTCTGGAGATATTCCTTTGATCAACGTTCTACTTGTTGATGACCACGAACTGGTGCGCGCAGGGATACGACGCATTCTGGAAGATATAAAGGGTATTAAAGTCGTCGGTGAGGCATCCTGCGGTGAAGACGCCGTTAAGTGGTGCCGGGCAAACACCGTTGACGTCGTGCTAATGGACATGAGTATGCCTGGCATTGGCGGTCTTGAGGCGACGCGTAAAATCGCTCGCTCGACAGCAGATGTCAAAATCATCATGCTTACGGTTCATACTGAAAACCCTTTACCAGCGAAAGTCATGCAGGCCGGTGCTGCGGGCTATCTCAGCAAAGGTGCGGCTCCGCAGGAAGTTGTGAGTGCGATTCGCTCTGTCTATTCGGGGCAGCGTTATATTGCTTCTGACATTGCTCAACAAATGGCATTAAGCCAGATCGAACCAGAAAAAACAGAAAGCCCATTTGCCAGTTTGTCTGAACGTGAATTGCAGATTATGCTGATGATTACCAAAGGCCAAAAGGTCAATGAGATCTCAGAACAGCTTAACCTCAGCCCGAAAACGGTGAACAGCTATCGCTACCGTATGTTCAGTAAATTAAACATTCATGGCGATGTTGAGCTGACTCACCTGGCAATTCGCCATGGTCTGTGTAATGCGGAGACATTAACAAGTCAGTGAGTGTTCAGTTTGACGCAAAAGCGTTTTTAAAAACCGTAACCAGCCAGCCTGGCGTTTATCGCATGTATGATGCTGGTGGTACGGTTATCTATGTCGGCAAAGCGAAAGACCTGAAAAAACGGCTTTCCAGCTATTTCCGTAGCAACCTCGCTTCGCGCAAAACCGAAGCGTTGGTTGCCCAGATCCAGCAAATTGATGTGACGGTTACCCATACCGAAACCGAAGCTCTGCTGCTGGAACACAACTACATCAAACTCTATCAGCCGCGTTACAACGTTCTGTTACGCGATGATAAATCTTATCCTTTTATTTTTCTTAGCGGCGATACCCATCCGCGTCTGGCTATGCATCGCGGTGCAAAGCACGCCAAAGGTGAATATTTCGGCCCGTTCCCAAACGGCTATGCCGTGCGTGAAACCCTGGCGCTGCTACAAAAGATTTTCCCGATTCGCCAGTGTGAAAATAGCGTTTATCGCAACCGCTCGCGTCCGTGTCTGCAATATCAGATAGGGCGCTGTCTGGGACCGTGCGTTGAGGGTCTGGTGAGTGAAGAAGAGTACGCCCAGCAGGTAGAGTATGTGCGCCTGTTTTTATCCGGTAAGGACGATCAGGTGCTGACTCAACTGATCGGTCGCATGGAAACAGCCAGCCAGAATCTGGAGTTTGAAGAAGCGGCACGTATTCGCGACCAAATCCAGGCGGTGCGACGCGTAACCGAAAAACAGTTTGTCTCCAATACAGGTGATGACCTTGACGTTATTGGCGTAGCTTTCGATGCGGGCATGGCTTGTGTCCACGTCTTGTTTATTCGTCAGGGCAAGGTGCTCGGTAGCCGTAGTTATTTCCCGAAAGTGCCTGGCGGTACGGAGCTGGGCGAAGTGGTGGAAACCTTTGTCGGTCAGTTCTATTTACAGGGCAGCCAGATGCGCACTTTGCCGGGTGAGATCCTGCTCGACTTTAATCTTAGCGATAAAACGCTGCTCGCCGATTCCCTTTCAGAACTGGCAGGGCGCAAGATTAACGTTCAGACTAAACCGCGTGGCGATCGGGCACGTTATCTGAAGCTGGCGCGCACCAATGCGGCGACGGCCTTAACGACCAAACTTTCGCAGCAATCTACGGTTCACCAGCGTCTGACCGCGCTTGCAAGCGTGTTGAAATTGCCGGAAGTGAAGCGGATGGAGTGTTTTGACATCAGCCATACCATGGGTGAACAAACGGTCGCTTCGTGTGTGGTGTTCGATGCTAACGGCCCGCAGCGTGCGGAGTATCGGCGCTATAACATTACCGGCATTACGCCTGGTGATGATTATGCGGCAATGAATCAGGTGCTGCGTCGGCGTTACGGTAAAGCCATCGACGACAGTAAGATTCCGGACGTGATCCTGATTGATGGCGGCAAAGGCCAGCTTGCGCAGGCGAAAAATGTCTTCGCCGAGCTGGATGTCTCATGGGATAAAAACCATCCGCTGCTTCTTGGCGTGGCGAAAGGAGCCGATCGTAAGGCTGGGCTGGAAACGTTGTTCTTCGAACCTGAAGGTGAGGGCTTCAGTCTGCCGCCAGATTCACCGGCGCTGCATGTCATCCAGCATATCCGCGATGAATCACATGATCACGCGATTGGTGGGCATCGCAAAAAACGCGCAAAAGTCAAAAATACCAGCACGCTGGAAACCATCGAAGGCGTTGGACCAAAACGTCGGCAAATGTTGTTGAAATATATGGGCGGTTTGCAAGGTTTACGTAACGCCAGCGTTGAGGAAATTGCAAAAGTGCCGGGTATTTCGCAAGGTCTGGCAGAAAAGATCTTCTGGTCGTTGAAACATTGATGTCTCTGTAGCAACATAGGGGTAATCTTACTGACAACAGATAGTTACCCGTCATTATGCAATTTAATATCCCTACGTTGCTCACACTGTTCCGTGTCATCCTTATCCCATTCTTTGTATTGGTCTTTTATCTGCCTGTCACCTGGTCGCCGTTTGCTGCCGCGCTCATTTTCTGCGTTGCGGCGGTAACTGACTGGTTCGATGGTTTTCTGGCGCGTCGCTGGAATCAGAGTACCCGCTTTGGCGCTTTCCTTGATCCAGTAGCAGATAAAGTGCTGGTTGCCATTGCCATGGTGCTGGTAACTGAGCATTACCATAGCTGGTGGGTCACTTTGCCAGCGGCAACGATGATCGCCCGTGAAATTATTATTTCTGCTCTACGTGAATGGATGGCTGAACTCGGTAAACGCAGCAGTGTGGCTGTCTCCTGGATTGGTAAAGTAAAAACGACTGCCCAAATGGTGGCGCTGGCCTGGCTGTTATGGCGTCCGAACATTTGGGTTGAGTACGCTGGTATTGCACTTTTCTTTGTGGCTGCGGTACTGACTCTGTGGTCTATGTTGCAATATTTGAGCGCAGCTCGCGCAGATTTGCTTGATCAGTGATCGTTTCGGCGCAAAATTCAGCAAACGATCAAAAGTGGTGAAAAATATCGTTGACTCATCGCGTCAGGTAAGTAGAATGCAACGCATCGAACGGCGGCACTGATTGCCAGACGATAATAAAATCAAGTGATTAGCTGATTGCTTGATGAATGCGGGAATAGCTCAGTTGGTAGAGCACGACCTTGCCAAGGTCGGGGTCGCGAGTTCGAGTCTCGTTTCCCGCTCCAGTTTAAAAGACATCGGCTTAAGCGGGTGTCTGGCTGAAAAGCCTGAAGAATTTGGCGCGTTAACAAAGCGGTTATGTAGCGGATTGCAAATCCGTCTAGTCCGGTTCGACTCCGGAACGCGCCTCCACTTTTTTCCCGAGCCCGGATGGTGGAATCGGTAGACACAAGGGATTTAAAATCCCTCGGCGTTCGCGCTGTGCGGGTTCAAGTCCCGCTCCGGGTACCATGGGAAAGATAAGAATAAAATCAAAGCAATAAGCAGTGTCGTGAAACCACCTTCGGGTGGTTTTTTTGTATCTGCCACTTATCGTTATACCCCTCTTATTTTTAATCACTGGGTAATCCACTCAAAAAGTATCTCTATGCCAGACCGACATGTAAGATAGACGCTGGCGAGTCGAGATCCACAAGGAAAAGCGTATGAAAACGGGACCGTTGAACGAAAGTGAGTTGGAATGGCTGGATGATATCCTGACCAAATACAACACAGACCACGCCATCCTTGATGTAGCTGAGCTGGACGGTTTATTGACGGCGGTGTTGAGTTCTCCGCAAGAAATTGAACCAGAACAGTGGTTGGTGGCCGTCTGGGGTGGGGCGGACTATGTACCGCGCTGGGCGTCAGAAAAAGAGATGACGCGCTTTATGAACCTGGCTTTTCAACATATGGCCGATACCGCAGAGCGTCTGAACGAATTTCCTGAACAGTTTGAGCCGTTATTTGGTCTGCGAGAGGTTGATGGTAGTGAGCTGACGATTGTTGAGGAGTGGTGCTTTGGCTATATGCGTGGCGTTGCTCTCTCTGACTGGTCGGCATTGCCTGAATCCTTAAAACCGGCGCTTGAGGCGATTGCGCTGCACGGTACGGAAGAAAACTTCGAGCGGGTAGAGAAGCTGTCGCCGGAAGCGTTTGATGAGAGTGTGGATGCCATTCGACTGGCGGCACTTGATTTGCATGCTTACTGGATGGCTCATCAGCAGGAAAAGCCTGTTCAGCAACCGATAAAAGCAGAAGAAAAACCGGGTCGTAACGATCCTTGCCCGTGCGGTAGTGGTAAGAAATTTAAGCAGTGCTGCTTGCATTAAGAGGTCACATTGGGTGCCAGAGTTAATTCTGGCACCCAACAGGGATATGTGAGGCTATTTGATCATCCCACTTCTGGTAACCACCCTGCTGCAATCAAAAATTGCACTCCAATCACGCCAATACCACAGAGAAACACCAGTATCAACGCTGGACGGCCGCCTTTCACCCGATAACCTGCTTGTGGATTATGCTTTCTGCTCTGCCAGGTCAACAGGGAAGGGATAATCAACGCCAGCACAGCCAGCGCCACACCGGCGTAACCCAGCGCCATTACAAAGCCACGTGGGTAAAACAGCGCAAATGCCAGCGGTGGCAGAAAAGTAATTGCCCCGGTTTGCATTCTCCCGCCAACGCTATTTGAACGCTGAAACAGATCCGCAAGATAATCAAATAAGCCTAATGCTACGCCGAGGAAGGACGTTGCGAGGGCTAAGTCAGCAAATAAATGCACCGCCAGTTCGACATGCGGTGAGGCCACCACTTCGCGTAATGCCTGTAACAGCCCGTTTAGCCCGGCATGATTAGCCAACAATCCCATAAAGGTTGTGGAATCAATGCTGCCCAGCGTCGCCAGTTGCCAGAATATATACGCCACCAGAGGGATCGCACTACCGGTAATAAATACCCAGCGCAGCTTGCGAATGTTGCCATCCATATAACTGACGATGCTCGGTACACTACCGTGGAAGCCAAATGACGTAAAAATTACCGGGATCGCCGACAACGCAAGTCCTTGTTGTAGCGGCAGGGTTAAAAGATTCACTTTGTGAATATGCGGTAGCAGCAATACCAGCATCACCACCAGAAAAATAATTTTGGCGCTGAACAGAAAGCGGTTAAATAAATCGACCAGCGACGTCCCGACACAAACCACACCACCGGCAACAAAAGTGAACAACAACACGCCAGTGGTTGCCGACACTGGAATACCCGTCCAGTCGCTGATGCTGGAGGCCAGCAATTCACCGGCGCCGCTAATGTACGCCGCCGTCAGGGCGTACATTAAAAACATCATACTGAAGCCTGTCAGCCACTGCCCATAATGCCCCAGATAGCGTTTTGCCAGCGTGCCCAGACCGGTATCTGCGGGTACATGCTGATACACCTCCAGCAATAGCAGTGCGGTGTAACACATCAATGCCCACAGACCAACTAACAATGTCAATGTGACACTAAAACCGACGCCTGCTGCCGCCAGCGGCATTGCCAACATACCCGCGCCAATTGTGGTTCCTGCCACGATAAAAACACTTCCCAGAGTTCTGTTTTTCACGCTTTCTTCTGTCCTGACGATCTTTATGAGTGATATCTGCGGCGCAGGTTAAGGCATTCTACATTTTTCGTCAAATCGGCGTTACATTTAGTGTAAATAAAAATGTACAATAAAATGAATTCAGAACTGCGCTGGCGCAAAGCCTTGATGAGCAGCTATCGCTACGCTATGCCCTTTTTGAGGAGGAACGATGAGCTCTATTCACGGTCATGAAGTGTTAAATATGATGATTGAATCAGGCGAGCAATATACGCACGCCAGTCTGGAAGCGGCGATCAAAGCGCGTTTTGGTGAACAGGCGCGTTTTCATACCTGCTCGGCGGAAGGGATGACTGCGGGAGAACTGGTGGCGTTTCTGGCGGCGAAAGGTAAATTTATTCCCGGTGAAGAAGGGTTCTCAACCGATACAAGTAAAATTTGTCGCCACTGATATGAAACGGCGGCAGTAAATCTGCCGCCAGAGTAGATTAATTTTGCGCGTCGAGGGTAGAAAGTTCTTTATCGATGAAATAAAGACCTTCGCCGCTTTTACCGGCCAGACTTAATTTATCAATAATCGATTTGAACAATTTCTCTTCTTCATGTTGCTCAGAAACATACCATTGCAGGAAATTAAACGTAGGGTAATCCTGGTTGGTCATGGCAGCGTGAGCCAGTTCATTAATTTTCTGCGTGATTAATTGTTCATGCTTATAGGTTTCCTGGAATAATTCATCAAGTGAAGAATATTCAGCAAACGGGGATTCAACGGTATTAATACGCGGTAAGTTTCCGGTATCGGTCAGATAGTCAAACAGACGCTGCATATGCGTCATCTCTTCCTGGGCGTGTCGGCGGAGAAACGCAGCCGCGCCTTCAAAGGTATGATAGCTGCACCAGGCGCTCATTTGCTGATAAAGCAGTGAAGAGTACAGTTCCAGGTTCATCTGCTCATTGAGTTTTTCAATCATTTCTGGTTTCAGCATGATAGTGCTCCATAAAGGTTATTTTTGTTGCTGTGGCGCCACTATAATTTGTTATTTTATTATTTGCAAAAGGTAAAATATTAAATTCAATTATTAAAAATACGAATGGGAATAAAACGCATTAACGCTATTCGTGGAATTAATTAACCAGCGAAGCATCCCTCACTGATTAAGGTCTTTATTGATAAGTCGAGGGCATTAAATTTTGGCACTGATACGACAGCGTAAATTCCGTATTCAGGCATAACGATCCCGCAAACAGACTACAGTTACTGACAGGTTGCCCAAACGCAATAGCGCGGGTAAACCCTGCGTGCTGACATGCGCGTTCCGCTATTCTTTGATTAAGATAGCTGTCAGTACGGGCGTGTTGTAAAAATGCCTGATTATAAACGAGGCGCACAATACCGCTCGTGACATTAACTTCGCTCAATTGAGCCTGACGAGTTACGGTGCAGCCCGCTAATGTTAAAAGTGAAAAAATAAATATCAGATGTTTCATGTCACGGCCTGAAGAGGGAGAAGAAACTGGTATTGTACCCGCGCGCAGTACCAGGTTATGGACAGAAAAGACGACGGATCGGTGCTATTCCTTGCTTTTCCCTGAAGTCAGGCGCTTTATGGGGACTTTGTGGTTATCAATTTCATAACATTAAAGGGGTATTTATGTGATGCAGATCACATAAAGATTGATTTTTGCGATGGGTGTCATATTATAAGCGCAAAGACGATAACACCTGCATAACAAATGGTCGGAGTACCTCGATGAAACTACGCAAAATCCTGAAAAGCATGTTTGATAACTATTGCAAGACGTTCAAAGACGTACCGCCAGGCAATATGTTCAGATAACAAAAAAACCTGCTTCGGCAGGTTTTTTTGTGCCCTGGTGATGGCGGATGTGACTATCGCTGTGGAGGGGAAGCCGCTACTATAGCGGCTTTCAAAAAGCTATCAGGAGTTTACAATGTCCCAGCCGCTGAATGCCGATCAGGAACTGGTCTCTGATGTTGTCGCTTGCCAGTTGGTAATCAAACAAATTCTCGACGTACTCGATGTGATCGCACCTGTTGAGTTGCGTGAAAAAATGTCCAGCCAGTTGAAGAATATCGATTTTACTAACCATCCCGCCGCAGCCGATCCGGTAACGATGCGCGCTATCCAAAAAGCCATCGCGCTGATTGAACTGAAATTTACTCCGCAAGGTGAATCCCATTAAAAAAACCGCTGCTTCAAAGTATGAAGCAGCGGCTTTCTCAAAATTATTTGTATCCGGCGCATGTTTTAAAGCGCCGAACATGATTAATGTATCTGATGCGACACGACATTAAGAACATGCTGGTCGGTCTGGACAGGGCACATACCGGCAAGTTTCGCGCTGCGTACTTCATCAAGAATGGTTTGCAACAACAGACCATCGTGCTGCTGTTCTTTTTCCAGATCGCGCAGGAAATCGACGGTAGAATCATCATTCAATTCTTTAGCTTCATCGGCTAATTGTGACAGCTTGCTTGAACGCTGCTCATATTCTTCCATCGTCTTTTGGAAGAGTTCTTCCAGGGAGTTAAGCTTTTCTCCTGGTACATCGATAGCTTTAACGATGGGAGTTGCTCCGATACTTTTCATAAAGTTAAACATGCGCATCATTTGCGTCACGTTACTCTGTGCCTGGGCGCGAAGGAAAGTAGCGGTGCCATTCAGACTTTGTTCAGAACACCATTTGCTCAGGTGAAGGTAGAGATTGGATGCATAAAACTCGCGGTTCATTTGGGTGTTGAGTTTGAGAAGCATTCCAGTGGTTGCCATACCTAATATCCTTATATCCAGAAGACGTGAGGTGCAAGATGAATCAAAACACCGTAATTACTGATTGCAGAATAATTCCTTTCTGCATGTCCAAAATGTGATCGTGGAGTCAATTCTGACGATGATCTGAAATAAGCATAACGTCTGAACGGATATAAGAAAATCCTTAAATCACCAGATTTATATTTTTTTACATTTCATTGATGAGAACAATTAGTTTGCAATAATTCCTAATGCGCTGTGTTGGTATATCTCATTGATATTGAAATGAATTATTAATAACATGATGATGTTTTGATATTTTAAGATATTTTTTTAGTTATGCGATGATGCTCTCATTATAGCGTTACTCTTAATTAATAATGGTGGTGATAATTAATGTGGAAATTGATTGTTGCAAGGATTAGAGACTTCATCCTCCTTCACTATTCAGCGTAAATGAACAACCTCTTACCCGGTAATAATTAGATTAAAAAAAGACACTCCCAGCCTCTCAACGCATACCACAAGGATTTCCAGGCTAATGTCATGGATTATTCTGCTAATGCCTTTTTGAATTGTCAGACAATTACCGTTTCCAGTATGTCATTTCTCGCTGAATTTATGCACGTTCTCACTGTAATTCTGCTATGTGATATTGCTCTCCTATGGAGAATTAATTTCTCGCTAAAACTATGCCAACACAGTCAATTATCTTTTCGCTAAAGGTAATGCTTTGTTTTCCGATTGAATTAACAAAAGTTCTTAGTTTTTGCCCTACACAAAATGACGCTAAAGCTGGAGATAACCATGCACAAATTTACTAAAGCTCTTGCAGCCATTGGTCTGGCTGCCGTTATGTCACAATCCGCTATGGCGGAAAACCTGAAACTCGGTTTCCTGGTAAAGCAACCAGAAGAGCCGTGGTTCCAGACCGAATGGAAGTTTGCCGATAAAGCCGGGAAAGATTTAGGGTTTGACGTTATTAAGATTGCCGTGCCGGATGGCGAAAAGACGCTGAACGCCATCGACAGTCTGGCTGCCAGCGGTGCGAAAGGGTTTGTCATTTGTACGCCAGACCCGAAACTGGGTTCCGCAATTGTGGCGAAAGCACGTGGCTATGGTATGAAAGTGATTGCCGTGGATGACCAGTTTGTAAATGCCAAGGGTAAGCCGATGGATACCGTGCCGCTGGTGATGATGGCGGCGACCAAAATTGGTGAGCGTCAGGGCCAGGAACTGTATAAAGAGATGCAAAAACGTGGTTGGGACGTAAAAGAAAGTGCCGTAATGGCGATTACTGCCAACGAACTGGATACCGCTCGTCGCCGTACCACGGGCTCTATGGACGCACTTAAAGCCGCCGGATTCCCGGAAAAACAAATATATCAGGTTCCTACCAAATCTAACGACATCCCTGGGGCATTTGACGCCGCCAACTCCATGCTGGTTCAGCACCCTGAAGTTAAACACTGGTTGATTGTCGGGATGAACGACAGCACCGTGCTGGGCGGTGTACGTGCAACGGAAGGTCAGGGCTTTAAAGCGGCGGACATCATTGGTATCGGTATCAATGGGGTGGATGCGGTGAGCGAGCTGTCCAAAGCGCAGGCTACCGGTTTCTACGGTTCACTCCTGCCAAGTCCGGACGTACATGGCTATAAATCCAGCGAAATGCTCTACAACTGGGTAGCGAAAGACGTAGAACCACCAAAATTCACTGAAGTTACCGATGTAGTTCTGATTACGCGCGACAACTTTAAAGAAGAACTGGAGAAAAAAGGTTTAGGCGGTAAGTAATCTGCCGTAAAAATTCCCCTCTGCCTTTATTGTGCAGAGGGGGTGTGAAAGACCAGTGATTCACGGAGACGTTATGCAACAGTCTACCCCGTATCTCTCATTTCGCGGCATTGGTAAAACTTTCCCCGGCGTTAAGGCGTTGACGGATATTAGTTTTGACTGCTATGCCGGTCAGGTTCATGCGTTGATGGGTGAAAATGGCGCAGGAAAATCAACACTCTTAAAAATCCTTAGCGGAAACTATGCGCCAACCACGGGTTCTGTAGTGATTAATGGACAAGAAATGTCCTTTTCCGACACGACCACTGCGCTTAACGCGGGCGTGGCGATTATTTACCAGGAACTGCATCTCGTGCCGGAAATGACCGTCGCGGAAAATATTTATCTCGGCCAGCTTCCCCATAAAGGCGGCATTGTAAATCGTTCACTGCTGAATTATGAAGCAGGTTTACAACTCAAACATCTGGGTATGGATATTGACCCGGCTACGCCGCTGAAATATCTCTCCATTGGTCAGTGGCAGATGGTTGAAATTGCCAAAGCTCTGGCTCGTAACGCTAAAATTATCGCCTTTGATGAGCCAACCAGCTCCCTCTCTGCCCGCGAAATCGACAATCTTTTCCGCGTTATTCGTGAACTGCGAAAAGAGGGGCGGGTGATCTTATACGTTTCTCACCGTATGGAAGAAATATTTGCCCTCAGCGATGCCATCACTGTCTTTAAAGATGGACGTTATGTCAAAACCTTTACCGATATGCAGCAGGTTGACCACGACGCGCTGGTGCAGGCGATGGTCGGGCGCGACATTGGCGATATCTACGGCTGGCAACCGCGTAGTTATGGCGAGGAGCGCCTGCGTCTTGATGCTGTGAAAGCACCAGGCGTGCGTACGCCAATAAGTCTGGCGGTTCGCAGTGGTGAAATTGTTGGGCTGTTTGGTCTGGTAGGGGCGGGGCGTAGCGAATTAATGAAAGGCATGTTTGGCGGGACGCAAATCACCGCCGGTCAGGTTTATATCGACCAACAGCCGATCGATATTCGTAAACCGAGCCACGCTATTGCCGCAGGCATGATGCTCTGCCCGGAAGATCGCAAAGCGGAAGGCATTATTCCTGTGCACTCCGTTCGCGACAATATCAACATCAGTGCCAGACGCAAACATGTGCTCGGCGGTTGTGTAATCAACAACGGTTGGGAAGAAAACAATGCCGATCACCACATTCGTTCGCTCAACATCAAAACGCCGGGCGCAGAGCAACTGATCATGAATCTTTCAGGCGGAAATCAGCAAAAAGCCATTCTGGGCCGCTGGTTATCGGAAGAGATGAAGGTCATTTTGCTGGATGAACCTACGCGCGGCATTGATGTTGGTGCTAAGCATGAAATTTACAACGTGATTTATGCGCTGGCAGCGCAGGGCGTGGCGGTGCTGTTTGCCTCCAGCGACTTACCTGAAGTCCTCGGCGTTGCCGACCGGATTGTGGTGATGCGGGAAGGCGAAATCGCCGGTGAATTGTTACACGAGCAGGCAGATGAGCGTCAGGCACTGAGCCTTGCGATGCCTAAAGTCAGCCAGGCAGTTGCCTGAGTAAGGAGAGTATGATGTCTTCTGTTTCTACATCGGGTTCTGGCGCACCTAAGTCGTCTTTCAGCTTTGGGCGTATCTGGGATCAGTACGGCATGCTGGTGGTGTTTGCGGTGCTCTTTATCGCCTGTGCCATTTTTGTCCCAAATTTTGCCACCTTCATTAATATGAAAGGGTTGGGCCTGGCAATTTCCATGTCGGGGATGGTGGCGTGTGGCATGTTGTTCTGCCTTGCTTCCGGTGACTTTGACCTTTCTGTCGCCTCCGTAATTGCCTGTGCGGGTGTCACCACGGCGGTGGTTATCAACCTGACTGAAAGCCTGTGGATTGGCGTGGCAGCGGGGTTGCTGCTTGGCATTCTCTGTGGCCTGGTCAATGGCTTTGTTATCGCCAAACTGAAAATAAATGCTCTGATCACGACACTGGCAACGATGCAGATTGTTCGAGGTCTGGCGTACATCATTTCAGACGGTAAAGCGGTCGGTATCGAAGATGAAAGCTTCTTTGCCCTTGGTTACGCTAACTGGTTCGGTCTGCCTGCGCCAATCTGGCTCACCGTCGCGTGTCTGATTATCTTTGGTTTGCTGCTGAATAAAACCACCTTTGGTCGTAATACCCTGGCGATTGGCGGGAACGAAGAGGCTGCGCGTCTGGCGGGTGTACCGGTTGTTCGCACCAAAATTATTATCTTTGTTCTCTCTGGCCTGGTATCTGCGATAGCCGGAATTATTCTGGCTTCACGTATGACCAGTGGGCAGCCAATGACGTCGATTGGTTATGAGCTGATTGTTATCTCCGCCTGCGTTTTAGGTGGCGTTTCTCTGAAAGGTGGCATCGGAAAAATCTCATATGTGGTGGCGGGTATCTTAATTTTAGGCACCGTGGAAAACGCCATGAACCTGCTTAATATTTCTCCTTTCGCGCAGTACGTGGTTCGCGGCTTAATCCTGCTGGCAGCGGTGATCTTCGACCGTTACAAGCAAAAAGCGAAACGCACTGTCTGATGCTTTTTTCTACAACAATTTAGCGTTTTTTCCCACCACAGCCAGCCGCCACAACGGTTGGCTGTTCTTCGTTGCAAATGGCGACCCCCGTCACACTGTCTATACTTACATGTCTGTAAAGCGCGTTCTGCGCAAAACAATAAGAAAAGAGAAGGAGGAGAACCGGGTGACAGAACCGTTAACCGAAACCCCTGAACTATCCGCGAAATATGCCTGGTTTTTTGATCTCGATGGAACGCTGGCGGAAATCAAACCGCATCCCGATCAGGTCGTCGTACCTGACAATATTCTGCAAGGACTTCAGCTACTGGCAACCGCAAGTGATGGTGCATTGGCATTGATATCAGGGCGCTCAATGGTGGAGCTGGACGCACTGGCAAAACCTTATCGCTTCCCGTTAGCGGGCGTGCATGGGGCGGAGCGCCGTGACATCAATGGTAAAACGCATATCGTTCATCTGCCGGATGCGATTGCGCGTGATATTAGCGTGCAACTGCATACGGTCATCGCCCAGTATCCCGGTGCGGAGCTGGAGGCGAAAGGGATGGCTTTTGCGCTGCATTATCGTCAGGCTCCGCAGCATGAAGACGCATTAATGACATTAGCGCAACGTATTACTCAGATCTGGCCACAAATGGCGTTACAGCAGGGAAAGTGTGTTGTCGAGATCAAACCGCGAGGCACCAGTAAAGGTGAGGCGATTGCTGCCTTTATGCAGGAAGCTCCCTTTATCGGGCGAACGCCTGTATTTCTGGGCGATGATTTAACCGATGAATCTGGCTTCGCAGTCGTTAACCGGCTGGGCGGAATGTCAGTAAAAATTGGCACAGGCGCAACTCAGGCATCATGGCGACTGGCGGGCGTACCGGATGTCTGGAGCTGGCTTGAAATGATAACCACCGCATTACAACAAAAAAGAGAAAATAACAGGAGTGATGACTATGAGTCGTTTAGTCGTAGTATCTAACCGGATTGCACCACCAGATGAGCACGCCGCCAGTGCCGGTGGCCTTGCCGTTGGCATTCTGGGGGCACTGAAAGCCGCAGGTGGACTGTGGTTTGGCTGGAGTGGCGAAACAGGGAATGAGGATCAGCCGCTAAAAAAGGTGAAAAAAGGAAATATTACCTGGGCCTCTTTTAACCTCAGTGAAAAGGATCTCGACGAATACTACAACCAATTCTCCAATGCCGTTCTCTGGCCTGCATTTCATTATCGACTCGATCTGGTGCAATTTCAGCGTCCTGCCTGGGACGGCTATCTACGCGTAAATGCGTTGCTGGCAGATAAATTACTGCCGCTGCTAGAAGACGATGACATTATCTGGGTTCACGATTATCACCTGTTGCCATTTGCGCATGAATTACGCAAACGTGGGGTGAATAATCGCATTGGTTTCTTCCTGCATATTCCTTTCCCGACGCCGGAAATATTCAATGCGCTGCCGACGTATGACACCTTGCTTGAACAGCTTTGTGATTATGATTTGCTGGGTTTCCAGACAGAGAACGATCGCCTGGCGTTCCTGGATTGCCTTTCTAACCTGACCCGCGTTACGACGCGTAGCTCAAAAAGCCATACGGCCTGGGGCAAAGCGTTTCGAACCGAAGTTTACCCCATTGGCATTGAACCAGATGAGATAGCCAAACAGGCTGCCGGACCATTGCCGGCAAAACTGGCGCAACTAAAAGCGGAACTGAAAAACGTACAAAATATCTTTTCTGTCGAACGACTGGATTATTCCAAAGGTTTGCCGGAGCGTTTTCTCGCCTATGAAGCGTTGCTGGAAAACTATCCGCAACATCACGGTAAAATTCGCTATACCCAGATTGCGCCAACGTCGCGTGGTGATGTGCAAGCGTATCAGGATATTCGTCATCAGTTGGAAAATGAAGCCGGGAGAATTAACGGCAAATATGGTCAATTAGGCTGGACGCCGCTTTATTATCTGAATCAGCATTTTGATCGTAAATTACTGATGAAAATCTTCCGCTATTCTGATGTTGGATTAGTGACGCCGCTGCGCGACGGAATGAACCTGGTCGCGAAAGAGTATGTTGCCGCACAGGATCCTGCCAATCCGGGCGTACTGGTACTTTCGCAATTTGCCGGAGCGGCAAACGAACTGACGTCGGCGTTAATTGTAAACCCCTACGATCGTGATGAAGTTGCGGCGGCGCTCAATCGGGCGTTGACGATGTCGCTGGCGGAACGTATTTCCCGCCATGCAGAAATGCTGGAAGTTATTGTGAAAAACGACATTAATCACTGGCAGGAGTATTTTATTCGCGACCTAAAGCAGATAGTTCCGCGAAGCGCGGAAAGTCAGCAGCGCGATAAAGTTGCTACCTTTCCGAAAATGGCGTAATGGCAGTTAATCTCCCTTAAGCGGAACCAGTAGTACATCGACCTCGCTTGAGGCAATCACACTTTTCGCTGAGCAGGATGCTCGCGAAAAGAAACTGTGGTTATGATTGCCGCAAATCACCAAATCGAATTTATGCTTACGGCACACTGCCAGAATATGTTCGCTTAACTCACCGTAAGCAATAAATGTCTCTTCTACCGGATATCCCGCATCCTTTATTAATTTATCAAGAAAGTTTTGTGTTTCTTCATGCATCACGCTGCGTAAATCTTCAAGCATCGGTGCGGCTAATTGATTGAAGATTTCCGGGTCGGAAGCGAGAGTGATCAAACTTATGCGCCCATTAACCGGACGGGCGATAGAGACCGCTTTTGTCAACAGTTGCTGGCTTTCTGGCGAGACAGCTACAGCAACAAGAACATTGGTATAGCTCATAACCTGCTCCTTATTCTGTGAACTTCAGGTGTTATTACAGCTTTACTCTGAATGAGGCATTGATGCAATAACAACTCAGTCAAAAAGGTAAATATTAGGCTGGTTACTAGTAAGAATAATTAATTAGTACCGCAATGTTATTATTCGATCGCCAGTATGGCTGTAAGAAGTAAAATTATCTATTTTCCTTATAAAACAAATGGTTAATGTTTGAAAAACATTTATATAACATTTAAGGGGGTCTCGGCTTTATTTTCACTTGAACTGGGTCATGTTATGTAACTCTCTGTTTGAAAATAAGTTATAGAGGGTAAATAAATTTATTTCATACATAACAGATGGTTATTTACGGTGATTTATATTAACAGTGCGCAACATAATAAATTTATGCCTCTACTTCATTTTTGAAGCCAGAGGCGCTGAAAAACTTTTTAACAGAATGAAATATCATCAAAACAAAAGTATGACTTATACATTAATGTTAAGTAATTGAGTGTTTTGTGTGATCTGAGTCACACATTATCGAAAATCGCAGCGTCGCTCCGTTGTATGTGTGAGTGGTGACGAGTACAGTTGCGTCGAATTAGGAAAAATCTTAGTTAAGTGTAAAAAACACTATTCTCTGTAAGGGATTGTTTCATCGCTTACGATGTTTGTGTTTTTTCGTTGATCGCAACTATTCCATGGTTATTTACTTTTTACCGGGATTTCCCGGCGACATCACGGGGTGCGGTGATACCGCATAAAAATAAAGTTAGTTATTCTGGATGGGAATAATGCATACCTCCGAGTTGCTGAAACATATTTATGACATCAATTTGTCATATTTACTTCTTGCACAACGTCTGATCGTTCAGGACAAAGCGTCCGCCATGTTTCGTCTCGGTATTAATGAAGAAATGGCAACAACGTTAGCGACGCTGACGCTTCCGCAAATGGTTAAACTGGCAGAAACCAATCAACTGATTTGTCATTTCCGCTTTGACAGCCACCAGACTATTAATCAGTTGACGCAGGATTCCCGCGTTGACGATCTCCAGCAAGTTCATACCGGTATCATGCTCTCTACGCGTTTGTTGAATGATGTTAATCAGCCCGAAGAAGTGCTGCGTAAAAAAAGGGCCTGATAATGAGCGAAAAAAGCATTGTTCAGGAAGCCCGGGATATTCAGCTGGCAATGGAATTGATCACTCTCGGCGCTCGTTTGCAGATGCTGGAAAGTGAAACACAATTAAGTCGCGGACGCCTGATCAAACTCTATAAAGAACTGCGCGGAAGTCCGCCGCCGAAAGGTATGCTGCCATTCTCCACCGACTGGTTTATGACCTGGGAACAAAATGTTCATGCGTCGATGTTTTGTAATGCATGGCAGTTTTTGCTGAAAACAGGGTTATGTCACGGCGTCGATGCAGTAATCAAAGCCTATCGTTTATACCTCGAACAGTGTCCACAAGCCGAAGATGGGCCGCTGCTGGCGTTGACACGCGCCTGGACACTGGTGCGATTTGTTGAAAGTGGTTTACTACAACTTTCCAGTTGCAAGTGCTGCGGCGGTAATTTTATCACCCATGCCCATCAGCCTGTTGGCAGCTTTGCCTGCAGCTTATGTCAGCCGCCATCACGAGCGGTAAAAAGACGTAAACTTTCTCAAGACCCTGCCGATATTATCCCTCAACTGCTGGATGAACAGAGAGTACAGGCTGTTTAACTCACGCGATATGGCGAAACATTCCAGCAGCGGCAACTGATTGTCGCTGCTTTTTTCCCCGACCGTAAGTTAACGCCTGACGACTGAACATCCTGTCATGGTCAACAGTGAAAGGATGATGTCGTGCTTATCTTATTAGGTTACCTGGTTGTTCTCGGTACAGTTTTCGGCGGTTATTTGATGACCGGCGGAAGCCTTGGAGCACTTTATCAACCCGCTGAACTGGTGATTATTGCCGGTGCAGGTATTGGGTCGTTTATTGTCGGCAACAACGGTAAAGCCATCAAAGGCACGCTTAAGGCGCTGCCGTTACTGTTTCGCCGCTCCAAATACACCAAAGCAATGTATATGGATCTGCTGGCGCTGCTTTACCGGCTAATGGCGAAATCACGCCAAATGGGCATGTTTTCGTTGGAGCGCGATATTGAAAATCCTCGCGAGAGCGAGATCTTCGCCAGTTATCCTCGCATTATGGCTGATGCCGTCATGCTTGATTTTATTGTCGATTATCTGCGCCTGATTATTAGTGGTCACATGAATACCTTTGAAATCGAAGCTTTGATGGATGAAGAGATCGAGACTCACGAAAGCGAGGCGGAAGTCCCGGCAAACAGTCTGGCGCTGGTCGGTGACTCGCTCCCGGCATTTGGTATTGTCGCGGCTGTGATGGGAGTGGTTCACGCGCTCGGTTCGGCTGACCGACCTGCCGCCGAACTGGGGGCGCTTATCGCACATGCGATGGTGGGGACTTTCCTCGGTATTTTATTGGCTTACGGATTTATTTCCCCACTAGCTAGTGTTTTACGTCAAAAAAGCGCCGAAACCAGCAAAATGATGCAGTGCGTCAAAGTCATACTGCTTTCTAATCTCAACGGTTATGCACCGCCAATTGCGGTTGAATTTGGTCGCAAAACGCTCTACTCCAGCGAGCGCCCGTCGTTCGTCGAACTGGAAGAGCACGTTCGTGCAGTGAAAAATCCGCAACAGCAGACGACAACCGAGGAAGCATGAAGAATCACGCGCATCCAATTATTGTCGTCAAGCGACGCAAAGCGAAAAGTCACGGCTCGGCGCATGGATCGTGGAAGATTGCTTATGCTGACTTTATGACTGCGATGATGGCTTTTTTTCTGGTGATGTGGCTGATCTCCATCTCCAGCCCAAAAGAGCTGATTCAGATTGCAGAATATTTCCGCACGCCGCTGGCGACGGCAGTAACGGGCGGTGATCGCATTTCTAATAGTGAAAGCCCAATTCCTGGCGGGGGTGATGATTACACCCAAAGCCAGGGAGAAGTGAATAAGCAACCGGACATTGAAGAACTGAAAAAACGCATGGAGCAAAGTCGGCTGCGGAAATTGCGGGGCGATCTCGACCAGCTTATTGAATCAGACCCGAAACTACGGGCGCTGCGTCCACATCTCAAAATCGATCTGGTACAGGAAGGTTTACGCATCCAGATTATCGACAGCCAGAATCGCCCGATGTTTAAAACCGGTAGTGCCGACGTCGAACCCTATATGCGCGACATTCTGCGGAGTATTGCGCCTGTGCTGAACGGTATTCCTAACCGTATCAGTCTCTCCGGTCATACCGATGATTTCCCTTACGCCAATGGCGAGCAAGGCTATAGCAACTGGGAGCTTTCTGCCGAACGCGCCAATGCGTCGCGCCGTGAGCTAATGGTGGGCGGTCTGGCTGATGGCAAAATTCTGCGCGTTGTCGGCATGGCAGCCACCATGCGTTTGAGCGATCGTGGACCTGATGATGCCGTCAACCGTCGAATCAGCCTGCTGGTTCTGAACAGACAAGCAGAACAAGCTATTTTGCATGAAAACGCTGAAAGCCAGAATGAGCCGGTAAGTGTTCTGGAAAAAACAGGGAGCGCACCGCAGGTCAGTGTTCCTACAATGCCATCAGCCGAACCGAGGTGACTGCGTGAGCATGGATATAAGCGATTTTTATCAGACATTTTTTGATGAGGCGGACGAACTGTTAGCCGATATGGAGCAGCATCTGCTTAATTTGCAGCCAGAAGCGCCAGATGCCGAACAGTTGAATGCCATCTTTCGTGCAGCTCATTCCATCAAAGGAGGGGCAGGAACGTTTGGTTTTACTGTGTTACAGGAAACCACGCATCTAATGGAAAATCTGCTCGATGAAGCCAGACGCGGTGAGATGCAGCTTAATACCGACATTATCAATCTGTTTTTGGAAACGAAGGACATCATGCAAGAACAGCTCGACGCTTATAAACAGTCACAAGAGCCAGATACCGCCAGCTTCGATTATATCTGCCAGGCCTTGCGTCAACTGGCATTAGAAGCGAAAGGCGAAACGGTATCCGCAGTGACCCGATTAAGTGTGGTTGCCAAAAATGAACCGCAAGATGGTCAGAATAGCCGCCAATCGCCGCGACGAATTATCCTTTCGCGCCTGAAAGCGGGAGAAATCGATCTGCTGGAAGAAGAGCTGGGACATCTGACAACGTTGACTGACGTGGTGAAAGGAGCCGATTCGTTATCGGCGACATTAGCGGGAGATATTGCGGAAGACGACATTACTGCGGTGCTTTGTTTTGTCATTGAGGCCGATCAGATTGCCTTTGAAAGCGTTGAGTCTACGGCGAAAGTATCTGCGCCACCGGTGCTTAAACTTGCCGCCGCAGAAGCGCCAGTTGTACGGACAGAACGGGAAAAACCGCCGCGCGGCAGCGAATCCACCAGTATCCGTGTGGCTGTAGAGAAGGTTGATCAACTGATTAACCTTGTCGGCGAACTGGTCATCACCCAGTCGATGCTGGCCCAGCGTTCGAGCGAACTGGACCCGGTTAATCATGGTGATTTGATTACCAGCATGGGGCAGTTACAACGTAACGCCCGTGATTTGCAGGAATCGGTGATGTCGATCCGCATGATGCCGATGGAATATGTCTTTAGTCGCTATCCCCGGCTGGTACGTGACCTGGCGGGAAAACTCAGCAAACAGGTAGAACTGACGCTGGTGGGCAGTTCCACTGAACTCGACAAGAGCCTGATAGAACGCATTATTGACCCGCTGACCCATCTGGTACGCAACAGTCTCGACCACGGAATTGAACTGCCGGAAAAACGCCTCGCCGCAGGCAAAAACAGCGTCGGAAATTTGGTTCTGTCTGCTGAACATCAGGGTGGCAACATCTGCATCGAAGTGACCGACGATGGCGCGGGGCTAAACCGTGAACGGATTCTGGCAAAAGCTGTTTCACAAGGTCTGACCGTCAGCGACAACATGACAGATGACGAAGTGGCAATGCTGATATTTGCTCCTGGTTTTTCTACAGCAGAGCAGGTTACCGATGTCTCCGGACGCGGCGTTGGTATGGATGTCGTCAAACGTAATATCCAGGAAATGGGCGGTCATGTCGAAATCAAATCGACGCCGGGCGCAGGAACTACGATCCGCATTTTACTGCCGCTGACGCTGGCGATCCTCGATGGCATGTCTGTACGTGTTGCAGATGAAGTTTTCATTCTGCCGCTGAATGCCGTCATGGAATCACTGCAACCCCATGAAGCCAATCTGCATCCACTGGCGGGCGGCGAGCGGGTACTGGAAGTACGTGGTGAATATCTGCCCATCGTCGAACTGTGGAAAGTGTTCAACGTCACGGGCGCGAAAACTGAAGCGACTCAGGGAATTGTGGTGATCCTGCAAAGTGGCGGTCGCCGCTACGCTTTGCTGGTGGATCAATTAATTGGTCAACACCAGGTAGTAGTGAAAAACCTGGAAAGTAACTATCGCAAAATCCCGGGAATATCCGCCGCAACGATTCTCGGCGACGGCAGCGTGGCACTGATTGTTGATGTTTCTGCCTTGCAGACGATAAACCGCGAACAACGTATGGCGAACACCGCCGCCTGAATGAGTAAAAAGGTAACAATATGACCGGTATGACGAATGTAACAAAACTGGCCAGCGAGCCGTCAGGCCAGGAATTTCTGGTATTTACCCTTGGTGATGAAGAGTACGGTATTGATATTCTGAAAGTGCAGGAGATCCGTGGCTACGATCAAGTGACACGGATTGCAAACACGCCAGCGTTTATCAAAGGCGTCACGAATCTGCGCGGCGTTATTGTGCCGATTGTTGACTTACGAATTAAGTTCAGCCAGGTGGATGTGGACTATAACGACAACACGGTAGTTATCGTACTGAATCTCGGACAACGGGTGGTCGGCATCGTGGTTGACGGCGTTTCAGACGTGCTTTCATTGACGGCGGAGCAAATTCGTCCGGCACCGGAATTTGCCGTGACGCTTTCCACAGAATATCTCACTGGATTGGGCGCACTGGGCGACCGTATGTTGATTCTGGTGAACATCGAAAAACTGCTGAATAGCGAAGAGATGGCGCTGTTAGATAGCGCGGCGTCAGAAGTGGCGTAATTCTCCTGATTTCCTCAATTGAAATGAACCCGATGATCTGCGCATCGGGTTTTTTATTTCAATTTCGCGGCGGGTGGCATCAGCAATAAAGTTTCCCCCTTCCTTGCCGATAACGAGATCAACTTGTTTTCAGGAAGGTGCCTTATGATTAACCGTATCCGCGTAGTCACGCTGTTGGTAATGGTGCTGGGGGTATTCGCACTGTTACAGCTAATTTCCGGCAGTTTGTTTTTTTCTTCGCTTCACCATAGCCAGAAAAGCTTTGTCGTTTCCAATGAACTACGGGAACAACAGAGTGAGCTAACCTCAACCTGGGATTTAATGCTACAAACGCGCATTAATTTGAGCCGTTCGGCGGTGCGGATGATGATGGATTCATCCAATCAACAAAGTAACGCCAAAGTTGAATTGCTTGATAGCGCCAGGAAAACATTGGCCCAGGCAGCGACTCATTTTAAAAAATTCAAAAGCATGGCACCGTTACCTGAAATGGTCGCCACCAGTCGTAATATTGATGAAAAATACAAAAACTATCACACAGCGTTAACTGAACTGATTGATTATCTTGATTATGGCAATACTGGCGCCTATTTCGCTCAACCAACTCAGGGAATGCAAAATGCGATGGGCGAAGCGTTTGCTCAGTACGCCCTCAGTAGTGAAAAACTTTACCGCGATATCGTCACTAACAATGCGGAAGATTACCGCTTTTCCCAGTGGCAACTGGCGGTTATCGCGCTGGTGGTGGTATTGATTTTGCTGGTGGCGTGGTACGGCATCCGCCGTATGTTGCTTACCCCGCTGGCGAAAATCATTGCTCACATTCGCGAAATTGCCGGTGGTAACCTGGCGAATAGCCTCATCATTGATGGGCGCAGTGAAATGGGCGAACTGGCGCAGAGCGTTTCGCATATGCAGCGTTCTTTGACCGACACAGTCACCCATGTGCGCCAGGGGTCGGACGCCATCTATGTCGGTACACGTGAAATTGCAGCGGGCAATACCGATCTTTCATCACGCACTGAACAGCAGGCATCCGCGCTGGAAGAAACTGCCGCCAGCATGGAACAGCTCACCGCGACGGTGAAACAGAACGCCGATAACGCCCGTCAGGCCTCGCAACTGGCACAAAGTGCCTCCGACACCGCGCTGCACGGCGGCAAAGTGGTGGATGGCGTGGTGAAAACCATGCATGAAATCGCCGACAGTTCGAAGAAAATCGCCGACATTATTAGCGTAATCGACGGCATTGCCTTCCAGACCAATATCCTCGCACTGAATGCCGCTGTTGAAGCCGCGCGTGCCGGGGAACAGGGCCGTGGTTTTGCCGTGGTGGCAGGCGAAGTGCGTAATCTTGCCAGTCGCAGCGCCCAGGCAGCAAAAGAGATCAAAGCTCTGATAGAAGACTCTGTTTCCCGCGTTGATACCGGTTCGGTGTTGGTCGAAAGCGCCGGTGAAACGATGACAAATATCGTTAATGCGGTTACGCGCGTCACCGACATTATGGGGGAAATTGCTTCAGCCTCCGATGAGCAGAGCCGTGGCATTGATCAAGTTGCGCTGGCCGTGTCGGAAATGGATCGCGTCACTCAACAGAATGCCTCGTTGGTGCAGGAGTCAGCCGCCGCTGCTGCCGCACTGGAAGAGCAGGCCGGTCGTTTAACGCAGGCAGTATCCGCATTTCGTCTGGCAGCCAGTCAGCTAAACCACAAACCACCACTAAAATCCCAGCCTGCCAGTGAGCAATCACCTGCGCAGTCGCGGCGGCGTATCGCTGAACAAGAGCCAAACTGGGAAACATTTTGATGGGTATTTACTCAAGCGCCATTGCCGCCAGATGAGGCTGATGATGCAACAGAACGTCGCGCTTATCGTTTCTGGTGGCGCTATTACAACACAATCGGTGCAGTTACAGGCTGTGCCAGTGGTTTCCTGAAGTGATTGAGAAGGCGCTATGACATCATCTCAGCCCTGTGGGCAAACGTCTTTATTGTTACAGATGAGCGAGCGCCTTGCGCTTTCCGACGTTCATTTTCGGCGGATAAGTCAATTGATCTATCAACGTGCGGGGATTGTTCTGGCCGACCACAAGCGTGACATGGTCTACAACCGGTTGATACGCCGTTTGCGCTCGCTAGGACTGGCCGATTTTGGTCATTATCTGAACATGCTGGAATCTAATCAGCTTAGCGGCGAGTGGCAGGCATTTATTAACTCGCTGACTACCAACCTGACGGCATTTTTCCGTGAAGGGCATCATTTCCCACTGCTCGCGGCTCACGCTCGCCGTCGTTCTGGGGAATATCGTGTATGGAGCGCGGCGGCGTCGACTGGTGAAGAGCCGTACAGCATTGCCATGACGCTGGCGGACACATTAGGCACCGCACCTGGACGCTGGAAAGTGTTCGCCAGTGATATCGACACCGAAGTGCTGGAAAAAGCCAGAAGCGGCATTTATCGCCATGAAGAACTGAAAAACCTGACGCCACAACAACTCCAGCGTTACTTCATGCGCGGCACGGGGCCGCATGAGGGGCTGGTGCGTGTGCGCCAGGAACTGGCGAGCTATGTCGATTTTTCCCCGCTGAATTTGTTGGCGAAACAGTACACCGTACCGGGGCCGTTTGATGCGATCTTCTGCCGTAACGTCATGATCTATTTTGATCAAACGACCCAACAGGAGATTTTGCGCCGCTTCGTGCCACTACTTAAACCTGACGGATTGCTGTTTGCGGGGCACTCTGAAAATTTCAGCCACCTTGAGCGCAGCTTCACGCTGCGTGGGCAGACGGTGTATGCGCTAAGTAAGGATTAACCATGAGCAAAATCAGGGTGTTGTCTGTCGATGATTCGGCACTGATGCGCCAGATCATGACGGAAATCATCAATAGCCATAGCGACATGGAAATGGTGGCAACGGCGCCCGATCCGCTGGTCGCGCGAGATTTGATTAAGAAATTCAACCCCGATGTGCTGACGCTGGATGTTGAAATGCCACGGATGGATGGACTGGATTTTCTCGAAAAATTAATGCGTTTGCGCCCAATGCCCGTTGTGATGGTTTCTTCTCTGACCGGCAAAGGTTCTGAAGTGACGCTGCGTGCGCTGGAGTTGGGGGCGATTGATTTTGTCACTAAACCGCAACTGGGTATTCGAGAAGGGATGCTGGCGTACAGCGAAATGATCGCTGAAAAGGTGCGTACGGCGTCGAGGGCGAGCCTCGCGGCGCATAAACCATTATCGGCTCCGGCAACGCTGAAGGCGGGGCCGTTGTTGAGTTCAGAAAAACTGATTGCGATTGGTGCTTCAACGGGGGGCACCGAGGCAATTCGGCACGTATTGCAGCCGCTGCCGCTTTCCAGCCCGGCACTGTTAATCACCCAGCATATGCCGCCTGGCTTTACCCGTTCTTTTGCCGACCGCCTGAATAAGCTGTGTCAAATCGGTGTTAAAGAGGCCGAAGACGGAGAACGTGTTTTGCCGGGACATGCCTATATCGCACCGGGCGATCGACATATGGAACTGGCGCGCAGCGGCGCGAACTATCAAATCAAAATTCACGATGGCCCGGCGGTTAACCGCCATCGACCGTCGGTGGATGTGTTGTTTCATTCTGTCGCCAGACAGGCGGGGCGCAACGCGGTTGGAGTGATCCTCACCGGTATGGGCAACGACGGTGCGGCGGGAATGTTGGCGATGCGTCAGGCGGGGGCATGGACCCTTGCGCAAAACGAAGCAAGCTGTGTGGTGTTCGGTATGCCGCGCGAGGCCATCAATCTGGGGGGCGTCTGCGAAGTGGTCGATCTTAGCCAGGTAAGCCAGCAAATGCTGGCGAAAATCAGTGTCGGACAGGCGATACGTATTTAAATCAGGAGTGTGAAATGGCGGATAAAGAACTTAAATTTTTGGTTGTGGATGACTTTTCCACCATGCGACGCATTGTGCGTAACCTGCTGAAAGAGCTGGGTTTCAACAATGTTGAGGAAGCGGAAGATGGCGCTGATGCTCTCAACAAGTTACAGGCGGGCGGTTATGGCTTTGTGATTTCCGACTGGAATATGCCGAATATGGATGGTCTGGAGTTGCTGAAAACCATTCGTGCTGATGGTGCGATGTCGGCGTTGCCAGTGCTGATGGTGACCGCTGAGGCGAAGAAAGAGAACATTATCGCGGCAGCACAAGCGGGGGCCAGTGGCTATGTGGTTAAGCCATTTACCGCCGCGACGCTGGAGGAAAAACTCAACAAAATCTTTGAGAAACTGGGCATGTGAGGATGCGACTATGATGCAACCATCAATCAAACCTGCTGATGAACATGCAGCCGGCGATATCATCGCGCGCATCGGCAGCCTGACACGTATGCTGCGTGACAGCCTGCGCGAGCTGGGACTGGATCAGGCGATAGCCGAAGCTGCGGAAGCTATCCCTGATGCCCGCGATCGCTTGTTCTACGTTGTGCAGATGACTGCGCAGGCCGCAGAGCGGGCGCTGAATAGCGTTGAGGCGTCGCAACCGCATCAGGATGAAATGGAGGAATCGGCAAAAGCATTAACCCAACGCTGGGATGACTGGTTCGCCGATCCGATTGACCTTGCCGACGCCCGTGAACTGGTGACAGATACGCGGCAATTTCTGGCGGATGTGCCCGCGCATACCAGCTTCACAAACGCGCAACTGCTGGAAATTATGATGGCGCAGGATTTTCAGGATCTCACCGGGCAGGTGATTAAACGGATGATGGATGTGATTCAGGAAATTGAACGCCAGCTGTTGATGGTGCTGCTGGAAAATATCCCGGAACAGGATGCGCGTCCGAAACGTGAAAACCAGAGTTTGCTTAATGGACCACAGGTCGATACCAGCAAAGCCGGTGTGGTTGCTAGTCAGGATCAGGTGGACGATTTGTTGGATAGTCTTGGGTTTTGATTTGTATTGCCTGATGTGACGTGACCGCGTCATATCAGGCGGTCGGATAAGGCGTTTACGCCACATCCGACAAACGTGCGCCCTGTCTGATGTACTGCGGTAAAAGCCCTAAAGCCCACCTGTTTTGCCACTTATTCCAGGCATTGAATGCTTTCCGCTCTGGCATTATTCACGCTTATTACCATTTCCAGGATTGGCGACGTGTCTGACGAGAGCGACGACAAAACAGAAGCTCCCACACCTCACCGACTTGAAAAAGCGCGGGAAGAGGGGCAGATCCCGCGCTCCCGTGAGCTGACCTCACTGCTCATTTTACTGGTGGGCGTGTGTGTTATTTGGTTTGGTGGCGCGTCTCTGGCACGGCGGTTGTCGGGGATGCTCTCCGCCGGGCTGCATTTTGATCACAGCATCATCAATGACCCCAACCTCATTCTCGGACAGATTATTTTGCTGATCAGAGAAGCCATGCTTGCACTGTTGCCGCTGATTAGCGGTGTGGTGCTGGTGGCGCTCATTTCGCCGGTCATGCTGGGGGGGCTGGTATTTAGTGGTAAATCATTGCAACCGAAGTTTTCCAAACTCAACCCACTACCGGGCATTAAACGTATTTTCTCGGCGCAAACTGGCGCGGAGCTGCTGAAAGCTATCCTGAAATCTACACTGGTTGGCTGCGTTACTGGCTTTTATCTCTGGCATCACTGGCCGCAGATGATGCGCTTAATGGCGCAGTCACCCATTACCGCAATGGCTAACGCGATGGATGTTGTGGGGTTGTGTGCACTTTTAGTGGTGCTTGGTGTCATTCCGATGGTGGGATTTGACGTCTTTTTTCAAATTTTCAGCCACCTGAAAAAGCTGCGTATGTCACGGCAGGATATTCGTGATGAGTTCAAACAAAGCGAAGGCGATCCGCATGTCAAAGGGCGAATTCGTCAGATGCAGCGTGCTGCCGCGCGGCGTCGGATGATGGCCGATGTGCCGAAAGCGGACGTCATTGTTAATAACCCAACTCACTACTCAGTGGCATTGCAGTATGACGAAAACAAAATGAGCGCGCCGAAAGTTGTTGCTAAAGGCGCGGGGCTGGTGGCGTTACGCATTCGTGAAATCGCCGCTGAAAATAACGTCCCGACTCTTGAAGCGCCGCCGCTGGCGCGCGCGCTGTATCGACACGCAGAAATCGGCCAACAAATTCCCGGTCAACTGTATGCCGCCGTGGCGGAAGTGCTGGCCTGGGTCTGGCAACTGAAACGCTGGCGTCTGGCCGGTGGACAACGTCCTGAACAACCCACTCATCTTCCGGTGCCGGAAGCCCTGGATTTTATCAACGAGAAACCGTCCCATGAGTAATCTGGCCGCGATGCTGCGCCTGCCCGCAAACCTGAAATCGACACAGTGGCAGATCCTTGCCGGACCTATTTTGATCCTGCTGATCTTGTCGATGATGGTGCTGCCACTGCCCGCATTCATTCTCGACCTGCTGTTCACTTTCAACATTGCCTTGTCGATTATGGTGTTGCTGGTGGCGATGTTTACCCAGCGCACGCTTGAGTTTGCCGCGTTTCCGACCATTCTGTTGTTTACCACGCTGCTGCGTCTGGCGCTTAATGTGGCTTCCACGCGTATCATTTTGATGGAAGGGCATACTGGCGCGGCGGCGGCAGGGAAGGTGGTTGAAGCATTTGGTCATTTTCTCGTGGGCGGTAACTTTGCCATCGGCATTGTGGTGTTTGTCATCCTCGTGATCATCAACTTTATGGTCATTACCAAAGGTGCCGGACGTATCGCGGAAGTGGGTGCGCGCTTTGTTCTCGACGGAATGCCAGGAAAACAGATGGCGATTGATGCCGACCTCAACGCTGGCCTGATTGGCGAAGATGAAGCAAAAAAGCGACGTTCAGAAGTGACCCAGGAAGCTGATTTTTACGGCTCAATGGACGGGGCGAGTAAGTTTGTCCGTGGTGACGCCATCGCCGGGATCCTCATCATGGTCATTAACGTTGTTGGCGGATTGCTGGTTGGGGTGTTGCAACATGGCATGAGTATGGGTCATGCAGCGGAAAGTTATACGCTGTTGACCATCGGTGATGGTCTGGTCGCGCAAATACCTGCGCTGGTTATTTCTACCGCTGCGGGGGTTATCGTTACGCGAGTCAGTACCGATCAGGACGTTGGCGAGCAGATGGTGAATCAGCTTTTCAGTAACCCCAGCGTCATGTTGTTAAGTGCCGCAGTGCTCGGTTTACTGGGGCTGGTGCCGGGAATGCCAAACCTGGTATTTTTACTGTTCACAGCGGGATTGCTGGGGCTGGCATGGTGGGTTCGTGGACGTGAACAAAAAGCGCCCGCTGAACCGAAACCAGTGAAGATGGCGGAAAATAATGCCGTTGTCGAAGCGACCTGGAACGATGTGCAACTGGAAGATTCTCTGGGAATGGAAGTGGGTTATCGGCTGATCCCGATGGTCGATTTTCAGCAGGATGGCGAGTTGCTTGGTCGTATTCGCAGTATTCGCAAGAAATTTGCTCAGGAGATGGGCTTTCTACCGCCAGTGGTGCACATCCGCGACAATATGGATCTACAGCCTGCCCGCTATCGTATCTTGATGAAAGGCGTTGAGATTGGCAGTGGTGATGCTTATCCGGGGCGCTGGCTGGCCATTAACCCAGGAACAGCCGCCGGGACGCTACCCGGCGAAGTGACTGTCGATCCGGCATTTGGTCTTAATGCTATCTGGATTGAAAGTGCGCTAAAAGAACAAGCGCAGATTCAGGGATATACGGTGGTTGAAGCCAGTACAGTGGTGGCAACGCATCTTAACCACCTCATTAGTCAACATGCCGCAGAACTGTTTGGTCGTCAGGAGGCGCAGCAGTTACTGGATCGCGTGGCGCAGGAGATGCCAAAACTGACGGAGGATTTGGTTCCTGGCGTTATCACGCTTACCACGCTGCATAAAGTGCTACAAAACCTGCTTGATGAAAAAGTACCGATCCGCGATATGCGCACCATTCTTGAAACACTGGCGGAACATGCGCCTATCCAGAGCGATCCGCATGAATTAACCGCCGTCGTGCGCGTGGCGCTGGGGCGGGCAATTACTCAGCAGTGGTTCCCCGGTAAAGATGAAGTTCACGTTATTGGTCTGGACACGCCACTGGAGCGTTTACTGTTACAGGCGTTGCAGGGCGGTGGCGGACTGGAACCGGGGCTGGCGGATCGTTTGCTGGCACAGACCCAGGAAGCATTATCCCGTCAGGAGATGCTGGGTGCGCCGCCAGTACTGTTGGTGAACCACGCGCTGCGTCCGCTATTGTCTCGCTTTCTGCGCCGTAGCCTGCCGCAACTGGTGGTGCTGTCGAATCTCGAACTCTCTGATAACCGGCAGATTCGGATGACGGCGACTATTGGGGGTAAATAATGAGGATCTTACTGGCGATATTGTTGTTTCCGCTGGTTGTACAAGCCGCCGGGGAGGGGATGTGGCAGACAAGTAGTGTGGGCGTTACGCTAAATCATCGCGGTGAGTCGATGTCGTCAGCGCCTCTTTCTTCGCGACAACCAGCATCAGGATTGATGACGCTGGTGGCGTGGCGTTATCAGCTTATCGGCCCGACACCATCGGGGCTGCGGGTACGCTTGTGTTCACAATCTCGTTGTGTCGAGTTAGACGGGCAGAGTGGGAGCACTGTGGCCTTTTCCGGTATACCGGCGGCAGAACCGTTGCGATTTATCTGGGAAGTGCCTGGCGGTGGGCGGTTAATTCCGCCGCTGAAGGTACAACGTAATGAAGTGATTGTGAATTACCGTTAGTGATAAAAAAGCCGATGTCTGCAACGACATCGGCCTTTGCGGTATAACGCGATTACATACGCTCTACCGTCTCAATACCCAGCGTATCCAGACCCAGTTTCAGCGTCTTCGCCGTCAGTTGCGCCAGTTTCAGACGGCTGTTACGCACTTCTTCGTTTTCTGCGCTAAGGATCGGGCAGTGCTCGTAGAAGCCAGAGAACAGACCGGCCAGATCGTACAGATAAGCACACATCACGTGCGGCGTGCCTTCACGGGCAACCACAGTGAGGGTTTCTTCAAACTGCAGCAGGCGAGCAGCCAATTGTGCTTCGCGATCTTCACGGATGATCACCGGAGCGGCAGCCAGTTGTTCTTCGTTAATTTCTGCTTTACGGAACACGGACAATACACGGGTGTAGGCATACTGCATGTACGGCGCAGTATTACCCTCAAACGCCAGCATGTTGTCCCAGTCGAAGATGTAGTCGGTGGTGCGGTTTTTGGAGAGATCCGCGTATTTCACCGCACCGATACCCACGGCATTGGCCAGTTTTTCCAACTCGTCGGCTGGCATATCCGGGTTCTTCTCTGCCACCAGACGACGTGCACGCTCCAGGGCTTCATCCAGCAGATCGGCCAGTTTCACTGTACCGCCAGCACGGGTTTTAAACGGTTTGCCGTCTTTGCCCAGCATCATGCCAAACATGTGGTGTTCCAGCGGTACGGATTCCGGCACGTAGCCTGCTTTACGGACGATCGCCCACGCCTGCATCAGGTGTTGATGCTGACGGGAGTCGATGTAATACAGCACGCGATCGGCATGTAGCGTCTCGTAACGGTACTTCGCACAGGCGATATCGGTGGTGGTGTAGAGATAGCCGCCATCTTTCTTCTGAATGATCACACCCATCGGTTCGCCTTCCTTGTTTTTGAACTCATCAAGGAATACGACGGTTGCGCCTTCGCTTTCTACTGCCAGACCTTTGGCTTTCAGATCCGCCACGATACCCGGCAGCATCGGGTTGTACAGGCTTTCGCCCATCACGTCATCACGGGTCAGCGTCACGTTCAGACGATCGTAGGTGATCTGGTTCTGCGTCATGGTGATGTCGACCAGCTTGCGCCACATCTCGCGGAAATATTCGTCACCGCTTTGCAGTTTTACCACGTAGTTACGTGCACGCTCGGCGAACTCTTCATCTTCGTCGTAATGCTTTTTCGCATCGCGGTAGAAACCTTCAAGGTCAGCCAGCTCCATTTCACCGGCGTTTTCCTGCTGCTGCTTTTCCAGCCATGCAATCAGCATACCGAACTGAGTGCCCCAGTCGCCGACGTGGTTAGCACGAATCACTTTGTGACCGAGGAACTCCAGAGTACGTACTGCCGCGTCACCAATGATAGTGGAACGCAGATGACCGACGTGCATCTCTTTCGCCACGTTTGGCGCGGAGTAGTCAACCACAATGGTCTGTTTTTCTGGCGTAGCAACACCGAGACGATCGGACGCCAGCGCCTGCTGAACATGTTCAGCCAGGAATGCCGGATCAAGGAAAATGTTGATAAAGCCAGGACCGGCGATCTCAACTTTGCTGGCGATACCGTTAAGATCCAGATGAGTCAGCACCTGCTCTGCTAATTGTCGCGGTGCCATACCCAGTTTTTTAGCAACTGCCATCATGCCGTTAGCCTGATAGTCGCCGAACTGAACTTTTGCTGACTGACGAACCTGCGGTTCGCAATCCGCAGGCGCGCCTGCCGCAATCATGGCCTGACGGACTTTTTCTGAGAGAAGAGCCTGAATATTCACCGGAATACCTTACATTGATGAAGCGAGCAAAAATTGCCCGCACCAGTTAAAGAAATTAGGGCGGGAGTATACTGCAAATGGCTGTTTTCGTCAGCAACGTGCGCGTGGCGTATTGCCGTTTTCACTATTGCATCAGGAGCGGCGTGAAATCAGCGGTTGGTTGGCGCAGGGCAACAGGGTAAATTAACGCTTTTACCGAAGACGAAGAGTGATTATGGCGAACTGGCAATCTATCGACGAGTTGCAGGATATTGCAACGGATTTACCGCGATTTATCCACGCATTAGACGAACTTTCACGGCGTCTGGGGCTGGATATTACTCCGCTGACTGCCGATCACATTTCTTTGCGTTGCCATCAAAACGCCACCGCCGAACGCTGGCGTCGCGGGTTTGAACAGTGCGGCGAACTCCTGTCAGAAAATATGATCAATGGTAGACCGATTTGCCTGTTTAAATTGCGTGAACCGGTACAGGTTGCTCACTGGCAGTTTTCGATTGTTGAGTTGCCGTGGCCAGGGGAAAAACGCTACCCGCATGAAGGTTGGGAACATATCGAAATTGTTCTGCCAGGAGAGCCGGAAACGCTGAATGCCCGCGCGCTGGCGTTGCTTTCTGATGAAGGACTAAGCCTGCCGGGGATCTCGGTTAAAACCAGTTCGCCAAAAGGTGAGCATGAACGATTACCGAATCCGACGCTGGCGGTCACCGATGGCAAAACGACGATAAAATTTCATCCATGGTCCATTGAAGAGATCGTTGCCAGCGAGCAGTCGGCGTAATTAAGGAGCAAAAATGGCATTACTGGAAATTTGCTGTTACAGCATGGAATGCGCGCTGACGGCGCAGCAAAACGGTGCCGACAGAATAGAATTGTGTGCGGCACCGAAAGAAGGGGGGCTAACGCCGTCACTGGGCGTTCTGAAGTCCGTGCGCCAGCATGTTACGATCCCCGTACATCCGATCATCCGTCCACGCGGTGGCGATTTTTGCTACAGCGACGGCGAGTTTGCCGCCATTCTTGAAGATATCCGCACAGTGCGTGAATTAGGATTTCCTGGACTGGTGACGGGGGTTCTGGATGTTGATGGTAATGTCGATATGCCACGAATGGAAAAAATAATGGCGGCTGCTGGTCCGCTGGCCGTCACTTTTCATCGTGCCTTCGATATGTGCGCTAACCCTTTAAATACATTGAATAACCTTGCTGAATTAGGCATTGCCAGGGTGCTGACATCGGGGCAAAAATCTGATGCACTGCAAGGTTTATCAAAAATTATGGAACTTATTGCCTATGGTGATGCTCCAATCATCATGGCCGGAGCAGGAGTCCGTGCAGAAAACCTGCACCATTTCCTCGATGCCGGGGTGCTGGAAGTCCATAGCTCTGCAGGAGCGTGGCAAGCCTCACCGATGCGTTATCGTAATCAGGGATTGTCCATGTCATCGGATGCACACGCGGACGAGTATTCGCGTTATGTCGTAGACGGGACGGCGGTTGCTGAAATGAAAGGAATCATTGAGCGCCATCAGGCCAAATGATTTTTACCGTTGCATCATGTCGCCCAATATGATGCTTGCTCGTACCAGGCCCCTGCCCATTCAACAGGGGCCTTTTTTTATCCTTGAGAAGTATGAAAAATGAACAGTTGCCGTGTCATATCGACTTCGTAATAGCGCGCCAAATCATGCTACTAAAAATGTTATATATATTCATATTAACTATGTAATTTAAATTATTAAAACTGCCAAATATATATTAAAAAATAACGGCTGGTTTCTTCTTTAATAATTAATGGTTAAATTGCAATAAATCATATTCTTTGTCGATTATTTCAGGCAGTGTTGTGCCGAATTTAGAGAGTTATTAATTCGTTGTATATTTATTTATACAGCTGGTTCGGTGTACTGGAATTTCATTAGAGGAATCTATGCGAGGGAAAAAACGCATTGGGTTATTTTTTCTGCTCATAGCAGTAGTGGTGGGTAGCGGTGGGTTATTGTTGGCGCAAAAAACGTTGCACAAAACGTCGGAAACGGCATTTTGTCTTTCCTGCCACTCAATGAGCAAACCGTTTGAGGAATATCAGGGGACTGTCCATTTCTCTAATCAAAAAGGTATTCGTGCTGAATGTGCCGATTGCCATATTCCAAAGTCAGGAATGGATTATTTATTTGCTAAATTAAAAGCATCTAAAGATATTTATCATGAATTTGTTAGCGGCAAAATAGACAGCGACGATAAGTTCGAATCCCATCGTCAGGAAATGGCCGAAATAGTGTGGAAAGAATTAAAAGCCTCAGACTCTGCAACGTGCCGTAGTTGCCATTCTTTTGATGCCATGGATATTGCATCGCAAAGTGAAGCTGCGCAGAAAATGCATACCAAAGCGCAAAAAGATGGCGAAACGTGTATTGATTGCCACAAAGGGATTGCCCATTTTCCGCCAGAAATAAAAATGGATGACAACGCGGCGCATGAACTGGAAAGTCAGGCCGCCACATCAGTAACTAATGGCGTGCATATTTATCCTTTCAAACCTTCCCGCATAGGTGAACTGGCTACTGTGAATCCAGGCACCGATCTCACGGTTGTTGATGCCAGTGGCAAACAGCCGCTCGTCCTGTTGCAGGGTTATCAGATGCAGGGCAGTGAAAACACGCTCTACCTGGCGGCAGGTCAACGACTGGCGTTAGCCACACTGAGTGAAGAAGGTATCAAGGCGCTAACGATAAATGGGGAATGGAAAGCTGACGAATACGGTAATCAATGGCGTAAGGCGTCATTACAGGGGACGCTTACCGATCCCGCATTAGCGGACCGTAAACCGCTATGGCAATACGCTGAAAAACTCGACGATACCTATTGCGCTGGTTGCCATGCACCTATTGCCGCCGATCATTACACCGTCAATGCATGGCCGTCCATTGCCAAAGGGATGGGGGCGCGAACCAGCATGAGCGAAAACGAACTGGATATTTTGACGCGGTACTTCCAGTACAACGCTAAAGATATTACCGAGAAACAGTGATCCTCGTTGATCAGGGAGGAAGTTATGACATTAACAAGACGTGAGTTTATTAAACATAGCGGTATTGCGGCAGGGGCGCTGGTGGTGACATCGGCTGTACCGTTACCTGCATGGGCAGAAGAGAAGGGCGGTAAAATTCTTACCGCAGGCCGTTGGGGAGCGATGAACGTAGAAGTGAAGGACGGTAAAATTGTTTCTTCTACAGGCGCGCTGGCGAAGACCATCCCG
Organism: Escherichia sp. MOD1-EC6842; assembly: GCF_002965705.1. Classification (NCBI taxonomy): domain Bacteria; kingdom Pseudomonadati; phylum Pseudomonadota; class Gammaproteobacteria; order Enterobacterales; family Enterobacteriaceae; genus Escherichia; species Escherichia sp. MOD1-EC6842. The sequence goes on along the minus strand of NZ_PTRF01000011.1, from coordinate 94,008 downwards.
AACTCTTTGCAATCTACGGCGGCGGATCAGGTGCATACCACGGCGCGTATTCAGCATCCGATGGTGCGAAAAAGCTATCTCGATAATCCACTGCAACCGGCGAAAGGTCGCGGCGACGACAGTTACGTTCAGGTGAGCTGGGAACAAGCATTAAAACTGATTCATGAGCAACACGATCGCATTCGCAAGGCCAATGGACCATCTGCCATTTTTGCCGGATCTTACGGCTGGCGTTCTTCTGGCGTGTTGCATAAAGCGCAAACTTTACTGCAACGTTATATGAATCTGGCGGGTGGTTATTCAGGACATAGTGGCGATTACTCAACCGGAGCAGCGCAGGTGATCATGCCGCATGTTGTCGGTTCCGTGGAGGTTTATGAACAGCAGACCTCCTGGCCGCTGCTTCTGGAAAACAGCCAGGTGGTGGTGCTGTGGGGGATGAACCCGCTGAATACCTTAAAAATTGCCTGGAGTAGTACCGATGAGCAAGGGCTGGAGTACTTCCATCAACTGAAGAAATCCGGCAAACCGGTGATTGCCATTGATCCTATCCGTTCCGAAACGATCGAGTTCTTTGGCGACAACGCTACCTGGATCGCGCCGAATATGGGGACTGACGTGGCGCTGATGTTAGGGATTGAGCATACCCTTCTGACACAAGGCAAACACGATAAAGCGTTCCTTGAAAAATACACCACTGGCTATCCGCAGTTTGAAGAGTATCTGACAGGCAAGAAAGATAATACGCCGAAGAGCGCGGCCTGGGCGGCGGAAATTACCGGTGTGCCGGAAGCGCAGATAGTCAAACTCGCCGAACTGATGGCGGCGAATCGCACGATGCTGATGGCCGGCTGGGGAATCCAACGCCAGCAATACGGTGAACAGAAACACTGGATGCTGGTGACCCTGGCGGCCATGCTAGGGCAGATTGGTACGCCGGGCGGCGGCTTTGGTTTCTCTTATCATTACTCCAACGGTGGTAATCCAACACGCGTTGGCGGCGTACTGCCGGAAATGTCTGCGGCGATTGCCGGACAGGCCAGCGAGGCCGCTGATGATGGCGGAATGACGGCGATCCCTGTCGCCCGTATTGTCGATGCGCTGGAAAATCCTGGCGGCAAATATCAGCACAACGGTAAAGAACAAACTTACCCAAATATCAAAATGATCTGGTGGGCTGGCGGCGGTAATTTCACCCATCACCAGGATACCAATCGTCTGATCAAAGCCTGGCAGAAACCAGAGCTGATCGTCGTTTCTGAATGTTACTGGACGGCAGCAGCTAAACACGCGGATATCGTATTACCGATCACCACATCGTTTGAGCGCAATGACCTGACGATGACCGGCGACTACAGCAACCAGCACATCGTACCGATGAAGCAAGTGGTTGCGCCGCAGTTTGAAGCACGTAACGATTTTGACGTGTTTGCCGATCTTGCTGAATTACTGAAACCTGGCGGAAAAGAGATCTATACCGAAGGTAAAGATGAAATGGCGTGGCTGAAATTTTTCTATGATGCCGCTCAGAAAGGTGCGCGTGCGCAACGCGTCACTATGCCGATGTTTAATGCCTTCTGGCAGCAAAATAAACTACTTGAAATGCGCCGCAGCGAGAAGAACGAGCAATATGTTCGCTATGGCGATTTCCGCGCCGATCCGGTGAAAAATGCGCTGGGTACGCCAAGCGGCAAAATTGAGATTTACTCCAAAACGCTGGAAAAATTTGGCTATAAGGATTGCCCGGCACACCCAACCTGGCTTGCGCCTGATGAGTGGAAAGGTACCGCCGACGAGAAGCAGTTGCAGCTTCTGACCGCACATCCGGCACACCGTTTACACAGTCAGCTTAACTATGCGGAACTGCGTAATAAATATGCGGTTGCCGATCGTGAACCAATCACTATTCACACCGAAGATGCTGCTCGCTTTGGTATTGCGAATGGCGATCTGGTGCGTGTCTGGAACAAACGTGGTCAGATACTAACAGGTGCGGTGGTGACTGACGGGATCAAAAAAGGCGTGGTATGCGTGCATGAAGGTGCATGGCCGGATCTGGAAAATGGCTTGTGTAAAAACGGCTGCGCAAATGTGTTAACGGCGGATATCCCCAGCTCGCAGCTGGCGAATGCCTGTGCCGGTAACTCTGCGCTGGTGTATATCGAAAAATATACGGGTAATGCACCGAAGTTAACGGCGTTTGATCAGCCAGCTGTTCAGGCGTAAGAAGTGAATAGCGCCCGGAAACGGGCGTTAAAGTGCTGACAAAGTGTGCTTTGTTCATGCCGGATGCGGCGTGAACGCCTTATCCGGCCTACAAAATTGTGCAAATTCAATATATTGCAGGAGATTAGTAGGCCTGATAAGCGTAGCGCATCAGGCAGTTTTTGCGTGTGTCATCAATCTCAGCGCCCGGAAATGGGCGCTAAATTTTTACGGCTTACGCGCAATCAGCACCGCGCGTTTAGGCGCGGGATAACCTTCTACCGTTTTACCCGGATCATGCGGGGCGAGGAAATCGGACAGAGACTCGGTAACCATCCATTCAGTGCGACGCTGCTCTTCTGTTGTAGTGACGCTCACGTCCGCAATGCGGATATCAACAAAACCACACTTCTTCAGCCAGTTTTTCAGCGCCAGCGCCGAGGGAATAAAGTAGACATTACGCATTTGCGCGTAACGATCGCCCGGCACCAGCACCGTGTTCTCATCGCCATCAATAACCAGCGTTTCAAGCACCAGTTCACCCTCATTCACCAGTTGATCTTTCAACTGCCAGAGATGCTCCAGCGGTGAACGACGATGATAAAGCACGCCCATCGAAAAGACGGTATCAAAGGCTTTCAGTGCCGGAAGTTGTTCAATACCTAACGGTAACAAATGTGCGCGCTGATCGTTACCCAGCAGTTTGCGCACCGCTTCAAACTGGCAGAGGAAAAGTTGGGTCGGGTCGATCCCCACCGCGAGGTGCGCGCCTGCGCCGATCACGCGCCACATGTGATAACCGCTGCCGCAGCCGACATCGAGGATCGTGCGCCCGGTCAAATCAGAGAGATGGGGCAGAACACGATCCCATTTCCAGTCGGAACGCCATTCGGTATCAATGTTAACGCCATACAGCGAGAACGGCCCTTTGCGCCACGGCATCAGGTTGCGCATCAGGGTTTCAATGCGTTTAATTTGCCCGGCACTCAGCGGCTCTTCGCTTTCTGCCGTCACGCTATGCAGTAAATCAAGACGATACGGTTTAATTTCAGGCAGAAATTCCACCGCATTGGACCACTGTTTAAACAGACCGTGCTGCTGTTCACGCTGCCAGTTAGCAATCTGCGCAGGCAGTGTTTCCAGCCAGTGCGAAAGGTGATTTTTGGCAATCAGAGAATAAAAGTTACCAAAGTCGATCATGCAGCGTCCTCTGCTTTTAATGCCACCAGCGAACCAAAGTTAAAGCACTGGAACCATAGCTCGCTATGTTCAAACCCGGCTTGATGCAGACGCGCTTTGTGGGTTTCAACAGAATCGGTCAGCATTACGTTTTCTAACATGCTGCGCTTCTGGCTGATTTCCAGCTCACTGTAACCGTTGGCTCGTTTAAAGTCGTGGTGCATGTTGAAGAGCAGTTCACCAACTTTGGCATCTTCAAAACTGAATTTTTCCGAAAGCACCAGCGCGCCGCCTGGGTTCAGCCCTTGATAAATTTTATCCAGTAACGCCTGGCGCTCGGAAGGTTCCAGGAATTGCAGGGTAAAATTCAGTACCACCATTGACGCGTTTTCAATAGCGATATCGCGAATGTCACCTTCGATCACGTCTACAGGTGTCGGCGCTTTGTATGCATCGATATGGCGACGGCAGCGTTCGATCATCGCCGGGGAGTTGTCGATGGCAATAATTTTGCAATTATCATGATGAATGTTGCGACGCACCGAGAGCGTCGCCGCGCCCAGAGAACAACCCAGATCGTAAACCTGCGTACCAGGTTGAACGAAGCGTTCGGCTAACATACCAATCATGGAAATAATATTGGAATAGCCGGGAACGGAACGCTGGATCATATCCGGGAAGACTTCAGCTACCCGTTCATCAAAGGTCCAGTCGCCCAGTCTGGCGATAGGGGCAGAAAATAGCGTGTCGCGGTGAGACATAACGTAAAAATCCGGGAAAAAGAAAGTGGCGTATTGTGCGCTAACGCAGGGAGAAAACCAACTCCCAGGGCATATACCAAAGATTCGCCAGCACCATCAGCAACAGCGCACACCAGGTGGCGCTCATGCCGGAACGTCGCCAGCGGAACAGACGGTGATGAAAACCGTAATAATGCATCAGACGACCAGCAAGCAAAACGATGCCGCAAATATGCACCATCCAGGTTTCTGCGCCATTCATTTCCATAAACAGCATCAACACAATCGCGATGGGAATATATTCCACCGCGTTACCGTGAATGCGAATGGCGCTTTGCAGTTCGCTAAAACCGCCGTCGCCATAGGCAACGCGATATTGCAAACGCAGGCGAACAACATCGAAAGAGAACTTCATTAATAACAACGCACCTAAAACGGCATACAGCGCGCTTACCATACAAACTCCCTTTAAAATGGCCGATGGCACTTGTCTATGATAGGTGGCAATTTCAGAAAAGAGAAGATTGCTGTGGAATAGCCGGAACTGCTCCGATCTCTGGGAGTGTTTTACGCAAGTCTTCCCACAGAGTATGTACCAGTTCCGGTGCCTGGGCGATATCAGGTGTATGCAGGAAAAGATAAGGCGTGGTGGTCTGTTGCCATTGCGCTAATTTTTGCAACCAGACCTGAAATAATTCCCGGTTTTGTGTCATATCATCGCTACCGATAAAACGGATCAGCGGATTCTTTGCCGTCAACACGGCATGTACCGGAACTTTCGGTTTTTTCCGTTGCGCATCGCGAATGGCTTCATTATGCGGACGTGCTGCATGAACCGGACGGCTGTCTAAAATCACCCGATTAACGCTGCGTTGATGCAAACCTCGATTAAGCGTTTGTTCTTCTTCGCTTTTGGTGAAAAACTGCGGATGGCGGACTTCCACACCATAGGTAAATTCGCCAGGAAGAGAATCGAGAAAGTGCCATAGCGCAGGCAGATCCCGTGGAGCAAACGTGGCGGGCAATTGCAGCCAGTATTGGCCAATGCGCGGCGCTAACGGCGACATACGGGTCAAAAATTCAGTCACTAAATCATCGCAATGCCGCAATGCTGCCTGATGCGAAATGGTTGCCGGAAATTTAAAACAAAAACGAAAATCATCGGTGGTCTGCTCGCGCCAACGCAGAACCACTTCCTGCTTTGGCAGAGCATAAAGGGTGGTGTTGCCCTCCACACAGTTAAAGTGGCGGGCATACTCTTCCAGGCTGGAGATCCCCAAACGCACCCATTTTGAATGCGACCATTGTGGCAGACCGATGTAAATCATAATGCGTTGAGGATCTCTTCCACGCGACGCACGCGGGCAATGCGCGGGTAGATATGGTTGATGCTGTTATTGTGCTGTTCGGTGCTGGCTGCACTACAGGCGTCTTCGGCAATCACCAGATTAAAGCCCAGCTCCCAGGCATTGCGGGCAGTCGATTCGACACCGATATTGGTCGAGATCCCACATAAGACGATGGTGTCAATGCCACGACGGCGTAATTGCAACTCCAGATCCGTACCGTAAAACGCCCCCCATTGACGTTTGATGATTTCGATATCGCTGTCAGTTGCACCTAACGCCGCAGGATGTTGCCACCAGTTTTCCGGTAACGTTCTGGCAGGTGAGGGAGCATCAACTGGCTGTTTTAATGCTTCGGCGTAATCGGCAGACCAGCCGACGCGCACCAGAAACACAGGCTGACCGTTAGTTCGAAATTTCGCCGCCAGCTTCCCGGCGCGATTAACGACATCTTCAGCAGTGTGGGGACCACCGGCAAACGGTAAGATGCCTTCTTGTAAATCAATCACCACCAGCGCAGTGGTTTTAGCATTCAGTTCAAGCATGATGACTCCAGATAAAACAAAATCGAGCCTCTCACCTTAATGCGATTAGCCGATGGCAGAACGACAAATTTTGTTAATTTTTATGTGCTCAGGCAACACCTTTATAGCAAACAAGGGTAGAGTCTGATTTCAGGCCTGATATAAAGTGGTAACGAGTCGTTCCAGAGCGGGCCAGACTCTTACGGTGCGGCAGAATTTCCAGTATAATAGCCGCCTTTTTTCATTCAGTTGTGACATACAGCTAACGCTGCGACTTAGGTCACCTGCGCAGCAGGGGACGTCCGCCGGCAGCTAAGTTAAGGGATATCTCATGCGTACAGAATATTGTGGACAGCTCCGTTTGTCCCACGTGGGGCAGCAGGTGACTCTGTGTGGTTGGGTCAACCGTCGTCGTGATCTTGGTAGCCTGATCTTCATCGATATGCGCGACCGCGAAGGTATCGTGCAGGTATTTTTCGATCCGGATCGTGCGGACGCGTTAAAGCTGGCCTCTGAACTGCGTAATGAGTTCTGCATTCAGGTAACGGGCACCGTGCGTGCGCGTGACGAAAAAAATATCAACCGCGATATGGCGACCGGCGAAATCGAAGTGCTGGCGTCCTCGCTGACCATCATCAACCGCGCAGACGTTCTGCCGCTTGACTCTAACCACGTCAACACCGAAGAAGCGCGTCTGAAATACCGCTATCTTGATCTGCGTCGCCCGGAAATGGCTCAGCGCCTGAAAACCCGTGCAAAAATTACCAGCCTGGTGCGCCGTTTTATGGACGACCACGGCTTCCTCGATATCGAAACCCCGATGCTGACCAAAGCGACGCCGGAAGGCGCGCGTGACTACCTGGTGCCTTCTCGTGTGCATAAAGGCAAATTCTACGCGCTGCCGCAATCTCCGCAGTTGTTCAAACAGTTGCTGATGATGTCCGGTTTCGACCGCTATTATCAGATAGTCAAATGCTTCCGTGACGAAGACCTGCGTGCTGACCGTCAGCCAGAATTTACCCAGATCGATGTGGAAACTTCTTTCATGACCGCGCCGCAAGTGCGTGAGGTAATGGAAGCTCTGGTGCGTCATCTGTGGCTGGAAGTGAAGGGCGTGGATCTGGGCGATTTCCCGGTAATGACCTTTGCGGAAGCCGAACGCCGTTACGGTTCCGATAAACCGGATCTGCGTAACCCGATGGAACTGACCGACGTTGCCGATCTGCTGAAATCTGTTGAATTTGCGGTATTCGCGGGTCCAGCGAACGATCCGAAAGGCCGCGTTGCTGCTCTGCGTGTTCCGGGCGGTGCATCGCTGACCCGTAAGCAGATCGATGAATACGGTAACTTCGTCAAAATCTACGGCGCGAAAGGTCTGGCTTACATCAAAGTTAACGAACGTGCGAAAGGTCTGGAGGGTATCAACAGCCCGGTAGCGAAGTTCCTCAATGCTGAAATCATTGAAGCCATCCTGGATCGTACTGCCGCGCAAGATGGCGATATGATTTTCTTCGGTGCCGACAACAAGAAAATTGTTGCCGACGCGATGGGCGCACTGCGCCTGAAAGTGGGTAAAGACCTTGGTCTGACCGACGAAAGCAAATGGGCGCCGCTGTGGGTTATCGACTTCCCGATGTTTGAAGACGACGGTGAAGGCGGCCTGACGGCAATGCACCATCCGTTCACCTCACCGAAAGACATGACGGCTGCAGAACTGAAAGCTGCACCGGAAAATGCGGTGGCGAACGCTTATGATATGGTCATCAATGGTTACGAAGTGGGCGGTGGCTCTGTGCGTATCCATAATGGTGATATGCAACAGACTGTATTTGGCATTCTGGGTATCACCGAAGAGGAACAGCGCGAGAAATTCGGCTTCCTGCTCGACGCCCTGAAATATGGCACTCCGCCGCACGCAGGTCTGGCATTTGGCCTTGACCGTCTGACCATGCTGCTGACCGGCACTGACAACATCCGTGACGTTATCGCCTTCCCGAAAACCACAGCGGCAGCGTGTCTGATGACTGAAGCACCGAGCTTTGCTAACCCGACGGCTCTGGCTGAGCTGAGCATTCAGGTTGTGAAGAAGGCTGAGAATAATTGATATGACTTATAAGCGTCCCGTTTCGATCTTAGTGGTCATCTATGCACAAGATACGAAACGGGTGCTGATGTTACAGCGGCGTGACGATCCCGATTTCTGGCAGTCGGTAACCGGCAGCGTGGAAGAGGGTGAAACCGCGCCGCAAGCTGCCATGCGCGAAGTAAAGGAAGAGGTCACCATTGATGTTGTCGCTGAACAACTGACCTTAATTGACTGTCAACGCACGGTAGAGTTTGAAATTTTTTCACATTTGCGTCATCGCTATGCGCCGGGTGTGATGCGCAATACAGAATCATGGTTCTGTCTTGCGCTCCCGCACGAACGCCAGATTGTTTTTACTGAACATCTGGCCTACAAGTGGCTTGATGCGCCCGCAGCAGCGGCGCTCACTAAGTCGTGGAGCAACCGGCAGGCGATTGAAGAGTATGTAATTAACGCTGCCTGAACAGGCAGGGCTATTTGGAGATATTTTTTATGGCAGGTCATAGTAAATGGGCCAACACCAGACATCGTAAAGCCGCGCAGGATGCTAAGCGCGGTAAAATCTTCACTAAAATCATTCGTGAGCTGGTGACCGCAGCTAAACTGGGCGGCGGCGATCCGGATGCTAACCCGCGTCTGCGTGCGGCCATTGATAAAGCACTGTCTAACAACATGACCCGTGACACTCTGAACCGCGCAATTGCACGTGGTGTGGGCGGTGATGATGATGCGAACATGGAAACCATCATCTACGAAGGTTACGGTCCTGGCGGCACTGCAATCATGATTGAATGTCTGTCTGACAACCGTAACCGTACTGTTGCTGAAGTGCGTCACGCATTCAGCAAATGTGGCGGCAACCTCGGTACTGACGGTTCCGTAGCCTATCTGTTCAGCAAAAAAGGCGTGATCTCCTTCGAGAAAGGTGATGAAGACACCATCATGGAAGCGGCGCTGGAAGCAGGTGCAGAAGACGTTGTGACCTATGATGACGGCGCAATCGACGTCTACACTGCATGGGAAGAGATGGGTAAAGTACGTGATGCTCTGGAAGCGGCTGGTCTGAAAGCAGACAGCGCAGAAGTTTCCATGATCCCGTCAACCAAAGCCGATATGGATGCAGAAACTGCACCGAAACTGATGCGTCTGATCGATATGCTGGAAGACTGTGACGACGTGCAGGAAGTTTACCATAACGGTGAGATCTCTGATGAGGTTGCAGCGACCCTCTGATGAGGCCGGCTAAACAACAAAACGGAGACGCGTGATGGCTATTATTCTCGGTATTGACCCGGGTTCGCGCGTTACCGGCTACGGCGTTATCCGTCAGGTGGGCAGGCAACTGTCCTACCTGGGCAGTGGATGCATACGCACCAAAGTGGATGATTTACCGTCTCGTCTGAAGCTCATCTATGCGGGCGTGACGGAAATCATCACCCAGTTCCAGCCCGATTATTTCGCAATCGAACAAGTCTTTATGGCGAAGAATGCCGACTCTGCCCTGAAACTGGGGCAGGCACGCGGCGTGGCGATTGTGGCGGCGGTGAATCAGGAATTGCCAGTATTTGAATATGCGGCACGTCAGGTAAAGCAAACGGTGGTAGGTATTGGTAGTGCCGAAAAAAGCCAGGTGCAGCATATGGTGCGCACTTTGCTAAAACTACCCGCCAACCCACAGGCGGACGCCGCCGATGCACTGGCGATTGCCATCACCCACTGCCATGTCAGCCAGAATGCGATGCAGATGAGCGAATCGAGGCTGAATCTGGCTCGCGGGCGACTGCGTTAAGTTATACCGCCTCGGTCAGTTCTTGCTGAGGCGTTACTACTCCTTCTGCATGTATTAACGCCAGATCCGGATGATGCCACAAACTCGCTGGAGTGACCGTTTTACGCGCCCACGGAATCGAACCTAAAAACCAGAATTTCCAGAAGGTGAGTTTTGCATTCGGATTGCTGTTTAACAGTTCTTCAAATGTCTCTATTTCACCCACCGGGATACATAGCGCCTCTTTATAAATATCAAAAACGAATTTTGAACAGAACTGGCGGGAAGATTCGTATTTAAAACCGGTATGGTAGAGCTTGCGTAGCCGGGAGGGAACCTGTTCTACCAGCCGTTGTTTTTGCTGTTCTGTTAGCCCGGCACCTAATCGCTTTACTGCATAGCGTTGGTTAGCAGAGCGTTTAATAAAGCGGGACAGTGTGGTTATGGTGGAAAGGGGAACACGGCTTTCTGCGACCAGATAATCATCGCTGTCATGACCGATAATGATCCCGACGTGATTACTCCAGCAATTTGATGCGGCAGATATTTGACCAAATAATGCAGCACCTATACATGTAAATACAATATCGCCAACTTCATATTCAGAAGGGTAATTAATTTTCACTTTGTCATTCCATTGAAATAATATGAATATGCGTAATACCATAAAAAATATTTTTTTGCAGGAGCAGAAAGGTTTATTTTTTGTAGATTTATCCACTAAATATTTAACATTAAAATATTTATTATAAATATGGCTTAGCGGATCAATTATACTGCGCCATTTTTCAGTTCATCGAGACGACTCGCAATTTTTCTTCATCCTTCGCTGGATATCTATCCAGCATTTTTTTATCATACAGCCTTATCTTTGATTCATTACGCAGGAGCGTCATGTGATAGGCAGGCTGAGAGGCATCATTCTGGAAAAACAACCCCCGCTGGTGTTACTTGAAGTGGGCGGCGTAGGCTATGAAGTGCATATGCCGATGACCTGTTTTTATGAACTCCCTGAAGCGGGCCAGGAAGCGATTGTTTTCACCCACTTTGTGGTGCGTGAAGATGCGCAGCTACTGTATGGTTTTAACAACAAACAAGAGCGCACGTTATTTAAAGAGTTGATCAAAACTAACGGCGTGGGACCGAAACTGGCACTGGCTATCCTCTCGGGTATGTCAGCGCAGCAGTTTGTAAATGCCGTTGAGCGTGAAGAACCTGCGGCACTGGTGAAATTACCTGGCATTGGTAAGAAAACTGCTGAACGCCTGATCGTTGAAATGAAAGATCGCTTTAAAGGTCTGCATGGCGATCTGTTCACACCGGCTGCCGATCTGGTATTGACCTCACCGGCAAGCCCGGCAACCGACGATGCCGAACAGGAAGCTGTTGCTGCGCTGGTGGCGCTGGGCTATAAACCACAAGAAGCCAGCCGCATGGTGAGCAAAATCGCTCGCCCTGATGCCAGCAGTGAAACATTAATTCGCGAAGCCCTGCGCGCCGCGTTATGAGGTAAAGGATGATTGAAGCAGACCGTCTGATTTCTGCCGGTACGACTTTGCCGGAAGATGTGGCAGATCGCGCCATTCGCCCCAAACTACTGGAAGAGTATGTTGGTCAGCCGCAGGTTCGTTCACAGATGGAAATTTTCATCAAAGCGGCGAAACTGCGCGGCGATGCCCTTGATCATCTATTGATTTTTGGTCCTCCGGGTCTGGGTAAAACCACACTTGCCAACATCGTCGCCAATGAAATGGGCGTCAATTTACGCACCACGTCCGGCCCGGTACTGGAAAAGGCGGGTGATCTGGCGGCGATGCTCACCAACCTTGAACCACACGATGTGTTGTTTATTGATGAGATCCACCGTCTTTCGCCTGTGGTGGAAGAAGTGCTGTATCCAGCCATGGAAGACTACCAGTTGGATATTATGATTGGTGAAGGCCCGGCAGCGCGTTCAATTAAAATCGATCTCCCCCCGTTCACCCTGATTGGCGCGACAACGCGTGCTGGTTCATTGACATCGCCACTGCGTGACCGTTTCGGTATTGTGCAGCGCCTGGAGTTTTACCAGGTGCCTGATTTGCAATATATCGTCAGTCGTAGCGCACGGTTTATGGGGCTTGAGATGAGTGATGATGGCGCGCTGGAAGTGGCTCGCCGGGCGCGAGGTACGCCACGTATCGCCAACCGCCTGCTGCGTCGTGTGCGAGATTTCGCCGAAGTGAAGCATGATGGCACCATCTCGGCAGATATCGCTGCTCAGGCGCTGGATATGCTGAACGTTGATGCTGAAGGTTTCGATTATATGGATCGCAAGTTATTGCTGGCGGTGATCGATAAATTCTTCGGTGGGCCGGTTGGCCTGGATAACCTGGCAGCGGCCATTGGCGAAGAGCGTGAAACTATTGAGGATGTGCTGGAACCTTATTTGATTCAGCAGGGCTTTTTGCAGCGGACGCCGCGCGGGCGTATGGCGACAGTGCGTGCGTGGAACCACTTCGGGATTACGCCGCCAGAAATGCTGTAGGCCGGGCAAGGCATCTGCACCGCACCCAATATTAAGCTCTCGGCAAGGTGAAGCCAGACAGGCGCTCCCGCAGGAGCGCCGAATTGATTAGCGACCAAACAGGTCACGTTTTTTCGCTTTAAACGGCTGAGAGAGTACCACCAGCACTGCGACAATCAGGTAAGCAACAAAAATACCGAGCAGCCACTGCGGCATATCCAGGCCTAAAAAATCCCACTGACGCTCAGCGCAATCGCCAGAGGCGACAAACACTTGTGGCACCCATTTATCCAGCGGCAGCCAGTCCGGGAATCTAACCATGAAATCACAGGTCATAAACGGTGAAGGATAGAGCTGGAGCATGGTGTGCTCGTAAGTTAATTGCACGCCACGAAAAGCACTATACAGCCAGATGATCATCGCCACATAACGCAGCGGAGTTTTCGGGGCGATAGCGCCAATCAGCGCGGCGCCCAGAATGCCGAATAACGCACAGCGTTCATAAATACAGAGCACGCAAGGTTTAAGTAACATCACATGCTGGAACCACAGCGCCGTCAGTTCCAGAGCCAGAGCGGTAAACGCCATTAACAGCCACGCCCCCCGGCCTTGTGAACATTGGTTCAAAAATCGCAACATAATAATTTCCCTGCAATATGCATCGAATGCGCAGTTTAAACCAATTCATTCGTTGCGCCACCAGGAGGGAGTAAAAATAGGATGTAATTGAACAATTATCGGGCGGAAAGGCAAACCGGGCATAAATATGCCCGGTAAGTTGTTATCAAAGCGTTGCAATCCACCCCATTTGCATAAACCATTCAGTTACAGGAGCAAGCGTAAACTCTACGCAGAGTAATCCGACGAGGGTCAGTACGAGAGTGTAGGGCAGAGCCATCCACACCATGCGGCCATAAGAAAGACGTATTAATGGCGCGAGTGCTGAGGTCAACAGGAATAAGAACGCAGCCTGTCCGTTCGGCGTGGCGACGGAGGGCAGGTTGGTTCCGGTGTTAATGGCGACTGCCAGCAGTTCATATTGCTTCAGTGTAATCGCGCCGCTTTCCATTGCCGCTTTTGCTTCGTTGATATAAATCGTCCCTACAAAGACGTTATCCGAAATGGAAGACAGCAAACCGTTGAAGATATAGAACAGCGATAGCTGAGCGTGTTCTGATGCCTGCAATACAAACTGGATAATTGGGGAGAACAGTTGTTGGTCGATAATCACCGCCACTACCGAGAAAAAGACCGTCAACAGTGCGGTGAATGGCAGAGACTCGGTGAAGGCTTTGCCGATAGCATGTTCATCAGTTACACCGGTCAGTGATGTCGCCAGAATAATGACAGACAAACCAATCAAGCCGACCTCTGCCAGATGCAAAGCCAGCGCGGTGACCAGCCAGACGCCGATAATCGCCTGGACAATCAGACGAATTTTATCCTGACGTGTACGCTGGAGACGGCTTTGATCGTCAAACTGTTGCAGCACTTCGCGGACTTTCTCCGGCAGCGTTTCGCCGTAGCCAAACCAACGCAGCTTCTCCACCAGCAGGCAGGTTAACAGGCCGCAAATCAGGACAGGGACGGTCACCGGTGACATGCGCAGGAAGAAATCGCCAAAATGCCAGCCAGCAGCTTTGGCAATGATCAGGTTCTGTGGTTCGCCTACCATAGTCATCACGCCGCCTAATGCAGTGCCGACACCCGCATGCATCATCAGGCTACGCAGAAAGCCACGGAACTGCTCCAGAACCACTTTGTAATGCTTGTCGATATGGCTGTCGTCTTGCAGGTCGGTATCTTCGGTGCGGGAAGAAGCTACGCGGTGATAAATGCCATAAAAACCAACTGCAACACTGATCACTACGGCAACGACGGTTAAGGCATCGAGGAACGCAGAGAGAAACGCCGCCGCCATGCAAAAAGAGAGCGACAGCAGCATTTTGGAGCGAATGCTTAACAGTAAACGGGTAAATATGAACAGCAGAAGCTGTTTCATAAAATAGATGCCCGCCACCATAAACATCAGTAACAGCAAGACTTCAAGATTTGCCGCCACCTCTTCACGGACGTGTTCCGCACTGGTCATGCCGATGAAGACAGCTTCGATAGCCAACAGACCGCCGGGGAGCAGCGGATAGCATTTCAGAGCCATCGCCAGAGTGAAAATAAATTCCGCGACAAGCAGCCAGCCAGCAACAAAGGGGCTGATGAGGAAAATTAATGGGTTAACAATTAAGAAAATAATAAGGGCAAGTTTGTACCAGTCAGGTGACTGACCCAAAAAATTGCGCCATAACGCGCGGCCCCAGGAGATCTCCATGATGGTTTCCCTTACCTTACAAATAATAAATGATGTTTTTATGTTAGAACGCAAAGCTTAACGGTCAGGGGGGATCGAGGCAAGTCTTGATAGTCAAGGGGAAAGAGATACAGAAAATGAAGCCTTGATCCCTTTTTTCTTCTTTTTGTCTGCTATCAGCGTTGTTAGCCCTCTGGTATGATGAGTCCAACTTTGTTTTGCTGTGTTATGGAAATCTCACTATGGTCATTAAGGCGCAAAGCCCGGCGGGTTTCGCGGAAGAGTACATTATTGAAAGTATCTGGAATAACCGCTTCCCACCCGGGACTATTTTGCCCGCAGAACGTGAACTTTCAGAATTAATTGGTGTAACGAGAACGACGTTACGCGAAGTGTTACAGCGCCTGGCGCGAGACGGCTGGCTGACCATTCAACACGGCAAACCGACGAAGGTGAATAATTTCTGGGAAACCTCCGGGTTGAATATCCTTGAGACGCTGGCGCGACTGGATCACGAAAGTGTACCGCAACTCATAGATAATTTGCTGTCAGTGCGCACCAATATTTCGACCATTTTTATTCGCACCGCGTTTCGTCAGCATCCTGATAAAGCGCAGGAAGTGCTGGCAACGGCTAATGAAGTGGCCGATCACGCAGACGCCTTTGCTGATCTGGATTACAACATTTTTCGCGGTCTGGCGTTTGCCTCTGGTAACCCGATTTATGGTCTGATCCTTAACGGAATGAAAGGGTTGTATACGCGCATTGGTCGTCACTATTTCGCCAATCCGGAAGCGCGTAGTCTGGCGCTGGGCTTCTACCACAAGCTGTCTGCGTTGTGCAGTGAAGGTGCTCACGATCAGGTTTACGAAACAGTACGCCGTTATGGGCATGAGAGTGGCGAGATTTGGCACCGGATGCAGAAAAATCTGCCGGGTGATTTAGCCATTCAGGGGCGTTAATCCATCCATACTGATGACCAACGCATAGTTGCCTGATGCGCTATGCTTATCTGGCCTATTGAATTTGTGATGCTTTGCAGGCGGATAAAGCGTGTACGCCGCATCCGGCAAAAATGACCCCTCCTCAAATGAGGAGGGTTTTTTTTATAGATTCCCCATTCTTGGCGGGCAGCGTTCCAGCAACTCGACGCTGCCGTCTTCGTTTTGCTGTTCCAGCATCACATCAAATCCCCACAGGCGATGTACATGCTTCAGCACTTCTTTACGCCCCCGATCCAGCGGTGCGCGGTTATGTGGAATGTAACGCAGCGTCAGCGAACGGTCGCCGCGCAAATCCACGTTCCAGATCTGAATATTCGGCTCCAGATTACTTAAGTTATATTGCGACGATAAACGGTTACGGATCTCCCGATAACCTTCCTCATTATGAATGGCGGAAATCTCCAGATAATTATGCCGATCGTCATCCAGCACGGTGAAGAAGCGAAAATCACGCATTACCTTCGGTGACAGGAACTGGCTGATAAAGCTCTCATCTTTGAAATCACGCATCGCGAAATGCAGCGTTTCCAGCCAGTCGGAACCGGCGATATCCGGGAACCAGTATTTGTCTTCTTCCGTTGGCGACTGACAAATCCGTTTAATATCCTGAAACATAGCAAATCCGAGGGCATACGGGTTAATTCCGCTGTACCACGGGCTGTTATAGGGCGGCTGGAAGACCACATTGGTGTGGCTATGCAAGAACTCCAGCATAAAACGTTCGGTCACTTTCCCTTCATCATACAGATGGTTAAGGATGGTGTAGTGCCAGAAGGTCGCCCAGCCTTCGTTCATCACCTGAGTCTGTTTTTGCGGATAAAAATACTGGCTCACTTTACGTACAATGCGCAGGATTTCACGCTGCCATGATTCCAGCAGCGGTGCATTTTTCTCCATAAAATAGAGCAGATTTTCTTGTGGCTCGGACGGATAGCGGCGCGCTTCGGCAACGGTTTTCTCTTCCTCGCGCTTAGGCAGCGTTCTCCAGAGCATATTGACCTGGCTCTGCAGATACTCTTCGCGACTTTTCTGCCGGGCTTTCTCCTCTTGCAGCGAGATTTTTTGTGGGCGTTTATAACGATCCACACCGTAGTTCATCAGCGCATGACACGAATCCAACAGCTTTTCTACCTCATCAACGCCATAGCGTTCTTCGCACTCGGTAATGTATTTGCGGGCGAAAATCAGGTAATCGACAATCGAACTGGCATCGGTCCAGCTACGGAATAAGTAATTGTTTTTGAAGAAAGAGTTGTGGCCATAACAGGCGTGTGCCATCACCAGTGCCTGCATGGTAATGGTGTTCTCTTCCATCAGATAAGCGATACACGGATTAGAGTTAATGACGATTTCATAGGCCAGCCCTTGCTGACCGTGCTTATACAGACGCTCGGTTTCAATAAACTTTTTACCAAACGACCAATGCGGATAGTTAATTGGCATACCGACGCTGGAGTAGGCATCCATCATTTGCTCTGATGTAATTACTTCAATCTGGTGCGGGTAGGTATCCAGCCGGTAGAGTTTTGCCACCCGGTCTATCTCTGCCAAATAAATATCCAGCAGGTCGAATGTCCAGTCAGGTCCATCGCTCAAACGTGTGGAGTCCTTATTCATAGAATCGATCGTCGCCATACGCGCACCTCATTGTTGTCGGCGCTCTCTGTGTGGAACACCTCATTTCAAGCATAGAACACCAGTTAAAAACCGCGTCGCTGGAGAATTTTTTTCTTTGCGATTTCTTATTATCGGAGTGCCAATAATTAGCTTCTGAACGGAATTTTCTGCTGGATATAAAGCGCGACCAGCAGGAGATACCAAAGACGCCATATTCCCGCAAAGTCAGGGAGATGTGAGCCAGCTCACCATAAAAAAGCCATATGTTGAATAATATTTTCATCTGAGTTATCAAGATGTAATTAGATTATTGTTCTTTTACTGTATCTACCGTTATCGGAGTGGCTATGCGAGTTGTCATACTGGGAAGTGGTGTGGTAGGCGTTGCCAGCGCCTGGTATTTAAATCAGGCTGGACACGAGGTCACCGTCATTGATCGGGAACCTGGGGCAGCACTTGAAACCAGCGCAGCAAATGCCGGGCAAATTTCTCCTGGATATGCCGCGCCGTGGGCGGCGCCAGGCGTGCCTTTAAAAGCGATTAAATGGATGTTCCAGCGACATGCGCCGCTGGCGGTTCGTCTCGATGGTACGCAATTCCAGTTGAAATGGATGTGGCAAATGTTACGTAACTGTGACACCAGCCACTATATGGAAAACAAAGGTCGGATGGTGCGCCTGGCGGAATACAGCCGTGATTGCCTGAAAACATTGCGCGCCGAAACCAATATTCAGTATGAAGGACGGCAGGGCGGGACGCTGCAACTGTTCCGCACTGAACAACAGTATGAAAACGCTACTCGCGATATCGCCGTACTGGAAGATGCAGGCGTGCCATATAAGTTACTGGAATCCAGTCGCCTGGCGGAAGTTGAACCTGCGCTGGCGGAAGTAGCGCACAAACTGACTGGTGGCCTGCAACTACCCAATGACGAAACCGGTGACTGTCAGCTCTTTACCCAGAATCTGGCGAGCATGGCGGAACAGGCGGGGGTAAAATTCCGCTTTAATACACCAGTCGATCAGCTGCTTTGTGACGGCGAGCAGATTTATGGTGTGAAGTGTGGTGGTGAAGTAATTAAGGCCGATGCGTATGTTATGGCATTTGGCTCTTACTCGACGGCGATGCTCAAGGGCATTGTCGATATCCCGGTTTATCCGTTGAAAGGTTATTCTTTGACCATTCCGATTGCGCAGGAAGACGGTGCGCCGGTGTCCACCATTCTTGATGAAACCTACAAAATCGCCATTACCCGTTTCGATAACCGTATCCGCGTTGGCGGAATGGCGGAAATTGTTGGCTTTAACACCGAGCTGTTGCAACCGCGTCGTGAAACGCTGGAGATGGTGGTTCGCGACCTTTATCCGCGCGGCGGCCATGTTGAGCAGG
This sequence comes from Escherichia sp. MOD1-EC6842, assembly GCF_002965705.1. Taxonomy (NCBI): domain Bacteria; kingdom Pseudomonadati; phylum Pseudomonadota; class Gammaproteobacteria; order Enterobacterales; family Enterobacteriaceae; genus Escherichia; species Escherichia sp. MOD1-EC6842. The sequence continues at coordinate 75,339 of NZ_PTRF01000011.1, read as the reverse complement.
CTACTTTCTGGACTGGCCTACGCCCGATGACCCCGGACGGTACGCCGGTTGTGGGGCGTACACGCTTCAAAAATTTGTGGCTGAATACCGGTCACGGTACGCTTGGCTGGACGATGGCTTGCGGTTCTGGTCAGTTGTTAAGCGATCTGCTTTCTGGCCGCACGCCAGCGATCCCGTATGAGGATCTAAGTGTAGCGCGCTACAGTCGTGGATTTACGCCATCACGTCCAGGCCATTTACATGGCGCGCACAGTTAAGGAATCGAGATGACTCGTCCGATACAGGCCAGCCTCGATCTGCAGGCATTAAAACAAAATCTGACCATTGTCCGCCAGGCCGCGCCGCATGCACGCGTCTGGTCGGTGGTAAAAGCGAACGCTTACGGGCACGGTATCGAGCGTATCTGGAGCGCGCTCGGGGCGACCGATGGTTTTGCGTTACTTAATCTTGAAGAGGCCATTATCCTGCGCGAGCGCGGCTGGAAGGGGCCAATCCTGATGCTGGAGGGTTTTTTTCATGCTCAGGATCTGGAAATTTATGACCAGTACCGTCTGACCACCTGCGTGCACAGTAACTGGCAGCTCAAAGCACTGCAAAATGCGCGGCTAAAAGCGCCGCTGGATGTTTACCTTAAGGTGAACAGCGGAATGAATCGGTTGGGGTTCCAGCCCGATCGCGTGCTTACTGTCTGGCAGCAGCTGCGGGCGATGGCGAATGTTGGCGAAATGACTTTGATGTCGCATTTTGCCGATGCGGAGCATCCTGATGGGATTTCTGGCGCGATGGCGCGTATTGAGCAGGCAGCGGAAGGTCTGGAGTGTCGGCGCTCGTTGTCTAATTCGGCGGCAACCCTGTGGCATCCGGAAGCGCATTTTGACTGGGTTCGACCTGGCATTATTTTATACGGTGCTTCTCCGTCCGGTCAGTGGCGCGATATCGCCAATACCGGATTACGCCCGGTCATGACGTTACGCAGTGAGATTATTGGTGTTCAGACGCTAAAAGCGGGTGAGCATGTGGGCTATGGCAGTCGCTATACTGCGCGTGATGAGCAGCGAATCGGCATTGTCGCCGCCGGATACGCCGACGGCTATCCGCGTCATGCACCAACCGGAACACCTGTTTTAGTGGACGGGGTGCGCACCATGACGGTGGGGACAGTCTCGATGGATATGCTGGCGGTCGATTTGACGCCTTGCCCACAGGCGGGGATTGGTACGCCGGTTGAGCTGTGGGGCAAGGAGATCAAAATTGATGATGTCGCCGCCGCTGCCGGAACGGTGGGCTATGAGTTGATGTGCGCGCTGGCGCTACGTGTACCTGTTGTGACGGTGTAACTTGTGGCAAGCCGGATAAGACGCACACGTCGTATCCGGCGATACAAACTCCATCAAATTTTAGATTCGGCTTCGTCCTCTGCCACCCGAACGCCGATCTTCAACACTGCATTATCTTCTTTCTCAGCCACCGTCCAGATCATCCCGGCAAACTCTACTTGGTCACCGACCACCGGTGCCGCGCCTAACAACTGCTGAACAATTTCACCCAGCGTTTGCTGTTTATCGCGATACTCCCGACCATCTTCCAGACCATAAATCAGCGCCACATCGGCATATTTCGCGCTGGCTTCGAGAATGAAGTCACCAAAGAAGCGTTGATCCAGCGCGACAGGCGGCGACTGGCTAAACAGTTTTCCGAGTGCCGGAAGATCGCGTTCCCGACCAATCACGCATAATACGTCGCCTTCACGCAGTCGGGTGCTGCCGGTGGGGTGAAGCAACTGGTTATCACGAAACAGTGCCGCAATGCGCGTCTCTTTTGGCATATGCAGGTCGCGCAGCGCCGCGCCCACGCACCATTTATCGGCACTCAATTGGTAAACAAACTGCTCCCACGGATTTTCCGGATGAATATCCAGTCCAACGCGTGACACCGGACGTCCCACTGGCGGAACCACCACTTTAGCTTTTTTCGCTGCCCACGACAGCGATGTTCCCTGCAATAGCAGTGAAACCAGAACTACGAAGAAGGCGACATTAAAGAACAGACGCGCATTATCCAGCCCCGCCATCATCGGGAACACCGCCAGGATGATCGGCACTGCGCCGCGTAATCCAACCCAACTAATAAACACGCGCTCGCGCAGATTGAAGCCACGGAACGGTAGCAATCCGGCAAATACCGAAAGAGGACGGGCGAAGAATATCATCCATGCGGACAAAATGAGCGCCGGAATGGCAATAGGCAGCAGGTCGCTTGGGTTAACCAACAGTCCCAGCACCAGGAACATGGCGATTTGTGCCAGCCAGGCGAGGCCGTCGAAATTTTGCAGAATGCCGTAGCGGTTGCGAATCGGACGATTACCCAGCAGGAAACCGCACAGATAAACAGCCAGAATGCCGCTGCCTTCCAGCGCCGTGGTTAAAGCAAAAATCAAAATACCGCCGCTTAATGCCAGCAATGGATACAAGCCCGCAGGCAGGGCGATGCGGTTAATCATCTGCAGCAGTAAATAACCACCGCCAAGACCGATTACGATCCCCAGGCCAAATTGCTGCAGAATATCGACAACGAACATCCAGCTAATAGTGCTTTCATGCTGCTGGATCATCGCAATCAAGGTAATTGTCAGAAAGACCGCCATCGGATCATTGCTGCCGGACTCTATCTCCAGCGTCGAGCCAACACGTTCGTTAAGCCCTTTGCCGCCAAGCAGAGAAAAGACCGCTGCGGCGTCGGTAGAGCCGACAATTGCGCCGATTAATAAACCTTCAATCAAATCAAGATTAAACAGCCATGCCGCCATCATGCCGGTTAAACCGGAGGTGATAAGCACGCCCAGCGTCGCCAGTGAAAGAGCAGGTCCTAACGCCACGCGAAATGAACTGGCCTGGGTGCGCATTCCGCCATCGAGCAAAATAATCGCCAGTGCCAGGTTACTTACCATGTAGGCAAAAGGATAATTATCAAACGGAATGCCGCCGACACCATCGACCCCAGCCAGCATACCGATCGCCAGGAAAATAACCAGAATCGGAATGCCAAGGCGGGAAGAAAATGAACTAAGTAAAATACTACTGGTGACAAGGATGGAGCCTAAGATGAAAAGGCTAATAATTGTTGCGGCATCCAACGGTCGGTTACTCCTGATTACGCTGTCTCGTACTATAAACCTACCATATTCACGGCAGAAACAGCGTTTTACTTAGCCCGGAAGCGTGATTTTTTTACGCTTTAAGAACAGGATGACCGCTAATCGTCAATTGTGTACCGTTTTTGGCGTTTTTGAGGATAGCATGTGCGCCCAACGGGAGGGTAACTGTGCGTTGTTCATGACCAAAGTCGAGGCCGGTAATCAGCGGAATCGACAGGCGGGAGCGCAAGAACGCGTACACCGACGCCAGGTTGTAACCCGCATCATAATCATTGGGCGTGCTGCCACTAAAGCTGCCGAGAATAATCGCCTTCTGGCGCTGTAAAATTCCAGCATGATAAAGCTGTAATAACATGCGTTCGACACGGAACGGATGTTCGTTGATGTCTTCCAGTACCAGAATACCGTTCTCAATTTGTGGCATCCACGGCGTACCGATAAGCGAAATCAGCATCGCGAGGTTGCCTCCCCACAGTGTTCCTTCTGTCTGACACGCCGGGCCTTCCCCTTGCCATTCAATGCTGAACGTTTCATTGCGTAACGCCAGCCAGAAGTGATGCTCGGTAAAGGTATTCAGCTCATCCGCGCCAAAATTTGCCACCAGCATCGGGCCGCTAAAGGTGATGACATTGCCTTGTGCCAGAAGACCGCACTGAATGGCCGTAAAATCGCTATGCCCGCAGATAAGCAACGGATCATTTTGTTGGCGAGCCACCAGAGCCTGCCAGTCAATATCCGCCAGTAAGCGACTGGCACCGTAACCGCCGCGTACTGCCAGCACGATGGTGTTGGGCGAAGTCAGTCTGGCAAGGGTATTGAGATCTTCCAGGCGCTCCGTTTCCGTACCAGCAAAACGCTCACAACGACGGGCGATAACCTCGACGTTATTGACCTGATGCCCCGCATCGGTAAGGCGCTGAATGCCGCGCTGTGCGGCGTGCTGATTAATGCAGTAACCCGACGGGGCAATTAAGTGAAACTGATACATGGCAATTCCTTGCTGACAACAGAAACGAAATGTATATCATGCCGCTTAGGTGTGCCGTTGTCACCTCAACGGCGATTCCAGGCGATAAGGATAGATGAAGTGAAATTGAGATGGTTTGCCTTTTTGATTGTGTTATTAGCGGGTTGTTCTTCAAAGCATGACTATACGAACCCGCCGTGGAATGCGAAAGTCCCGGTACAACGTGCGATGCAGTGGATGCCAATAAGCCAGAAAGCCGGAGCGGCCTGGGGTGTCGATCCGCAATTGATCACGGCGATTATCGCTATTGAATCAGGCGGTAACCCGAACGCGGTAAGTAAGTCGAATGCTATTGGTTTGATGCAGTTAAAAGCCTCAACCTCCGGACGTGATGTTTATCGACGCATGGGCTGGAAAGGTGAGCCGACGACCAGCGAACTGAAAAACCCGGAGCGCAATATCTCAATGGGGGCGGCTTACCTGAATATTCTGGAAACCGGCCCGCTGGCAGGCATTGAAGATCCGAAGGTCCTGCAATATGCGCTGGTGGTGTCATACGCTAACGGGGCTGGTGCGCTGCTACGGACTTTCTCATCAGATCGGAAAAAAGCGATCAGCAAAATCAATGATCTGGATGCTGATGAGTTCCTCGATCACGTAGCAAGAAATCATCCTGCACCGCAGGCACCACGCTATATCTACAAACTTGAGCAGGCGCTGGACGCGATGTAACTCAGTCGCGCACTTTGTCCGCTTTCTCCCGGGCTTCCCGTTCGAGTGAGAATATAATCCGCTGTAATTGCCGCTCCACCGTCGGGCTGACGTTAAGAAAACGAAAGCTCAGGCGGGGAGTGGAGATCGTTTCATTTCTGCTATCAATCACTTTGCGCTCGCTGATGGTCAGTAACTGGGCGTCAAAGTGAAAAACGCCCCATTGTCCCATGTTGACTTCAATCTGTGCGAAGCGCATACCTTCGTGCAACCCGCCAGGTTTTTCCGTTTCCAGTAATGCCCCCATGCCACCTAGCGATAAGTCACTCAGGCGAAAACGTAACGTACTGTTATCCGCCAGTTTGGTCTGACAATAATAAGGCGGATGAAGTGGGGCGGAGATGCGGAAATATCTGCGTCGTTGCACAAACCATAATGCGGGAGGGGGAGTGGCGATAAACGCCGGAAGCTGCAAATATTCACTTTGCTGTAATTGCGCAAGGGTAAATTCGATTTTGGCGCCTTGCGTTTCGGCGGTAATAGTGATTTGACGCGCTTTAAGCACGGCATTGTTGTCTTCTTGCTGACTACCAAAATCCAGCACCAGTTTATCAGGGCTTATCGCCAGTATATTGCTGATCAGCTGACCATCTGACCAACTGATACGCAGTGGCACTGCGGCTTTATGTAAATCGCGTAAAACGCCCAGGACTGCTAACGGATTTTGTTTCAGGAACTGCTCATGGTAATGACTCACGCGGAAAAACTCCTGACCGACAAACTGTCTTTGGTTTATCGGTAGGGACTAACAAAACTTAATACAAATGCGTGAATTTTTTTTACAACTTACGACTAATTCAACCGACAGCCTCCCTCCATTGATCCTGTGCTTGCCTATACTTAGAGCGTTGACGTAAGCATTTCTTGCGTCCGATTCATCGAAACGAGGGCCTGAACATGGGAATTATTGCCTGGATTATTTTTGGCCTGATAGCCGGCATTATCGCCAAGCTGATCATGCCAGGGCGTGATGGTGGTGGATTTTTCCTGACCTGCATTCTCGGGATAGTCGGTGCGGTTGTCGGCGGCTGGCTGGCGACCATGTTTGGCATTGGCGGCTCCATCAGTGGTTTTAATTTACATAGCTTCCTGGTGGCGGTGGTCGGCGCTATCCTGGTGCTGGGGGTATTCCGCCTCCTGCGAAGAGAATAACGTAATCTTTCTGGCGGATAGCGGTGCTGGCATCGCTATCCGCTTTCAAATTATGTGTAAACCTCACGGTGTTTGAAAACCAGATAAAACGGCAACGTCATCCAGATAAGCAGAATGACGCTGTCGGGAGAAGAAAAGATTAAGGTGTGGTTTCTGTGACTTTTGTTGGCTGCGTTGCGGAAGCACTGGTCGGGCGCGTTGCCGGAACGTTGTCACACGGTTTTTCTTTCGGGCAGATCAAATCCAACATTTTCAGCGTTACGCCGTTGGTCCAACCAAAACCATCCTGCAACGGATATTCGCCACCACCGCCGCCTGTTCCGGTGGTGCTGACATCATATTTCTCCACCAGCTTTTTCTCCCGGTCATAGGTGTGCTGAACATTGGTCAGAAAGTGCCAGCTAATGTCCATCGCTACATCTTCCTGCCCGTAGTTTTGCAATCCTTCAGTAGCGACCCATTGTAACGGCGCCCAGCCATTTGGCGCGTCCCATTGCTGCCCACTTTTCACCGAGGTGGTGTTCAGTCCGCCAGGTTGCAGCAGATGCGTTCTGGTCGCCGTTGCCATTTTACTGGCGCGATCTTTCGCTGCTGCATTAACGTACAACGGGAACAGGGCTGCGGCAGTTAACTGATTACGTACTTTATTACTCTTCAGATCGTAATCGGCATACCAGCCGTGTTGATCGTTCCACAAGTATTTTTCGATCCCTTTCTGACGGGAATTTGCCAGCGTTTCGTATTGACTGGCCATCGCGTTATCCCCGGCGGCTTTACTGGCGCTGGCAAGGATTTTTTCCATTTTATACATCAGGCTATTGAGATCGACCGGTACGATGCTGGTGGTGCGTAATGTATTTAACTGCTGAGGATTGTCCATCCAGCGCGAGCTGAAATCCCAGCCAGATGCGGCGGCGGAACGCAGGTCACGGTAAATTTCAGTGGCAGGGCGATTTGGATTGCTTTTCGCGGTGGCAATATCCTCTACCCATGACTCCGGACGCGGTGTATCGCGGTCGTCCCAGTAGCGGTTAAGAATCGTGCCATCCTTGAGCTTTACAACGCGCTTTTCCTGTTGCCCGGCTTGCAGATTTTCAACGCCGTCCATCCAGTAAGCATATTCTTTTTGTAGTTGTGGCAGATACTGTTTCAACGCGGCGTCGCCTTCATGTTGCGCCAGTAACTCCACCATCAACGCAAAGAAAGGCGGCTGCGAACGGCTTAAATAGTAGCTGCGGTTCCCGTTGGGAATGTGTCCATAAGTATCTATTTCATAACCAAAATTCGCCACCATATCCGCCACTTTATCCCAGTGACCGCTTTCGCCAAGCCCCAGCATGGTGAAGTAACTGTCCCAGTAATACACTTCCCGAAAACGACCTCCCGGCACGACATAGGGTTTCGGCAATGGCAACAGAGAGTCCCATTTTTCGGTGCTTTCCGTTGTGCGGGTTAATACCGGCCAAAGTCCATCAATATGTTCACGCAGCGACTGTCCCTTCGGCGGGACATGCTTCTCGCCTTCTTTTGGCAGGGTGAAATTAACTTTCACGAAGTGACGCAAATCAAACCCGCTCTGGTTCTGTTGCATCCGATAGTCAGCGAGGATCATTAGCGGGTCGCTGTTGGGCACGGCGTCGGCAAAAGTTTTTTGATCAGGAAAAAGTTTGGCGTTTTGAACATCGTCAAACAACGGTCCCAACAAAATATCAGGTGATTGTGGTGTGACGGCGATTTCTTCCGCCTGTGCCGATAGCGTGGCAAAACACAATAAAACGGTGGTGGGAATTAACGCCATTCTTTGCAGGTGACGAGGGACACGTGGTTTCATCAATCATTCTCCTTTGGCGATACCGAACAAAACGGTAATCAAGTATCAGAAAACCTTAGTTCAGGATCGCGGCAACTGCATGATTGAAATCTCATTCTGCGAAGTGTCAGGCATTATGGACGATGTAATTAACGGCCTAAATAGTGTTGCAATATATTCATAAAATATATGTTGTTTATTAAATGGGCAGTGACTTTTGTTGTGTGATCACAGAAGAAAAAAATCATAAGAATTTAATGAAAAAACATAATAGACCGACCAAAAACTTCCGTGAAGAATTGTGCCAGTGAAAGGTATTCCGTGAAGTAAATTTATAGATAAGGATAAAACATGTCTAATGTGGAAAAATTGCCAATAAAAGAAAAAATAGGCTATAGCCTGGGCGATGCCGCCAGCCATATCGTCTTTGATTCTTCTGTTGCCATCCTCGCTTATTTCTATACCGATATTTATGGTCTGCCGCCAGCCGTAATGGGAACCATGTTTTTACTGGTGCGTCTACTGGATGCAATTACCGATCCGATTATGGGGGCAATCGCCGATGCAACCTCATCTCGTTGGGGGCGTTTCCGTCCGTGGCTGTTGGCCATCTGTGTACCATTTGCGGTCAGTTGCGTGCTGGTTTACTCCATTCCTGATTTCTCTGATAGCGGCAAGGTTGTCTACGCGGTTGCTGCATATATATTTATGACATTAATGTATACGGCCATTAATATTCCTTACTGCTCATTGGGCGCGGCGTTGACATCCGATCCACGTGAAAACCTGTCATTGCAATCCTGGCGTTTTGCCATCACACCTATTGGCGGTGCGTTAGGTACAGCATTTATCCTGCCGGTCGCTGACTTCCTCTCGCCAGGCGATCGGGCTACTGGTATCCAGATTGCGATGGCGGTGTTTGGCGTTATTGGCTGCATTATGTTTTTAATCTGTTTCCTGACCACCAAAGAGCGGGTACAACCTATTCAGGAAGAAAATCTGAATATTGCGCGCGATTTGAAGATTCTTTTTAAGAATGATCAGTGGCGCATCCTCTCTGTTTATAATTTTATGATGCTGGTGGCGGTGGTTATCCGTGGCGGTGCTGTTGTTTATTATGTTAATACCGTTTTAAATAAAGGTTCAGATATTCTTACCTGGTTTATGCTCGGCGGAATGTTTGCTTCTATGTTAGGTTCTGTACTGGCGAAACCATTTGGTACTCGCTTTTGTAAAATTAAACTTTCATTCTGGGTTAATATTATTAATGCGGCGTTGGGCGTGCTCTGTTATTTCCTGCCGGTGGAATACTGGGTTATTCCATTACTGGCTCATCTGGCAATTCAGATTATTCAGGGCGGAAATGGCGCACTCCAGTGGTCGATGATTACCGATGCGAATAACTATGGTGAATGGAAAACGCGTCGTCGTATTACGGGGATGAACGTTGCTGCGAATATTTTTGTCATCAAACTGGGCGTTGCAGTAGGTGGGGCGGTGATTGGTTGGGTACTGGCTTATTATGGCTATGCAACCAGTAGCACAACTCAATCCGCTAATTCAGTACAGGGCGTAGTGTTACTGTTTACCCTCCTGCCGGCATTCTTCTACTTCCTGACTGCAATTTCTATTAAGTTTTATCTGTTGAATGAAGCGAAAATGAACAAAGTAGTAAAGGATTTACAACATGGTCAGTACGCTGGCTAATAGCGTAAGGCTTTCCCGGATGGCATCGTAACGACGCCATCCGGACACTGGTTTAGCCATCATGGCTAAAACGTTGTGTTTTGACGTCCAGAGTTAACGTCTCTTCAGGTTGTACCGCGTACAGTTTTTCACCCTGTAAGCAAACCCAGCCAATACCCAGTTCACGGGCAATTAAGGCGCTATGGGATACCGGACTTCCGGCACTAAGGCAGATGCCTTTAACGACCGTCGGATCCAGTTGCAGCACGGTGGAGGGGTAAATGTTCTCTGCCAGCAAAATGGTTGGTGCGCTAAATTGCGGTAGTTCTTCTTTTGTCTGTGTCAGATGGAGCAGGGTGCGATGCAGAAGATCATCCACATCGATATAGCGCGCCTGCAGATATTCATCATCAATCTGTTGATATTGCTGGCTAAGTTCTTTAAGAACCTGCTGCCAGGCATACTCTGCGGTGCAATGTTCATGCAGAAGAAGTTCGCTTGCTGCTGCCAGCAGTTCAGGATCGTCTAACAGAGTATGGTGACCGGAAAAGATCGCGGCGATATCGTTAAGCCCGCTTGCTTCTGCCTTTGCCGTTAACGTCATCAGGTCTAACAACGTAAAATCAATTGCCTGGCGTAATCGTTCCTGTTCTTGTTCCACCGTAAGGACTGATTTCGCCTGTACTGCGCATAAAACGGGTTGATAATAAAAGGCTTTCCCCGTAACAGGATTAACCTGGTGCAGCGTTGGCGGCGTAATATCTTCTGTTTCACCAAAGTTATCTTCAGCCAACTGGCGGAAAGCGGCCAGCGCCTCTTCAGCTTCTGGTCCTTTCACAATCAGGCGCAGAGTATCGTTATAGCGGACTTGTAATAGCGCAATCTGGTTAATACTTTCCGGCGTGACGCATTTGCCGTTTTTCTCCAGTAACATGTCTGCATTAAATACCGATAAGGTATAGACCAGTCGAGAGGCCGGGCGCACGTGGAGGCCGTTACGGTTTTTAATCACCACAGCCAGGGAACGGGCTTCTTCATCGTGCGGCGGGCATGTGTCAGATATCTCACTGGCGGATGACGGTAAACCCAGTTGTTCGCGTTTGGCTTCCAGCGCAGACATAGCATCATAAATAACTTTGTCGATATCGGCACCTGATGCCGCGCTAACTGTTGCCGCCAGAGTTCCTTCGACCAATGGCGCTGCGCACAAACGTACTTTTGCGGCGATCTCTGGCGCCAGCAATTCCAGAGCGGTTTCTGCACTCAATAACGCGCTCCCCATGTCCATCATAACCAGCACATGGTCGGCATCAGCAACGGATTCGATGGCTTCCATCACTTTGACGGCATCAGTACCAATGGGATTTTGCGGGTCATCAATCCCAGCGGCAATGGCGATTTTACAACTATCGCTCATTAACATCTGACGGGCTAATTCACCGACACCTTCACCCAGCCGGGCGCTATGTGAAACTATGACCAGGTTCACCATCACCAATTCCTTACTCTTTCGCGGCTAACGCCAGCATTTGCATCATAAACATCACGGAGGTCGCGCCAGGATCCTGGTGACCAATACTGCGTTCGCCGAGATAACTGGCACGGCCTTTGCGAGCTTGCATCGTAATCGTGCTTTGTGCAGCGGATTCAGCGACACTGCTGGCTGCGTCGAGCGCAGCCGGAACAGAGAGATTTTGCTCGCTGGACTGGCGTAACGACTCAACCACTGGTTCCCAGACATCGCACATGGTTTTATCGCCAGGTTCGGCTTTCCCCCGACTGATTACGCCGTCCACACCATCGCGAAACATCTGATAAAGCTCTTCCTGCGTCAGGCTCTGGCGCGCCTGAGTCGCCTGCGCGGCGCGAATAAAGAATGTACCGAATAGCGGACCACTGGCTCCACCGACGCTGGAAAGCAGTGTCATACCGGTATTTTTGAGGATGAAACCAATATCCTTGTCCTCAATGGCGGGTAGTTTTTCCACCACTTTGCTAAATCCTCGATTCATATTTAGCCCGTGGTCAGCGTCGCCAATTTCACGATCCAGCCCGGTAAGATAATCGCTCTCTTTGCTGAAGATTTCTCCACAGCGAGTAAGCCAGTTAACAATTTGAGTTCTGCTCAGTGACATCGTTATCTCCTTATTTACCCCAGTTCAGAGCCGGGGTGTGGACTGGGGCATCCCATAACGCCAACATTTCGTCATCAACTTTCAGTAAGGTGATGGAAAAACCGGTCATATCCAGTGAAGTGCAATACGCACCAATTAAATTGCGTTCGATAGTCAGCCCCGCTTGCTGACAACGCGTAGTCAGACGGTTATAGACGCCGTAAAGCTCAGAAAGTGGTGTGGCGCCAAGATTGTTGACCAGCGCAATCACCCGATCGCCAGACTGTAGCTGCTGTTTGGTTTGAATCTCTTCCTGCCAGTTTCCTTGTTGATAATTCCAGAAGCGCAGTGTGCGATGGTATGTGCCATTTTCCAGCAGCGTGTCGAACATTTCATCGACGGTTTGATCAAGGGAAGAGAAGGGGCGACGATCGATACCCGGCTCGCCATGAATGCCGACGCCAAACTCCATCTCATTATCTGCCAGCGTAAATGAGGGTTTGCCAGCGGCTGGAACGGTACAGGCACCGAGAGCGATACCAATTGAGTGACCCTGATTATTCAGCTTACGCCCCAGTTCCGCACAGGCATCCAGTGAGTCGCCACGTTCTGCCGCCGCACCCACAAGTTTTTCTATTAACACCGTATTGGCAACACCGCGCCGCCCGGCGGTATAAAGACTGTCTTTCACCGCGACGTCGTCATCAATGACCACCGTGGTCACTTTTACGCCGCTGTCATGGAGTAATTCGGTTGCTGTTTCGAAGTTAAGAATATCGCCGGTGTAATTTTTGATGATCAGCAGTACGCCTTCGCCGCCATCAATCTGCATGGCGCATTCAAAGATTTTATCGGGGGTAGGTGAAGTGAAAATTTCGCCCGGACACGCCCCCGAAAGCATCCCCTGACCGATATAACCGCAGTGCATTGGTTCGTGTCCGCTGCCGCCGCCTGACAGCAGGGCGACTTTTCCGGCAACCGGTGCATCAGCTCGTGTGACGTACAGCGGATCCTGATGCAATGTCAGCGAAGGATGCGCTTTCGCCAGCCCTGCCAGTTGTTCGTTCAGTACGTCTTGCACATCATTGATCAATTTTTTCATTATCTTGCTCCAGCAATTATCGTAGGGCATGGATGATGTTCAACGACACGGCGACCACTGACTGCCGATGAATCCATTGTGCATCAGACTTGGGAAAAGAAAATTCATACAAATTATGTTTCATGCTGAAACATATGTTTTAATAAATGTTCCATTATGGAACATAATAATGCCCTGATACTTAAAATTGCGAGTCAGAACACCTTTTGCCAGAAGTGAGCGGAATATGAGAGGCGGTTTTCACAACGATGACCAGGCTAACGCCCCCTGGATTGCAGCATCCTGGGAGCGATGCCGCAAACTGATGAAACGGGAGTCGTGGAGCGTACCGCACCAGGCCCAGGGCGTGACATTTGCTACCATCTGTCGGCGTAAAAAGGCGATGCTGACACTCGGGCAGGCGGCGCTGGAAGATGCCCTGGAATATATGGCGCCACGAGCGTGCGTTTTGCTTATTCTCGATGAAACTGCCTGCATCCTTAGCCGTTATGGTGATCCGCAGACTATGGAGCAGCTTAGTGCGTTGGGATTTAATGACGGCACTTATTGCGCCGAAGGAATCATCGGTACTTGTGCGCTATCGTTAGCGGCTATCTCTGGTCAGGCGGTGAAAACGATAGCCGATCAACATTTTAAACAGGCGCTCTGGAAATGGGCATTTTGTGCAACGCCGCTGTTTGACAGCAAGGGGCGATTGACGGGGACGATAGCCCTGGCGTGTCCGGCGGAACAATCGACCGCAGCCGATTTACCGTTGACGCTGGCAATTGCTCGCGAGGTGGGAAACTTACTGCTAACGGACAGTTTGCTGGCTGAAACTAATCGGCATTTAAATCAACGTAACGCTCTGTTAGAAAGTATGGACGATGGCGTGATTAGCTGGGACGAGCAGGGTAATCTGCAATTTATTAATGCTCAGGCGGCGCGTGTTTTGCGTCTGGACGCAACGGCCAGCCAGGGAAGAGCAATCACGGAACTGTTAACGTTACCTGCCGTGCTGCAACAGGCAATAAAACAGGCACATCCGCTCAAACATGTGGAAGCGACCTTTGAAAGTCAGCACCAGTTTATTGATGCGGTCATTACCCTTAAACCGATAATTGAACCCCAGGGAACCAGCTTTATTCTGCTGCTGCATCCGGTGGAGCAGATGCGGCAATTGATGACCAGTCAATTAGGCAAAGTTAGTCATACTTTTGCTCATATGCCACAGGATGATCCGCAAACCCGTCGCTTGATTCATTTTGGTCGTCAGGCGGCGCGCAGCAGTTTTCCGGTGTTACTTTGTGGAGAAGAAGGCGTTGGTAAGGCTCTGTTAAGTCAGGCGATTCATAATGAAAGCGAACGCGCTGCAGGTCCCTATATCGCCGTCAATTGCGAGTTATATGGTGATGCGACGCTGGTGGAGGAGTTTATTGGCGGCGATCGCACGGAGAATAAAAATGGTCGTCTGAGTCGTCTGGAACTGGCACACGGCGGCACGCTGTTTCTCGAAAAGATTGAGTATCTGGCGGTGGAGTTACAGTCAGCATTGCTTCAGGTCATCAAGCAGGGCGTTATCACGCGGTTGGATGCGCGGCGTTTAATCCCGATTGATGTCAAAGTGATTGCCACGACGACCGCAGATCTGGCAATGCTGGTGGAACAAAATCGCTTTAGTCGCCAGCTTTATTACGCGCTCCATGCATTTGAAATTACCATCCCGCCTCTGCGTATGCGGCGCGGCAGTATTCCGGCGCTGGTGAATAACAAATTGCGTAATCTCGAAAAACGCTTCTCAACTCGCCTGAAGATTGATGACGATGCGCTTGCTCGTTTGGTCTCCTGCGCATGGCCCGGTAATGATTTTGAACTGTATAGCGTCATTGAGAACCTTGCCCTGAGCAGCGACAACGGACGCATTCACGTCAGTGATTTGCCTGAGCATCTGTTTACCGAACAGGCGACAGAAGATATCAGCGCCACGCGTCTTTCCACCAGTCTGTCATTTGCGGAAGTCGAAAAAGAAGCGATTATTAACGCCGCCCAGGTGACAGGTGGGCGTATTCTGGAAATGTCGGCGTTACTTGGAATTGGTCGCACCACGCTTTGGCGAAAAATGAAACAATATGGCATTGATGCAGGTCAGTTTAAGCGTCGGGGATGATCGACAAAAACAAAAAAGCCATTATGTGCATCCACACATAATGGCTGATTTTTTGCGCCAGTACGGAGACTTCAGTACTGGTAGTAACGTATTAAACGTTAAACAGGAAGTTCATCACATCGCCATCTTTAACGATGTAATCTTTACCTTCTGCACGCATTTTGCCTGCTTCTTTCGCGCCTTGTTCACCTTTGTAAGTGATGAAATCTTCAAACGCGATGGTTTGTGCACGGATAAAGCCTTTTTCAAAATCGGTGTGGATTTTGCCAGCAGCCTGCGGCGCGGTTGCACCAACCGGAATGGTCCATGCACGCACTTCTTTCACCCCGGCGGTGAAGTAAGTTTGCAGGTTCAGCAGTTTATAACCGGCACGGATCACACGGTTCAGACCCGGCTCTTCCAGTCCCAGTTCCTGCATAAACTCGTCACGTTCTTCGTCGTCCAGTTCGGCAATGTCTGCTTCAACAGCAGCACAAACCGGAACGACAACAGAACCTTCTTTCGCCGCGATTTCACGCACCTGGTCCAGATACGGGTTGTTTTCAAAACCGTCTTCGTTGACGTTGGCGATGTACATTGTCGGTTTCAGCGTCAGGAAGCTCAGGTAACGAATAGCAGCTTTTTCTTCTGCGCTTAAATCCAGCGCGCGCAGCATACCTGCGTTTTCAAGTTGTGGCAGGCATTTTTCCAGTACCGCCAGCTCGGCTTTCGCGTCTTTATCGCCACCTTTGGCTTTTTTCTGTACCCGGTGAATTGCACGTTCACAGGTGTCGAGATCCGCCAGAGCAAGCTCGGTATTGATAACGTCAATATCGTCTGCCGGGTTAACTTTGCCGGAAACGTGAATGATGTTGTCATTTTCAAAGCAGCGAACAACGTGACCGATCGCTTCGGTTTCACGGATGTTGGTCAGGAACTGGTTACCCAGACCTTCGCCTTTCGACGCGCCTTTTACCAGGCCAGCGATATCGACAAACTCCATGGTCGTGGGAAGCGTACGCTGCGGTTTTACGATTTCAGCCAGTTGATCCAGACGCGGATCGGGCATTGGCACAACGCCTGTGTTCGGCTCGATGGTGCAGAATGGAAAGTTGGCCGCTTCAATACCGGCTTTGGTCAGCGCGTTGAACAGGGTAGATTTCCCGACGTTGGGCAAACCGACGATACCGCATTTGAATCCCATGATTTAAATCACCTTAATATCTTAATAATCAACCTGTTATCGTAAACAGATTGTAGAAATGGAAATAACTCTGCCTATTATACACGGCACGCGGCAAAAATGCCGCAGACAACGACTTATTGCGCTTTAAAGGCGTGCAATCGGTTCGTTGCTTTGGTCAAGCCATCTGTAAACCACATTTCAGTACAACGTGCCGCTTCGTCGATGGCTTCATCAATTAACTTCTGTTCACTAACAGGAGGTTTGCCTAACACAAACCCGACAACTTTGTTTTTATCGCCCGGATGACCGATTCCAATGCGTAAACGGTGAAAGTTAGGGTTATTACCCAATTTACTGATGATGTCTTTCAGTCCATTGTGACCACCATGACCGCCGCCCAACTTAAATTTGGCGACGCCAGGGGGCAGATCCAGCTCGTCGTGGGCGACCAGAATTTCGTCCGGATTAATGCGGAAAAAACTGGCCATCGCCGCGACGGCTTTGCCGCTGAGATTCATAAATGTGGTCGGGACTAACAGGCGGACATCTTCGCCTCCAAGGGTAACTCGCGAGGTATAACCAAAGAATTTAGCTTCTTCGCGCAAGGGAGCGCGCAAACGCTCCGCCAGTAAGTCAACGAACCAGGCGCCAGCATTGTGTCGCGTTGCGGCGTATTCAGCGCCGGGGTTCGCCAGGCCGACAATCAATTTAATCGTCACGTTTTTTGTCCTGAGTGAGTGCATAACTGGCGCGTAGTTTACTGGTTGTGGCCTCGCTTGACAAAAAACAGCACCTTATACGCAGACAACATAATAATTGCCTCTGCGAACTATTAGAAAGTCAGGATGTTCAGGCGTTTATTTGTAAAGTTTTGTTGAAATAAGGGTTGTAATTGTGATCACGCCCGCACATAACCTACAGGGTGTTGTCTATACTTTACACATAAGGAAGAGGGGTATTCCCTGTTACAACCCAGAAAGTTCCGGAGGTGACACATGAAACGCAAAAACGCTTCGTTACTCGGTAACGTGCTCATGGGGTTGGGTCTGGTGGTCATGGTGGTCGGCGTGGGGTATTCAATCCTCAACCAGTTACCACAGTTTAATATGCCCCAGTATTTCGCACATGGTGCAGTGCTGAGTATTTTCGTCGGTGCCATTCTCTGGCTGGCGGGTGCCCGTGTTGGCGGGCATGAACAGGTGTGCGACCGTTACTGGTGGGTTCGTCATTATGACAAACGTTGCCGCCGTAACGATAATCGTCGTCATAGTTAACGCATAATGCAGTTTGCTGACCAGTCAGTTTGTGCTGACTGGTCAATTTAATGCCTTTCTTACAGATCAGCCATTGCTGCGCTGCGATTCGGGAAGAATGCCAGGCGTCCAGGGATCGGTTGAATACCAGAACGAGCCATGGTGCGCAGTGGCTGGAACTCCACATTACACACCCGCAGTTCACATCCTTCAGGCAGGCGCTTCACAAAACGCTGGAACGCATCAAGGCCACCGGCATCAAGAACCGGAACTGCATCCCACTTCAGAATAACAATTCGTTTGCCTTCCAGACGTGATTCAAGATCGGTGAATAAGCCTTCAGCCGCAGCAAAAAACAGCGGACCAATAACGCGCAGAACCAGTACATCCTCAGGAACATCTACCGCCACGGGTGCCAGACGAGTCATACGGGCGATACGGCGCATAAACAGCAGCGATGCCAGTACGATACCCACACTGATGGCAATAACCATATCAAACAGCACGGTCAGCGACATGCAAAGCAGCATGACGATGATGTCATCTTTCGGCGCATGGCGCAGCAAGTCGACCACTTTGTGCGCTTCACTCATGTTCCACGCCACCATCAATAGCAGGGCAGCCATGGCGGAAAGCGGCAGCCAGGAGAGCAGCGGTGCCAGTACCAGCAGAGCGAGAATAACCAGAATAGAGTGGATCACCGCCGAGATAGGGGAAGTTGCACCGGCACGGACGTTAGCGGCAGAACGCGCGATGGCAGCTGTAGCGGTAATACCACCAAAGAACGGAGCGATGATATTCCCCAGCCCCTGACCGACCAGTTCGCTGTTCGCCTTGTGTTTCGTCCCGGTCATGCCATCCAGTACCACCGCGCAGAGCAGAGATTCGATTGCGCCGAGCATTGCCATTGAGAATGCCGCAGGCAGCAGTGTGCGAATAGAATCCCAGGTTAGTGTGAATTCTGAATCGGGGAGATCCCACGGCAGTACCAGTTGCGGCAGCAGTTGCGGAATACCATTACCCTGGGAACCATCGGCCAGAACGTAGTGGAATTGCGAGCCGATGGTAGCAACGTGTCCACCGAGCAGGTTAACAATGCCCATCACCGCACAACCAGCCAGCAAGGCCGGAAGATGACCTGGTAAACGAATGCCCAGACGCGGCCAGAAAACCAGAATGCCAAGCGTCACAATGCCAATGGCAGCATCACCCACATTAATGGTGGGCAGCGCCATAAATAATGCGCCGACTTTTTGCAGATAATGTTCCGGGACATATGCCATTTGCAGACCGAGAAAATCTTTAATCTGCATCGTACCGATGGTGATCCCGATACCCGAAGTGAAGCCTAAGGTAACGGAAACCGGGATATACTCAATCAAGCGCCCGAAGCGCGCCAGCCCCATCAGGATCAAAAAGATCCCCGACAACAACGTCGCAACCAGCAGGCCTGCCAGTCCAAACTGTTGCGAAACGGGATAGAGAATTACCACAAATGCCGCAGTTGGACCGGAAACGCTAAAACGCGACCCCCCCGTCAGAGCAATGACAATCCCTGCAACAGCAGCGGTATATAAACCGTACTGTGGAGCCACGCCACTACCAATTGCCAACGCCATCGCCAGCGGAATAGCAATAATCCCGACGGTAATCCCGGCAATCAGGTCACGGGTAAACCGTGCGGCAGTGTATTTTTCTTTCCAGCAAGCGTCGATCAGAGCGCGGAAAGGCATCACATGTGAGGAGAATATTTTGTTCACAATAATGTTTCATCCGTGAGCGCATCATCTGTCAACTAAATGGCAGGTGAAGGAGGCATAGGTCATACAAATGGATATTACAGACAAAAAAACCCGCCGCAGCGGGTCTTTGAGCCGGGTTCGATTAATGTTCGAACATAGCAGAGATCGATTCTTCGTTGCTGATACGACGAATCGCTTCGGCCAGCATACCTGACAGAGTCAGAGTACGCACGTTCGGCAGTGATTTGATTTCATCGCTCAGCGGAATGGTATCGCAGACAACGACTTCATCAATTACAGAGTTACGCAGGTTGTTCGCCGCGTTGCCAGAGAAGATCGGGTGAGTCGCGTATGCAAATACACGTTTAGCACCACGTTCTTTCAGAGCTTCAGCAGCTTTACACAGCGTACCGCCAGTGTCGATCATATCATCGACCAGTACGCAGTCACGACCTGCAACGTCACCGATGATATGCATCACCTGGGAAACGTTCGCACGCGGACGACGTTTATCGATGATTGCCATATCGGTATCGTTCAGCAGCTTAGCGATAGCGCGGGCACGCACAACGCCGCCGATGTCCGGAGAAACCACAATTGGGTTATCCAGATTCAGCTGCAGCATGTCTTCCAGCAGGATCGGGCTACCAAATACGTTATCAACCGGAACGTCGAAGAAACCCTGAATCTGTTCAGCGTGCAGATCCACTGTCAGCACACGGTCAACACCGACGCTGGAGAGGAAATCTGCAACCACTTTCGCAGTGATTGGCACACGAGCGGAACGGACGCGACGGTCCTGGCGCGCATAGCCAAAGTAGGGGATAACAGCGGTGATACGACCTGCGGAAGCACGACGCAGGGCATCAACCATCACGACTAATTCCATCAGGTTGTCGTTAGTAGGGGCACAAGTGGACTGGATGATGAAAATATCACCACCGCGTACATTTTCATTGATTTGTACACTGACTTCGCCGTCGCTAAAGCGACCTACAGCGGCGTCGCCGAGTGAAGTGTACAGGCGGTTGGCAATACGTTGTGCTAGTTCCGGGGTGGCGTTACCAGCAAAAAGCTTCATATCAGGCACGAGAAGAACCTCAGGCATGCGTCCATTGGTGGAAAGAATCTGCCGAAAACTGTGCGGGCCAGGCAATATTCTTTCCAGGCGGTGTATTAAAGAGCGCGATGCAACGTCTGGAACAAGGTGACGTTGTCACCGAAACTCAGCTTGCCCGGCTTAAAGCATGGCTCTGTGCAATGGGGAAAGATTAACACCTTTCGCCACAAAGCCATTGAGCCATTCCGGGGCTTGCTCTAGCACCTGGCGGGCTTCAGACTCTGTATCAAATTCAGCAAAGACACAGGCTCCTGTCCCAGTCAGGCGCGACGGGGCGTATTCTAACAGCCAGGAAAGCACCGCATCAACCTCGCGAAAACGTTTTCTTGCGATAACCTCGCAATCATTACCGAATTCACATTTTAGCAACGTATCAATTGACCTGTTCGGCGTGTTGCGCGGGAGTTCAGGATCTTTAAAAATCACCGGTGTCGGAATACTTACACCAGGGTGTGCCACCAGATACCATTTCTCCGGTGGATTCACTGGCGTTAATATTTCGCCAACCCCTTCAGCAAACGCGGCATGACCGCGTACAAAGACAGGAACATCTGCGCCCAACGTCAGACCCAGTTCCGCCAGTTCATCAATACTTAGCCCGCATTGCCAGAGATGATTTAACGCCACCAGCACAGTCGCGGCATTCGATGAACCACCGCCCAGGCCGCCGCCCATCGGCAAACGCTTGCCAATGCTGATATTTGCACCGCTCCCCGCCGGAAGACGCCCGCTGTCTGCCGCTGTTTTCATCAACAACCGTGCTGCGCGAACGATCAGGTTATCTTCGTGCTCCACGCCTTCAACGGGCGTTAACAGACGAATATCCCCATCGTCACGAAGTTCAATGCTGATGGTGTCGCCGTAATCAAGAAACTGAAACAGCGTTTGCAGCGTGTGGTAACCGTCCGCTCGCTGACCGGTAATGTATAAGAACAGATTAAGTTTTGCCGGAGAGGGCCACTGTGTCCGCATTATTTCACTATCCAGTTATCCATTTTTAACTTGATGCGCTGACCACCGTCGGTGAGTTCCATATTGGCTGGCATCGCAGGTTGCGTTTTGGTGTCATAACCACCGTATACGACTTTCCAGTTTTTGCCGTTCTGGCTGTAGGTGATTTCGCTCAGGCGGTACTGGTCGTCCAGTTTGTAGTCGGTTGCATCACCAGGCAAACCTAAAATCCACTGGCGCAAACTGTTGAGCGGAATCGGCATTCCTGTCAATTTGCCAATCATCTCTTCGGCGTCATCGGCGGTGTAACGCTGACCTTTGTTATCTACCAGCTGCACGTTACCCGGCTGAGCATTCAGCTCCAGTTCGGTGCTTCCCAATGGGTTGGTCAGCAGCAGACGGTAGCGATCCTGGCCAGTTTGCTGCCAGAAGAAGCGGGCATACACTTTCTGCTGGTCAGAAATATACGCAAATGCACCGCGTGTCTGATACTGGTTGAGGTTACGAACCTCTTGCTGATGCTGACGCCACTGCGGGGAGTCCGGGCTTTTGCCGGGGCCTTTTGGTGTGGTAACGGAACAGGCAGTGAGCACGAGGGCAGCCAGCGGTAGCAGGCGGATAAAGCGAAAATCGGGCAGGGGCATGATAATGACAAGTCCTTGAGATACGTTGCAGTTATAACCCTTAATGCTAGCGTTACCGTCCGCTATCGTCTATGTTCAAGTTGTCTTAATTGCCAGAATCTAACGGCTTTTGGCAATTACTCCAAAAGGGGGCGCTCTCTTTTATTGATCTCACGCATCCTGTATGATGCGAGCAGACTAACCATATCAACGTTGGTATTATTTCCCGCAGACATGACCCTTTTAGCACTCGGTATTAACCATAAAACGGCACCTGTATCGCTACGAGAACGTGTATCGTTTTCGCCGGACAAGCTCGATCAGGCGCTTGACAGCCTGCTCGCGCAGCCGATGGTGCAGGGCGGCGTGGTGCTGTCGACGTGTAACCGCACAGAACTTTATCTTAGCGTTGAAGAGCAGGATAACCTGCAAGAGGCGCTCATTCGCTGGTTGTGCGATTACCACAATCTCAACGAAGAAGATCTGCGTAATAGCCTCTACTGGCATCAGGATAACGACGCGGTTAGCCATTTAATGCGTGTTGCCAGTGGCCTGGATTCACTGGTTCTGGGGGAGCCGCAGATCCTCGGTCAGGTTAAAAAAGCGTTTGCCGATTCGCAAAAAGGCCATATGAAGGCCAGCGAACTGGAACGCATGTTCCAGAAATCTTTCTCTGTAGCGAAGCGCGTTCGCACTGAAACGGATATTGGCGCCAGTGCTGTGTCTGTCGCTTTTGCGGCTTGTACGCTGGCGCGGCAGATCTTTGAATCGCTTTCTACGGTGACGGTATTGCTGGTTGGTGCGGGCGAAACCATCGAACTGGTGGCGCGTCATCTGCGCGAACACAAAGTGCAGAAGATGATTATCGCCAATCGTACTCGCGAACGAGCCCAAATCCTGGCAGATGAAGTCGGCGCAGAAGTGATTGCATTGAGCGATATCGACGAACGTCTGCGCGAAGCCGATATCATCATTAGTTCCACTGCAAGCCCGTTACCGATTATCGGTAAAGGTATGGTGGAGCGCGCATTAAAAAGCCGTCGCAACCAACCGATGCTGTTGGTGGATATTGCCGTTCCGCGCGATGTCGAACCGGAAGTCGGAAAACTGGCGAATGCCTACCTTTATAGCGTTGACGATCTGCAAAGCATCATTTCGCATAACCTGGCGCAGCGTAAAGCCGCCGCAGTTGAAGCGGAAACTATCGTCGCTCAGGAAACCAGCGAATTTATGGCGTGGCTGCGCGCACAAAGCGCCAGCGAAACTATTCGCGATTATCGCAGTCAGGCAGAGCAGGTTCGCGATGAGTTAACCGCCAAAGCGTTAGCAGCCCTTGAACAGGGCGGCGACGCGCAAGCCATTATGCAGGATCTGGCATGGAAACTGACTAACCGCCTGATCCATGCGCCAACGAAATCACTTCAACAGGCTGCCCGTGACGGGGATAACGAACGCCTGAATATTCTGCGCGACAGCCTCGGGCTGGAGTAGCAGTACATCATTTTCTTTTTTACAGGGTGCATTTACGCCTATGAAGCCTTCTATCGTTGCCAAACTGGAAGCCCTGCATGAACGCCATGAAGAAGTTCAGGCGCTGCTGGGTGATGCGCAAACCATCGCTGACCAGGAACGTTTTCGCGCATTATCTCGTGAATATGCGCAGTTAAGTGATGTTTCGCGCTGTTTCACCGACTGGCAACAGGTTCAGGAAGATATCGAAACCGCACAGATGATGCTCGACGATCCTGAAATGCGTGAGATGGCGCAGGATGAACTGCGTGAAGCTAAAGAAAAAAGCGAACAACTGGAACAACAACTTCAGGTTCTCTTGCTGCCAAAAGATCCTGATGACGAACGCAACGCCTTTCTCGAAGTGCGTGCCGGAACTGGTGGTGATGAAGCCGCATTATTTGCAGGCGATCTGTTCCGTATGTATAGCCGTTACGCAGAAGCCCGTCGCTGGCGCGTGGAAATCATGAGCGCCAGCGAGGGCGAGCATGGTGGCTATAAAGAGATCATCGCCAAAATCAGTGGCGATGGTGTGTATGGTCGCCTGAAATTCGAATCTGGCGGTCATCGCGTGCAGCGTGTTCCTGCTACGGAATCGCAAGGTCGTATTCATACTTCTGCTTGTACCGTTGCGGTAATGCCAGAGCTGCCTGACGCAGAACTGCCGGACATCAACCCGGCAGATTTGCGCATTGATACTTTCCGCTCTTCAGGGGCAGGGGGGCAGCACGTTAACACCACCGATTCGGCAATCCGTATTACTCACTTACCAACCGGTATTGTTGTTGAATGTCAGGACGAACGTTCACAACATAAAAACAAAGCTAAAGCACTTTCTGTACTTGGTGCTCGCATCCACGCAGCAGAAATGGCAAAACGCCAGCAGGCGGAGGCGTCTACCCGTCGTAACCTGCTGGGCAGTGGCGATCGCAGCGATCGTAATCGTACCTACAACTTCCCGCAGGGGCGCGTCACTGACCACCGTATCAACCTGACGCTCTACCGTCTGGATGAAGTGATGGAAGGTAAGCTGGATATGCTAATTGAACCGATTATCCAGGAACATCAGGCTGACCAACTGGCGGCGTTGTCCGAGCAAGAATAATGGAATATCAACACTGGTTACGTGACGCAATAACCCAACTTCAGGCGAGCGAAAGCCCACGGCGCGATGCTGAAATCCTGCTGGAGCATGTTACCGGCAAGGGGCGTACTTTTATTCTCGCCTTTGGCGAAACGCAGCTGACTGACGCGCAGTGTGAGCAACTCGACGTACTGCTTGCGCGTCGTCGTGCAGGTGAACCTATTGCTCATTTAACCGGTGTGCGTGAATTTTGGTCGTTGCCGTTATTTGTTTCGCCAGCGACCTTAATTCCCCGTCCTGACACGGAATGTCTGGTGGAGCAGGCACTGGCTCGGTTACCTGAACAGTCTTGCCGTATTCTCGATCTCGGTACGGGCACCGGGGCGATTGCGCTGGCGCTGGCCAGCGAGCGTCCAGATTGCGAGGTAACCGCCGTTGACCGAATGCCGGATGCCGTTGCCCTTGCGAAGCGTAATGCGCAGCATCTGGCGATTAAAAATATCCATATCCTGCAAAGCGACTGGTTTAGTGCGCTTGGCGAGCAGCAGTTTGCGATGATTGTCAGCAATCCGCCATATATCGACGAGCAGGATCCCCATCTTCAACAAGGCGATGTCCGCTTTGAGCCGCTGTCGGCATTGGTGGCGGCAGACAGCGGTATGGCGGATATCGTGCACATCATCCAAAAGTCACGTAACATGCTAATATCTGGCGGATTTCTGCTTCTGGAACATGGCTGGCAGCAAGGGGAAGTGGTTCGACAGGCATTTATTCAGGCGGGTTATCGTGATGTCGAAACCTGCCGGGACTACGGTGATAACGAGCGCGTGACGCTTGGTCGCTATTATCGATGACTAGTTTTACTACGCTGCTTAGCGTTCATCTCATTAGCGTTGCGCTTTCTGTTGGGCTATTAACCTTACGTTTCTGGCTACGTTATCAGGAGCATCCTCAGGCATTTGCTCGCTGGACGCGCATTGCGCCGCCGGTTATTGACACGGTGTTATTGTTAAGCGGCGTGGCGCTAATGGCTAAAGCGCACATCCTGCCATTTTCCGGGCAGGCACAATGGCTGACTGAAAAGCTGTTTGGAGTTATCATTTATATCGTTTTGGGTTTTATTGCTCTCGATTATCGTCGGGTGCACAGTCAGCAGGTGCGCATTATTGCCTTCCCGCTGGCGCTGGTGGTGCTGTACATCATCATTAAACTCGCCACCACAAAAGTACCGTTACTGGGGTAAGTCATGAGATCGTTAGCTGATTTCGAATTTAATAAAGCGCCGCTGTGCGAAGGCATGATCCTGGCTTGCGAAGCAATCCGCCGCGATTTTCCCTCGCAAGATGTATACGACGAACTGGAGCGTCTCGTTAATCTGGCGAAGGAAGAAATTAGCCAGCTTCTGCCTTTAGAAGAGCAGCTGGAAAAATTGATCGCGCTGTTTTACGGCGAATGGGGATTTAAAGCCTCACGCGGTGTTTATCGTCTTTCCGATGCACTATGGTTGGATCAGGTGTTAAAAAATCGGCAGGGCAGTGCGGTATCATTAGGCGCCGTTTTGGTGTGGGTCGCTAATCGTCTCGATTTGCCGCTGATGCCGGTGATTTTCCCGACGCAGCTTATATTGCGCATTGAATGTCCGGATGGCGAAATTTGGTTGATTAACCCTTTTAACGGTGAATCGTTAAGCGAACATATGCTGGATGTATGGTTAAAGGGAAATATCAGCCCGTCGGCGGAACTGTTTTATGAAGACCTGGATGAAGCCGATAACATTGAGGTTATCCGCAAACTATTGGATACGCTGAAAGCGTCGCTGATGGAAGAAAATCAGATGGAACTGGCATTACGCACCAGCGAGGCCTTATTACAGTTCAACCCTGAAGATCCGTATGAAATTCGCGATCGTGGGTTGATTTACGCGCAACTGGATTGCGAACACGTTGCGTTAAATGATTTAAGTTATTTCGTTGAACAGTGTCCGGAAGACCCGATCAGCGAAATGATTCGTGCGCAAATTAATAACATCGCGCATAAACATATTGTGCTGCATTAATTAATCGACATTTTACTTAAGATTAAGGCGATCCTATGAAACAAAAAGTGGTTAGCATTGGCGACATCAACGTAGCAAATGACCTGCCGTTCGTGCTGTTTGGCGGTATGAACGTGCTGGAATCTCGCGATCTGGCGATGCGCATTTGCGAACACTACGTAACCGTGACCCAGAAACTGGGTATCCCTTACGTGTTCAAAGCCTCTTTTGACAAAGCCAACCGCTCCTCTATCCACTCTTATCGTGGACCGGGCCTGGAAGAAGGGATGAAAATCTTCCAGGAATTGAAGCAAACTTTTGGCGTGAAAATTATCACCGACGTTCACGAACCAAGCCAGGCACAGCCAGTTGCTGATGTTGTGGATGTGATCCAGTTACCGGCATTTCTCGCTCGTCAGACTGACCTGGTGGAAGCCATGGCGAAAACCGGTGCGGTAATTAACGTCAAAAAACCGCAGTTTGTCAGCCCGGGTCAGATGGGTAACATCGTTGATAAATTCAAAGAAGGCGGCAACGATAAAGTGATTCTTTGCGATCGCGGCGCTAACTTTGGCTATGACAACCTGGTTGTCGATATGCTGGGTTTCAGCATTATGAAGAAAGTGTCTGGTAACTCGCCGGTGATTTTCGACGTGACCCACGCACTGCAATGCCGCGATCCGTTTGGCGCAGCTTCCGGCGGTCGTCGTGCTCAGGTGGCTGAGCTGGCACGAGCCGGTATGGCGGTAGGTCTGGCGGGGCTGTTTATTGAAGCTCATCCGGATCCGGAACATGCGAAATGTGATGGCCCATCCGCGCTGCCGCTGGCTAAACTGGAACCGTTCCTCAAGCAGATGAAAGCGATTGATGATCTGGTGAAAGGTTTCGAAGAACTGGATACCAGCAAGTAATCTTTTTTGCTTGAAAAATAAAGTCTTAGCGTTCTGCGTTAAGACTTTTTTCATGGGTGCCAGATACAAAAAAGGCCACAGGCTGTTACCCCTGCGGCCGGTTTCGGGCGCATATTGCCATCACGGCAGCCTGACGCCCGTATTCGCCTTACTTCCGGTTACGCCACCAGCTGACAATCGCTGCGGTAATAATTCCCGCCAGGATCGGTGCTGCCAGGTCGTGCCAGAAAATCATGGCAAACTGCGCGAGCGTCATATAGCCGCCTTGTTGTAATGACAACATTTTGCGGCTATTCTTGAATTGTTGATGGTTCAAGATTAGCCCCCGTTCTGTTGTCAGGTTTTACCTCTCAACGTGCGGGGGTTTTCTCTTTCCAGCAACCAATGCCACCAGGGATAAAGCCCCCGCAACATTGCGCCTCACCGGATAACGCCGGCTTGGTGTGGATACTACGTCTCAAGCCTTCTTTACTTCACCACTGAAACGTTCGTAATGAAGAGTACATTCCAGCTTTTCATCAACTGTTGCAGTGCTTTCTTGCATGTTGTGGTGCAGGCTCGCAATTATGTCTGACGAATTGTTCAGAATAACTGAAGAAAGGAACCGGGCAGGTATTTTTATTATCTCCCCCAGCTTCCGCCGCCAGGGGGAGATATCAATGTCAGGCAAATATTGTCATCAAATAGGCGGCAAAGAGAGCCAGATGTGCCGCGCCGTTGAGTACGTTAGTACGTCCGGTGGAGAAGGAGATATGGCACAGCACCAAAGAGGCTACCATTACCACCATTTCTGGCGCACCAAGCGCAAACTGCAATTCATTGCCTGTCATAAAGGCGATCAGCGTGACGACAGGTACGGTAAGTGAAATGGTTGCTAACACCGAACCAAAGAACAGATTCATCGCGCGCTGGACCTGGTTGTTTAATACCGCTTTTAACGCCCCTAAGCCTTCCGGCGAAAGAATCAATAGCGCCACCAGGAAACCGGTAAAGGCCACCGGAGCATTCATGCTGGTGAGCAGTGTTTCCAGCGGACTGGCGTTCATTTTGGTAACCGCTATCACCGCAATTAAATGGATAATCAACCAGACGGCATGCCACAGGCTGCTATGGGCAGACGGTTTACCATGGTGCGGATCGTCATCATCACTGTCATCTTCATGTTCATAGACAAACAGACTCTGATGCGTTTTGGTCTGAATTAGCAAAAATACGCCGTACATTGCTGCGGAAATTAATGCCACCAGCAACGCCTGACCAGTTGAAAAATTCGCTGCAGGCAGAGCCATCGGGAATACCAGCACAATAATTGCCAATGGAAACAGGGCGATTAAATACTGTTTAATACCAAACAGATTCATATATTGGGTGGCAAATTTGCGCCCGCCCAACAGTAATGAAAAACCAACCAGTCCACCAGTAACAATCATAATGATTGAATAGAGTGTATCTCGCATTAACGTCGGCGCCGCATCGCCGGTCGCCATTAAGGCTGATATCAAACTGACTTCAAGAATAACCACGGAAAGGCTAAGAATAAGAGAGCCATAAGGTTCCCCCAGTCGATGGGCTAATACGTCCGCATGACGGACAACACTAAAGGCGCTGCTTAAAATACCAATAAGCGCAAGAAGATTGATGCCTATGACCACTGGTAGTGTTTGACTGCTTCCCCACAGGAACAGCACTACCAGCGCCAGAACCGGGAAAATAAGCGAGGTCTCCTTGTGGCGGGTTTTTACCGCCTCGTGAGCATTTGTCATTATGGTTATCCTTTGCAGATGAATTTGTCGAAAATGTAATAAATAGGCAGAAAAAATAACAGAAAGTGTCTGGATATCGGTAACATTTTACGAAATTTTACCCCGCTGTCGCTTTTTTACTCTTTGGGGTATAAAAATAATCAACGTGTTTAGACAATGTTTGTATTAGCACCTCTTAAGAAGAGTCTGACGTGAAAAGTCTTATATGCTGGCAAGCGTGGATATTGTTGACCACACTTAAAGTTCACCTTTAAAAAAGGAGTCAACAATGCCGTATAAAACAAAAAGCGATCTGCCGGAAAATGTAAAACACGTTCTACCGTCCCATGCCCAGGATATCTATAAAGAGGCATTCAACAGCGCCTGGGATCAATATAAAGATAAAGAAGATCGGCGTGATGATGCCAGTCGGGAGGAGACAGCGCATAAAGTGGCCTGGGCAGCAGTGAAACATGAATATGCTAAAGGAAGTGATGATAAATGGCATAAAAAGTTATAACTCCCGGTGATGAGTTAAAGCTATTCGTGCGGCGTCGCCTTGCAAGTGGTCTGCAGATTGCATATTGTCCCGGTAATGGTTCCAAAATGAGCAGTAAAAATGTCTGGAAGACACCAAAAAGTTGTCGCAGGGAAGTATGCAGTGGCGGAGGTATAAGGTGATAACGCGGGATTTCTTGATGAATGCCGATTGTAAAACGGCATTTGGCACTATTGAAGAATCACTCTTATGGTCGGCAGAACAGCGGGCAGCCTCGCTGGCAGCTACGCTGGCTTGTCGTCCTGATGAGGGGGCGGTGTGGATCTTCGGTTATGGATCGTTGATGTGGAATCCGGCGCTGGAGTTTATCGAGTCCTGTACCGGTACGCTGGTTGGGTGGCACCGGGCGTTCTGTCTGCGTCTGACCGCCGGAAGGGGGACGGCACACCAGCCGGGAAGAATGCTTGCTCTGAAAGAGGGCGGCCGCACCACGGGAGTGGCGTATCGCTTGCCGGAAGAGACGCTGGAGCAGGAACTGACCTTGCTGTGGAAGCGGGAGATGATTACCGGCTGCTACCTGCCAACCTGGTGTCAGCTTGATCTTGATGACGGGCGCACAGTCAACGCGCTGGTGTTTATTATGGACCCGCGCCATCCTGAATATGAGTCCGATACCCGAGCTCAGGTGATTGCTCCGTTGATTGCTGCGGCGAGTGGTCCGCTTGGAACCAATGCACAGTATTTATTTTCTCTGGAACAAGAGCTCAACAAACTGGGGATGCAGGATGACGGGCTGAATGATTTACTGGTGTCGGTGAAAAAACTGCTGGCGGAGAATTTCCCGGATGGTGTCTTACGGCCCGGTTTTGCCTGATGAAACTGTTATCACAGCGGGGCGTTTCTGTAACCTTGAGCGCCCCATACTGCAATTAAAACGTGAGCACTTTATCGGCAACCAGCGTCCATTGCGCCAGTTCGACCAGTGTGCCAATTTCAACTCCATCAATCAGCGGAAGTGGGCTGATACCGCGACCATCGGTGCAGGTTTTGCACAATTTCACAGGTACATTTTGCGCAGTGAGGATCTCGAGCATTTGCTGAATATTGTAGCCTTCCCCCGGTTTTTGTCCGCGTAATCCGGCAGTTACCGCATCAGACATCAGGAACAGACGCAGATCCAGGTTGCTCTCCTGCTCCCGTAGCGCAATGGCCAGCCGCAGGCTATTAAATAAGGATTCGCTCCCGTAGGGCGCGCCATTGGCAACGATCACGATTTTTTGCATTACTCACTCCAGTATTCAGATAATTAGATTTTCGACTTCTATCTTACTGCTTTTACGCTGTCTGACCAATTTGCCACATTTTTAGGATTTTCCATAAAGCATGAGAAAGTACGAGAAAAGTTACCAGTAATCGTTATTCTATAAAGTAATGGGTGTTCATTTTTATCGGAAATTACTGACGTTTTGAGCCGTATCGTCTCTCGTGTTACCCCACTTTATTTACTCTTGCTGCTGGCAGGCGGTATAGCTAGCGCACAGCCATCCGTTGAGCAGCAATCGGTAAATCCTTTTGATAACGATAAGGATGGTCTGCCGGACTTAGGAATGGCACCGGAAAATCATGACGGTGAAAAACACTTCGCCGAAATCGTGAAAGATTTTGGTGAAACCAGTATGACTGATAACGGTCAGGATACAGGTGAGCAGGCAAAAGCCTTTGCGCTGGGAAAAGTTCGTGATGCGCTCAGTCAGCAGGTTAATCAACATGTGGAGTCCTGGCTTTCGCCGTGGGGGAACGCCAGTGTTGACGTCAAAGTGGATAACGAAGGGCATTTCACCGGCAGCCGGGGGAGCTGGTTTGTACCGTTGCAGGATAACGAGCGTTATCTCACATGGAGCCAACTTGGACTCACCCAGCAGGACGATGGCCTGGTAAGTAACCTTGGCGTTGGTCAACGCTGGAGGCATGGCACATGGTTGATGGGATACAACACGTTTTATGACAACTTGTTAGATGAAAATCTTCAGCGGGCAGGGTTTGGCGCTGAAGCATGGGGAGAATATCTACGCTTGTCGGCAAATTATTACCAGCCTTTTGCCTCATGGCATGAACAGACTGCCTCGCTCGAGCAGCGTATGGCGCGTGGTTATGATCTGACTGCCCGGATGCGAATGCCGTTTTACCAGCATCTCAACACCAGTGTCAGCCTCGAACAATATTTTGGTCAGCGTGTCGATCTGTTTAATTCTGGCACGGGTTACCATAATCCTGTCGCCATGAGTCTGGGGCTTAATTACACCCCTGTTCCACTCGTTACTATGACCGCTCAGCATAAACAAGGCGAAAGTGGAGAAAGCCAAAATAATCTCGGGCTGAATATTAACTACCGCTTTGGGGTGCCACTAAACAAACAACTTTCTGCTGGCGAAGTTGCTGAGAGTCAGTCGTTGCGAGGCAGTCGCTATGACAATCCGCAGCGGAATAATCTGCCGGTCATTGAGTATCATCAGCGTAAAACCTTAACGGTATTTCTGGCGACGCCCCCCTGGGATCTTAAACCTGGTGAAACGGTGCCGCTGAAATTACAAATCCACAGTCGTTACGGTATTCGACAATTGATCTGGCAAGGGGATACACAGATGTTAAGTCTGACATCGGGAGCCACAGCCAATAGTGCGGATGGCTGGACGCTGATCGTGCCGGACTGGCAAAGTGGAGAAGAGGCGACCAATCGATGGCGCTTGTCGGTGGTGGTGGAAGATAACCAGGGACAGCGTGTCTCTTCCAATGAGATCACGCTAACGCTTGCCGAACCTTTCGATGAAATGGCAAAGGACGAACTGCGCTGGGAACCATAATCAGAAAATACGTTCCTGATGCACCCATACTGCGGCTTCCACACGAGATTTAAGCTTCATTTTTTTCAGCATGTGCTTCACGTGCACTTTGACCGTGCTTTCAGTGATGTCCAGGCGACGGGCGATCATCTTATTCGGTAAGCCCTGAGCAATCAGTTTCAGAATATCGCGCTCGCGCGGCGTTAACTGGTTGACGTCGCGTTCAGTCGTGGCGCGGTTAGCACGCAGGCTGGCGGCCAGAACAGGGGTTAACGCCTCGCTTAATACCATTTCGCCAGCTGCAGCCTGGTGCAACGCTTTTAACAGATCTTCCGGCTCCATATCTTTTAACAGATAGCCATCTGCGCCGCGTTTCAGCGCGGTGACGACGTCCTCTTCATGGTTCGAGACGCTGAATACCACAATGCGGCCGGATAAAGATTTTTCGCGCAGTTTATCCAGCGTTTCCAGACCGTTCATGCCGGGCATATTCAGATCAAGCAGAATCAGATCAGGATCGAGAGATTCCGCAAGTAAAATACCCTGCTCGCCATTGCTCGCTTCGCCAACCACAGTGATATCGGGGGCCATGCTGATAAGCTGTTTTACGCCAGTTCGCAGCATCGGGTGATCGTCGATCAGCAGGATAGTAGCCGGTTCCTGATTACTCATGGATATCTCCTTGGACGTCTGTGAAAGTTTTTTCGGGAATAAAAGTGACCACCACTTCGGTGCCACCTGATTCACGACGGCGGACGCGACAGTCGCCACGCAGACTTTGCGCACGGTCACGCATAATTATCATGCCGTAGTGATTGCTGCGGATGGCATTTTCAGGCACCCCGCAGCCGTTATCCTGGACGGTCAGTTTGACCTGATTATCGTTTTGCGCCACCGTCACAACGACCTCGCTCGCTTGCGAATGTTTGAGGGCGTTACTTAATGCCTCACGGGCAATTTGCAACAGATGGATTGCCTGATGCGAGGGCACCAGACGCGGTGGCAACTGGTAATCCAGCTTCACCGGGAAGCCAAATTTGGCGCTGTACTCTTCACAACTTGCCTCCAGTGCCGGGCGTAATCCCGGTTCTGTGAGCTGCAAACGGAATGTGGTGAGCAACTCACGCAACTGCGCCCATGACGCATTCAGTTCGTTACGGATCTGGCTTAACAGTTCGCGGCTGCTTTCTGGCAGTGCGTCGCCTTGCATCTGTAAACAACTCACCTGCATCTTCATACAAGAGAGAGATTGGGCAATAGAATCATGTAGTTCGCGCGCAATGGTGGCACGCTCTTCCATCACGATCAACTGCTGCTGGCGTTCCTGATGGCGATCCAGCGCCAGAGTGGCGGTTAATTGTTCAACCAGCGTATCCACCAGTTGCTGTTGATCATGGCTCAGATGGCGTCCCTGAGGCAGGGTCGCCAGCAAAATGCCGTACTGCATATGGGAATCTGCCAGTCGCCATTTCAGGGTAGTGCCGCGATCACCAACGGGTAATACCCCGCGTGGGCAGAGTTGGCAGCCTTTGTCGTCGCAGGTCATATCCGGCTGGCAGGTAAACTCCTGATGATTCTCTTCATCTTCAGTGTCATATACACGCAGTTCGATATCACGCAGCAGGGTTAAATTTTGCAATCCATTGAGTACAGGTGACAGGCGTTCACACAGTGGGGCGCGAGAATGCAAACGACGGTTAGCCTGCCACAAAAACGAGAGTATTTGATTTTTATGCTCCAGCCCGGCGGTTTTCTCCTGTACCCGATGCTCAAGTACGGCATAACTTTCGGCCAGTTCTGCAGACATATTGTTCAATGCCGTTCCAAGCATCGCCATTTCGTTGCGCCCGCTGATATTCGCCCGCTGGGTAAAATCGCGATGGCTGACGGCACTCGCCATCGCCAGCAATTGCCGCCACGGCTGTAGCAGCCGTGCCCGCAGCCATATGATGGTAAATACCAGCAGAAGTGCCATAAACACAGCCATCACCCGATGAACCAGTACGACCGTCTCAATGCGCATTTCTGTGGTGCGGTCAAAACCAGACACCAACTGATCAAGCCCGGCGACAAACTGGCTGACGTCAGCCGACACCGTTTCGCGGCTTTGTGCGTGTAGCAGCGCAGGAATCAGCTCATGGCGCCAGTAATCCTGCAACCCCTGTAATTGCGCCAGTTGCCCGTCTCGTTCTGCTGCTCGAGTTAATTCGGTGCTAAATGCCGTTTGTTCCATCTCTTTGATTAAGGGCTTGTCTTTCTCGCTTAATGGTACTGCCGCCAGTAGCCGGTAAGTTTGCATACGCAGCGATCCCGCTTTGTTAATAGCATGGGCGCTGCCCTGAACGCCTTGTACCAGCCAGCCAGAAACCGCCATCCCCGCCAGTCCAATAGCGGTAGAAAGCAAAACAATAAGCGCAACCTGATTAACCAGGGTGAGCGGAGAGAGACAACGTTTAAGCATGTAAACCTCTTCCTTCAGGCTTTGAATGAGCAATAACCTTAATGAATGTGACGATACATTCTGGAATGGCGTTATTCTCGGCTATTGGCTGAAGTATACCCATACCTGGAAAGAGTTACTCCTTATTTGCCGTGTGGTTAGTCGATTTACATCAGTAAGGGTAGGGATTTTACAGTACTGTGAAAAATCTCATAATTTTTATGAAATCTCCGTACTCACTATGGGTAATCATAAATATCAATGATAGATAAAGTTATCTTATCGTTTGATTTACATCAAATTACCTTTGGCTACAGACACTAAGGTGGCAGACATCGAAACGAGTATCAGAGGTGTCTATGAGTCACTCATCCGCCCCCGAAAGGGCTACTGGAGCTGTCATTACTGATTGGCGACCGGAAGATCCTGCGTTCTGGCAACAGCGCGGCCAGCGTATAGCCAGCCGCAATCTGTGGATTTCCGTTCCCTGTCTGCTACTGGCGTTTTGTGTATGGATGTTATTCAGTGCCGTCGCGGTAAATTTACCGAAAGTCGGCTTTAATTTTACGACCGATCAGCTGTTTCTTTTGACCGCACTACCTTCGGTTTCTGGCGCATTATTGCGTGTGCCATACTCCTTTATGGTTCCAATCTTCGGTGGTCGTCG
Source organism: Escherichia sp. MOD1-EC6842 (assembly GCF_002965705.1). Lineage (NCBI taxonomy): Bacteria > Pseudomonadati > Pseudomonadota > Gammaproteobacteria > Enterobacterales > Enterobacteriaceae > Escherichia > Escherichia sp. MOD1-EC6842. The sequence goes on along the minus strand of NZ_PTRF01000011.1, from coordinate 39,856 downwards.
CTGGACGGCGTTCAGCACCGGCATTCTCATTATTCCTTGCGTCTGGCTGGGTTTTGCCGTGCAGGACACCACTACGCCATACAGCGTATTCATCATTATTTCTCTGCTGTGCGGCTTTGCTGGCGCGAACTTCGCATCCAGTATGGCAAACATTAGCTTCTTCTTTCCCAAGCAGAAGCAGGGTGGTGCACTGGGGCTGAATGGTGGTCTGGGCAACATGGGCGTTAGCGTCATGCAGCTGGTTGCTCCGCTGGTGGTATCACTGTCAATTTTTGCTGCATTTGGCAGCCAGGGCGTAACACAGCCGGATGGCACCGAGTTGTATCTGGCTAACGCGTCCTGGGTATGGGTGCCGTTCCTCGCCATCTTCACCATTGCAGCGTGGTTTGGCATGAACGACCTTGCTACCTCGAAAGCCTCTATCAAGGAGCAGTTGCCAGTACTCAAACGGGGTCATCTGTGGATTATGAGCCTGCTGTATCTGGCAACCTTCGGTTCCTTCATCGGTTTCTCTGCGGGTTTTGCCATGCTGTCAAAAACGCAGTTCCCGGATGTACAGATCCTGCACTACGCCTTCTTTGGGCCGTTTATTGGCGCACTGGCGCGTTCTGCGGGGGGAGCATTGTCTGACCGTCTCGGCGGTACTCGGGTCACGCTGGTGAACTTCGTGCTGATGGCGATTTTCAGTGGCCTGCTGTTCCTCACCTTACCGACTGACGGGCAAGGCGGAAACTTCATGGCATTCTTTGCGGTCTTCCTGGCGCTGTTCCTGACGGCGGGGCTGGGTAGTGGTTCCACCTTCCAGATGATTTCCGTGATCTTCCGTAAACTGACGATGGATCGCGTGAAAGCAGAAGGCGGTTCTGACGAACGTGCCATGCGTGAAGCGGCAACCGACACTGCGGCGGCGCTGGGCTTCATCTCCGCGATTGGCGCTATCGGTGGCTTCTTTATCCCGAAAGCGTTCGGTAGCTCACTGGCATTAACAGGGTCGCCAGTCGGTGCAATGAAAGTATTTTTGATTTTCTATATCGCCTGCGTAGTAATTACCTGGGCGGTATATGGTCGGCATTCTAAAAAATAAATCGTAATATTTGATTATCCTTTGCGCGGCATAATGTCGCGCTTTTTTTATTTGTCATTTAGTTACAACATACTTATAGAGAGATGATTATTTCAACGGCGTCAATTAAGCACCATTAATATGTCATCCATGGGGGATACTCCTTAATACCCATCTGTATAAAAATCCGAAGTGATTAAATGACATTGGATGTAAAAAACATTAATTTACAATAAGTTGGATAATAAATATTAATTACCCCAAAGAGGTATATTAGGAATTTACTTTATTTTTCATCCCCACCACTCTTGATCGTTATCAATTCCCACGACGTTTCAGAGCGTTACCTTCGTTTTAAACATTAGCAATGTCGATTTATCAGAGAGCCGACAGGCTCCCACAGGAGAAAACCGATGAGTAAATTCCTGGACCGGTTTCGCTACTTCAAACAGAAGGGTGATACCTTTGCCGATGGGCATGGCCAGCTTCTCGATACCAACCGTGACTGGGAGGATGGATATCGCCAGCGTTGGCAGCATGACAAAATTGTCCGCTCTACCCACGGGGTAAACTGCACCGGCTCCTGCAGCTGGAAAATCTACGTTAAAAACGGTCTGGTGACCTGGGAAACCCAGCAGACTGACTATCCGCGTACTCGTCCGGATCTGCCAAACCATGAACCTCGCGGCTGCCCGCGCGGTGCCAGCTACTCCTGGTATCTCTATAGCGCCAACCGTCTGAAATACCCGATGATGCGCAAACGCCTGATGAAAATGTGGCGTGAAGCGAAGGCGCAGCATAGCGATCCGGTTGAGGCATGGGCTTCTATTATCGAAGACGCCGATAAAGCGAAAAGCTTTAAGCAGGCGCGTGGACGCGGTGGTTTTGTTCGTTCTTCCTGGCAGGAAGTGAACGAACTGATCGCCGCGTCTAACGTTTACACCATCAAAAACTACGGCCCGGATCGTGTCGCTGGCTTCTCGCCAATTCCGGCAATGTCGATGGTTTCTTACGCATCAGGTGCTCGCTATCTTTCGCTGATTGGCGGTACTTGCTTAAGCTTCTACGACTGGTACTGCGACCTGCCTCCTGCGTCTCCGCAAACCTGGGGCGAGCAAACTGACGTACCGGAATCCGCTGACTGGTACAACTCCAGCTATATCATCGCCTGGGGCTCTAACGTTCCGCAGACCCGTACCCCGGACGCTCACTTCTTTACCGAAGTGCGTTACAAAGGCACCAAAACCGTTGCCGTCACGCCGGACTACGCTGAAATCGCCAAACTGTGCGATCTGTGGCTGGCACCGAAACAGGGCACCGACGCAGCAATGGCGCTGGCAATGGGTCACGTGATGCTGCGTGAATTCCATCTCGATAACCCAAGCCAGTATTTCACCGATTATGTGCGTCGCTACACCGACATGCCGATGCTGGTAATGCTGGAAGAGCGCGACGGTTATTACGCTGCGGGTCGTATGCTGCGTGCCGCCGATCTGGTTGATTCGCTGGGTCAGGAAAACAACCCGGAATGGAAAACCGTCGCCTTTAATACGCAAGGTGAAATGGTTGCGCCGAACGGTTCTATTGGCTTCCGTTGGGGCGAGAAGGGCAAATGGAATCTTGAGCAGCGCGATGGCAAAACCGGCGAAGAAACCGAACTGCAACTGAGTCTGCTGGGTAGTCAGGATGAGATTGCCGAAGTGGGCTTCCCGTACTTTGGCGGCGACGGCACGGAACACTTCAACAAAGTGGAGCTGGAAAACATTCTGCTGCACAAGCTGCCGGTAAAACGCCTGCAACTGGCTGATGGCAGCACCGCACTGGTGACCACCGTTTATGATTTGACGCTGGCAAACTACGGCCTGGAGCGTGGTCTGAACGACGTTAACTGCGCAACCAGCTATGACGACGTGAAAGCCTACACCCCGGCCTGGGCCGAGCAGATCACCGGTGTTTCTCGTAGCCAGATTATCCGCATTGCCCGTGAATTTGCCGACAACGCTGATAAGACGCACGGTCGTTCAATGATCATTGTTGGTGCCGGTCTGAACCACTGGTATCACCTCGATATGAACTATCGCGGTCTGATCAACATGCTGATTTTCTGCGGCTGCGTTGGTCAGAGCGGTGGCGGTTGGGCACACTACGTAGGTCAGGAAAAACTGCGTCCGCAAACCGGCTGGCAGCCGCTGGCGTTTGCCCTTGACTGGCAGCGTCCGGCGCGTCACATGAACAGCACTTCTTATTTCTATAACCACTCCAGCCAGTGGCGTTATGAAACCGTGACTGCGGAAGAACTGCTGTCGCCGATGGCGGATAAATCCCGTTATACCGGACACCTGATCGACTTTAACGTCCGTGCAGAACGCATGGGCTGGCTGCCGTCTGCACCGCAGTTAGGCACTAACCCGCTGACTATTGCTCGCGAAGCAGAAAAAGCGGGCATGAATCCGGTGGACTATACGGTGAAATCCCTGAAAGAGGGTTCAATCCGTTTTGCTGCGGAACAGCCGGAAAACGGCAAAAACCATCCGCGTAACCTGTTTATCTGGCGTTCTAACCTGCTGGGCTCTTCCGGTAAAGGTCATGAGTTTATGCTCAAGTACCTGCTGGGGACGGAACACGGTATCCAGGGTAAAGATCTGGGGCAGCAGGGCGGCGTGAAGCCGGAAGAAGTGGACTGGCAGGATAACGGTCTGGAAGGCAAGCTGGATCTGGTGGTGACGCTGGACTTCCGTCTGTCGAGCACCTGTCTCTATTCCGACATCATTTTGCCGACGGCGACCTGGTACGAAAAAGACGACATGAATACTTCGGATATGCATCCGTTTATTCACCCGCTGTCTGCGGCGGTCGATCCGGCCTGGGAAGCGAAAAGCGACTGGGAAATCTACAAAGCTATCGCGAAGAAATTCTCCGAAGTGTGCGTTGGTCATCTGGGTAAAGAAACCGACATCGTTACGCTGCCAATCCAGCACGACTCCGCCGCCGAACTGGCGCAGCCGCTGGATGTGAAAGACTGGAAAAAAGGCGAATGCGATCTGATCCCAGGTAAAACCGCACCGCATATTATGGTGGTTGAGCGTGATTATCCGGCCACTTACGAACGCTTTACCTCTATCGGCCCGCTGATGGAGAAAATCGGTAACGGCGGTAAAGGGATTGCCTGGAACACCCAGAGTGAGATGGATCTGCTGCGTAAGCTCAACTACACCAAGGCTGAAGGCCCGGCGAAAGGCCAGCCAATGCTCAACACCGCAATTGATGCGGCAGAGATGATCCTGACGCTGGCACCGGAAACCAACGGTCAGGTAGCCGTGAAAGCCTGGGCGGCACTGAGCGAGTTTACCGGTCGTGACCATACGCATCTGGCGCTGAATAAAGAAGACGAGAAGATCCGCTTCCGTGATATTCAGGCACAGCCGCGCAAAATTATCTCCAGCCCGACCTGGTCTGGTCTGGAAGATGAACACGTTTCTTACAACGCCGGTTACACCAACGTTCACGAGCTAATTCCGTGGCGCACGCTCTCTGGTCGTCAGCAGCTGTATCAGGATCATCAGTGGATGCGTGATTTCGGTGAAAGCCTGCTGGTTTATCGTCCGCCGATCGATACCCGTTCGGTGAAAGAAGTGATGGGACAGAAATCTAACGGTAACCCGGAAAAAGCTCTGAACTTCCTGACGCCGCACCAGAAGTGGGGGATCCATTCCACTTACAGCGACAACCTGCTGATGCTGACTTTAGGTCGTGGTGGTCCGGTGGTCTGGCTGAGCGAAGCCGATGCTAAAGATTTGGGTATTGGCGACAACGACTGGATTGAAGTCTTCAACAGCAATGGTGCGCTGACTGCCCGTGCGGTTGTCAGCCAGCGTGTTCCGGCAGGGATGACCATGATGTACCACGCGCAGGAACGTATCGTTAACCTGCCGGGTTCGGAAATCACGCAGCAGCGTGGGGGGATTCATAACTCGGTCACCCGTATCACGCCGAAACCGACGCATATGATCGGTGGCTATGCCCATCTGGCATACGGCTTTAACTACTACGGCACCGTAGGTTCTAACCGCGATGAGTTTGTTGTAGTGCGTAAGATGAAGAACATTGACTGGTTAGATGGCGAAGGCAATGACCAGGTACAGGAGAGCGTAAAATGAAAATTCGTTCACAAGTCGGCATGGTGCTGAATCTCGATAAGTGCATCGGCTGCCACACCTGTTCAGTTACCTGTAAAAACGTCTGGACCAGCCGCGAAGGCGTTGAGTACGCGTGGTTCAACAACGTGGAAACCAAGCCGGGTCAGGGGTTCCCGACCGACTGGGAAAACCAGGAAAAATACAAAGGCGGTTGGATCCGTAAAATCAACGGCAAACTGCAACCGCGTATGGGTAACCGCGCGATGCTGCTGGGTAAAATCTTCGCCAACCCGCATTTGCCGGGGATCGACGATTATTACGAGCCGTTCGATTTTGATTATCAGAATCTGCATACCGCGCCGGAAGGCAGCAAATCGCAGCCGATTGCCCGTCCGCGTTCGCTGATTACTGGCGAACGGATGGCGAAAATCGAAAAAGGGCCGAACTGGGAAGATGACCTGGGCGGCGAGTTTGACAAACTGGCGAAAGACAAGAACTTCGACAACATCCAGAAGGCGATGTATAGCCAGTTCGAAAACACCTTCATGATGTATTTGCCGCGTCTGTGCGAACACTGCCTCAACCCGGCATGTGTGGCGACCTGTCCGAGCGGGGCTATCTACAAACGTGAAGAAGATGGCATCGTACTGATCGATCAGGATAAATGCCGTGGCTGGCGTATGTGCATCACCGGATGCCCGTACAAAAAAATCTACTTCAACTGGAAGAGCGGTAAATCTGAGAAGTGCATCTTCTGCTATCCGCGTATTGAAGCCGGTCAGCCGACGGTGTGCTCAGAAACCTGTGTGGGTCGTATCCGTTATCTTGGCGTGCTGTTGTACGATGCCGACGCCATTGAACGTGCAGCCAGCACCGAGAACGAGAAAGATCTCTACCAGCGTCAGCTGGAAGTGTTCCTCGACCCGAACGATCCGAAAGTCATCGAGCAAGCGATTAAAGACGGTATTCCGCTAAGCGTTATTGAAGCCGCACAACAGTCGCCGGTGTATAAAATGGCGATGGACTGGAAACTGGCGCTGCCGCTGCATCCGGAATATCGCACATTGCCGATGGTCTGGTACGTGCCGCCTCTGTCACCGATTCAGTCTGCGGCAGACGCGGGCGAACTGGGCAACAACGGCATTTTGCCAGACGTAGAAAGCCTGCGTATCCCGGTTCAGTACCTGGCGAATCTGCTGACCGCCGGTGATACCCAACCGGTACTGCTCGCGTTGAAACGTATGCTGGCAATGCGTCATTACAAACGAGCTGAAACCGTTGACGGTAAAGTTGATACCCGTGCGCTGGAAGAGGTCGGCCTGACCGAAGCCCAGGCACAGGAGATGTACCGTTATCTGGCGATTGCAAACTATGAAGATCGCTTTGTGGTGCCGAGCAGCCATCGTGAACTGGCGCGGGAAGCCTTCCCGGAGAAAAATGGTTGCGGCTTTACCTTTGGTGACGGCTGCCACGGTTCAGATACCAAATTCAATCTGTTCAACAGCCGTCGTATCGATGCCATCGACGTGACCAGTAAAACGGAGCCGCATCCATGATCGAACTCGTGATTGTATCGCGTCTCCTTGAATATCCGGATGCTGCCTTATGGCAGCATCAACAAGAGATGTTTGAGGCGATTGCCGCGTCGGAAAATCTGTCAAAAGAGGATGCCCATGCGCTGGGCATTTTCCTGCGCGATTTAACTGCGATGGATCCGCTGGACGCTCAGGCGCAGTACAGCGAACTGTTCGACCGTGGTCGTGCCACGTCGCTGTTACTGTTTGAACATGTGCACGGCGAATCCCGCGATCGTGGTCAGGCGATGGTGGATTTGCTGGCGCAGTACGAGCAGCACGGCTTGCAGTTAAACAGTCGTGAACTGCCGGATCATCTGCCGCTGTATCTGGAGTACCTGGCGCAGCTGCCGCAAAGCGAAGCCGTGGAAGGTTTGAAAGATATCGCGCCGATTCTGGCGTTGCTAAGTGCTCGTCTGCAACAGCGTGAAAGCCGTTATGCAGTGCTGTTTGATCTGCTGCTGAAACTGGCGAATACCGCTATCGACAGCGACAAAGTGGCGGAAAAAATTGCCGATGAAGCGCGCGATGATACGCCGCAGGCGCTGGATGCTGTCTGGGAAGAAGAGCAGGTTAAATTCTTTGCTGACAAAGGCTGCGGTGATTCGGCAATCACTGCTCATCAGCGTCGCTTTGCCGGTGCCGTCGCGCCGCAATATCTGAATATCACCACCGGAGGACAGCACTAATGCAATTCCTGAATATGTTCTTCTTTGATATCTACCCGTACATTGCCGGGGCGGTCTTCCTGATTGGTAGCTGGCTGCGCTATGACTACGGGCAGTACACCTGGCGCGCGGCGTCCAGCCAGATGCTGGATCGCAAAGGGATGAACCTTGCGTCTAACCTGTTCCATATCGGAATTCTGGGGATTTTTGTCGGTCACTTCTTCGGTATGCTGACGCCGCACTGGATGTATGAAGCGTGGTTGCCGATTGAAGTGAAACAGAAAATGGCGATGTTTGCTGGTGGTGCCAGCGGCGTGCTGTGCCTGATTGGCGGTGTGCTGTTGCTAAAACGCCGCCTGTTCAGCCCGCGCGTGCGTGCAACGACTACCGGAGCGGATATCCTGATCTTGTCGCTGCTCGTTATCCAGTGTGCGCTGGGGCTGCTGACCATTCCGTTCTCCGCCCAGCATATGGACGGTAGCGAGATGATGAAACTGGTTGGCTGGGCGCAGTCGGTAGTGACCTTCCACGGTGGCGCTTCTCAGCACCTTGATGGTGTCGCGTTTATTTTCCGTTTGCACCTGGTGCTGGGGATGACGTTATTCCTGCTGTTCCCGTTCTCGCGTCTGGTGCACATCTGGAGCGTACCGGTGGAGTATCTGACACGGAAATATCAGCTGGTGCGTGCTCGTCACTAAGCGAAATTTAGTTCACATAGACCCTGCTTCGGCGGGGTTTTTTTGTTTTGTGTAAAAGTGTGCAGACCTAAAAACAGGCATGACGAATTCTGTGTGACAACAAGAAATAAATGGTTAGTAAATTGGTTTAGAAGAGTATTTTCAGGAAGTAATGGTGGTGGGGGAAGGATTATTCGTCGCTTCGCTCCTCACCCTTCGGGCCGTTGCCTGCGGCAACGTTCTCTCGCTTTCGCTCGAGTCGAACCTTAATCGAAGGTTCTCACCCTTCCTCGATGAGTGCAAAGATTAACAATCTCACCGAAGTTACCACATCGCTGTGGTGAATAATGGTGGTGGGGGAAGGATTCGAACCTTCGAAGTCGATGACGGCAGATTTACAGTCTGCTCCCTTTGGCCGCTCGGGAACCCCACCAGGGGAAAATCAAATTGTAGGTAATGCTGAAGATGGTGGTGGGGGAAGGATTATTCGTCGCTTCGCTCCTCACCCTTCGGGCCGTTGCCTGCGGCAACGTTCTCTCGCTTTCGCTCGAGTCGAACCTTAATCGAAGGTTCTCACCCTTCCTCGATGAGTGCAAAGATTAACAATCTCACCGAAGTTACCACATCGCTGTGGTGAATAATGGTGGTGGGGGAAGGATTCGAACCTTCGAAGTCGATGACGGCAGATTTACAGTCTGCTCCCTTTGGCCGCTCGGGAACCCCACCACGGGGCAATACTTTTTACTGGCCTGCTCCCTCATTGGGAAGCGGGGCGCATCATACCAAATGACACGCCGCTGTAAAGCGTTACGTTGAGAAAAATGAACTGGTTGCGTAATTTTCATCCGTAACGGATTAAAGGCAACCAGTTCTTTTTGCTGGCGATTAAAGAATAATCGTCCGGTTACCGTAAACAAACACACGTTGCGCCAAAACCTGGTAAAGGGCGCGGCTTAATACGTTTTTCTCGACGTCACGACCTGCCCGCATCATATCTTCGGCTGTATAAGTGTGATCCACATGAATAACGTCCTGCATAATGATTGGACCTTCATCCAGATTGTCATTTACATAGTGTGCCGTTGCGCCAATTATCTTCACGCCGCGTTCATAGGCCTGATGATACGGACGTGCCCCAATAAACGCCGGCAGGAATGAGTGGTGAATATTGATAATTTTATTCGGGAAGCGCGCCACAAATTCCGGCGTTAATACGCGCATATACTTCGCCAGCACAACGTAATCAGGCTGATAAGCATCAATGGCATCCGCCATCTTTTGATCGTGCTCGTTGCGACTTAATCCTTCATGGCTGACCAGTTCAAATGGAATATCAAAACGTTCAACCAGCGAACGCAAGGTATCGTGGTTGCCGATGACTGCCGCGATTTCCACATCCAGTCCACCGTAATTGGCTTTCATCAGCAGATCGCCAAGGCAATGCGCTTCTTTAGTGACCAGAATGACTATCCGGCGACGACCGGCGGGATTTAGTTCGCGCACAGAGCCTTCCGGCAATGCGCTATCGAGATCCGCCAGCAGGGTCGAATCATTAAAAATGCCTTCCAGTTCCGTGCGCATAAAAAAGCGTCCGGTACGATGATCAACAAATTCATTGTTCTGCACGATATTTAACTCGTGCTTGTAGCAAATATTCGTAATGCGCGCGATCAGACCTTTTTGATCCGGACAAATAGTACGCAGAACTTTTCGTTGGAGTGAGTGCATTGCTGGAAAAACCTTGTTGAGAGTGTTTGCTAAACCGTACCGTCAACCATTATTGGCCGCAGCACTTTTTAAATTTTTTACCTGAACCACAAGGGCAGGGATCGTTGCGGCCAAACTGTGGACGTGTACCGTCAATATAGTACCACTGACCGTTTTCTTTCAAAAATCGCGAACGTTCAATTATCGCTCCTGTTTTACCCTGTTCGGCAAATCGAGCAACGAAGCTAACATAACCTACGTTATCTCCTTCGTGATATGAACGCTCAAATACGGTCAGCCCTAACCATTCGGTATGCGCAAATCCGGCAATCAATTCGGCACGTAACGCCGCTGCGCCACAGGACGGATGCCAGGTCTTAATTAAATAATCTGCGTCCTGCATCACAAAAGCGCAGTAACGCGAACGCATGAGATGTTCTGGATCAGGTGCGACCTTTTCACCAGACACATAACGGTGGCAACATAGGCTATACTCGACAGCACTACCACAGGGACAAAGCTCAGACACAAATAATCTCCCTGGAAACAATAACGGCGTATTAATCGCCTGCGTAGCACTATGTTAACCGAGCAGTAGCGATGTGGCTACGGCTGCATTCCAGGGGAAGCCTTCAGGAACAATGAGAAAGATAAAAATAGGGCTGGCGCTAGGATCTGGCGCGGCGCGAGGATGGTCGCATATTGGCGTCATTAACGCGCTTAAAAAAATGGGCATTGAAATAGATATCGTCGCTGGATGTTCAATCGGTTCGCTGGTGGGCGCTGCTTTTGCATGCGATCGCCTGACCGCGCTTGAACAGTGGGTTACCTCTTTTAGCTATTGGGATGTTTTACGGCTGATGGATCTTTCCTGGCAGCGTGGTGGATTGTTGCGCGGTGAGCGTGTGTTCAACCAGTACCGCGAAATAATGCCGGAAACAGAGATCGAAAATTGTTCACGCCGTTTCGCTGCGGTTGCCACTAATTTAAGCACGGGGCGAGAACTCTGGTTTACCGAAGGCGACCTCCATCTTGCTATTCGTGCATCATGCAGCATCCCCGGCCTGATGGCGCCGGTCGCTCATAACGGCTATTGGCTGGTTGATGGCGCAGTTGTTAATCCGATTCCTATTTCCCTCACGCGTGCGATGGGCGCTGATATTGTGATTGCGGTCGATCTGCAGCACGATGCTCATTTAATGCAACAAGATCTCCTTTCATTTAATGTCAGTGAAGATAATGGCGAGAACGACGATCCTCTCCCGTGGCATGCGCGTCTGAAAGAACGATTAGGCAGTATAACGGCACGTCGGGCAGTGACTGCGCCAACCGCAACAGAGATTATGACCACGTCTATCCAGGTGCTGGAAAACCGTCTTAAACGAAACCGTATGGCTGGGGATCCGCCTGATATTCTGATTCAACCTTTATGCCCGCAGATATCCACTCTGGATTTTCATCGTGCAAATGCTGCCATTGCGGCAGGACAATTAGCGGTAGAGAAGAAAATGGATGAACTTTTACCGCTGGTTCGAACCAACGTTTTGACCTGATTTTTTATCTACACTTAAGTTAATTCTGACAGGCACTGATGGCAATAGCATGTCACTATTGAATAAAGCCAGTCAGGGGAGAGAACATGACGCAGCCATTGGTCGGAAAACAGATTCTCATAGTTGAAGATGAGCCAGTCTTTCGCTCGCTTCTGGATTCATGGTTTTCCTCATTGGGAGCAACAACAGTACTGGCGGCTGATGGGGTGGATGCCCTTGAGCTACTGGGAGGTTTTACACCCGATCTGATGATATGTGATATTGCAATGCCAAGAATGAACGGCTTAAAACTGCTGGAACATATACGCAACCGGGGAGACCAAACCCCGGTTCTGGTGATTTCTGCTACAGAAAATATGGCAGATATTGCGAAAGCATTACGGCTGGGTGTGGAAGATGTTTTGCTGAAACCAGTTAAAGATCTTAATCGCTTGCGTGAGATGGTTTTTGCTTGCCTGTATCCCAGCATGTTTAACTCCAGGGTTGAGGAAGAAGAAAGGCTTTTTCGCGATTGGGATGCAATGGTCGATAATCCGACAGCTGCCGCGAAATTATTGCAAGAATTACAACCACCGGTTCAGCAGGAGATTTCCCATTGCCGGGTTAATTATCGCCAACTCGTTGCTGTTGATAAACCTGGTCTGGTACTTGATATTGCTGCACTTTCGGAAAACGATCTGGCTTTTTATTGCCTTGATGTAACCCGTGCTGGACATAATGGCGTCCTTGCAGCCTTGTTATTACGTGCGTTGTTTAATGGCTTATTACAGGAACAGCTTGCGCACCAGAATCAACCTTTGCCTGAGTTAGGCGCGTTATTGAAGCAGGTAAACCATTTACTACGCCAGGCCAATCTGCCCGGTCAATTTCCTCTATTAGTCGGCTATTATCATCGTGAATTAAAAAATCTCATTCTGGTATCCGCAGGCTTGAATGCGACGTTGAATGCGGGTGAACACCAGATTCAAATCAGTAATGGCGTTCCGTTAGGAACATTAGGCAACACTTATTTGAATCAATTGAGTCAGAGATGTGATGCCTGGCAATGCCAAATTTGGGGCGCTGGTGGAAGGCTACGTTTGATGCTGTCTGCGAATTGAGCAAACGATAATTTGGGATAAAATTGCATTACCTGCTAATGTCTGCTGGTGGTACTATCGTCGCCATTCGTATAAGTAATTGTCTTAATTATGTTAACTCGCTTCCTTTTCGGAACCAGGCGTCGCCAGGGTACTGATATACTGGGATGTGATACAGAAATATGAACACGTTCAATACACGAACAGTCCAGGAGAATTTAAATGGCTGCCATTAACACGAAAGTCAAAAAAGCCGTTATCCCCGTAGCGGGATTAGGAACCAGGATGTTGCCGGCGACGAAAGCTATCCCGAAAGAGATGCTACCGCTTGTCGATAAGCCATTAATTCAATACGTCGTGAATGAATGTATTGCGGCGGGTATTACTGAAATTGTGCTGGTGACTCACTCATCGAAAAACTCTATTGAAAACCACTTTGATACCAGTTTTGAACTGGAAGCAATGCTGGAAAAACGTGTAAAACGTCAGCTGCTTGATGAAGTGCAGTCTATTTGCCCGCCGCACGTGACTATTATGCAAGTTCGTCAGGGGCTGGCGAAAGGTTTAGGGCACGCAGTATTGTGTGCTCACCCGGTAGTTGGTGATGAACCTGTGGCTGTTATTTTGCCTGACGTTATTCTGGATGAATATGAATCCGATTTGTCGCAGGATAACCTCGCAGAGATGATCCGCCGCTTTGATGAAACTGGCCATAGTCAGATCATGGTTGAGCCTGTTGCTGATGTGACTGCATACGGTGTTGTGGATTGCAAAGGTGTGGATTTAGCGCCTGGTGAAAGTGTACCGATGGTCGGTGTAGTAGAAAAACCGAAAGCAGATGTTGCACCGTCTAATCTCGCTATTGTTGGTCGTTACGTACTTAGCGCCGATATTTGGCCGCTGCTGGCAAAAACTCCTCCGGGAGCAGGCGATGAAATTCAACTTACCGATGCTATTGATATGCTGATCGAAAAAGAAACGGTTGAAGCCTATCACATGAAAGGGAAGAGCCATGACTGCGGTAATAAATTAGGTTACATGCAGGCTTTCGTTGAATACGGTATTCGTCACAACTCGCTGGGTGCTGAATTTAAAGCCTGGCTTGAAGAAGAGATGGGCATTAAGAAGTAACACCAATAGCGGTGTTTTCTACGAAACGGCATTGAGTTATCAATGCCGTTTTTTTATAGCTTATTCTTATTGGATAGTCTTAAAACGGACAATAAAAAATCCCGCCAATGGCGGGATTTTAAGCGAGCGTAATCTAAAAAAGATTATTACTTGATCAGGAAATCGTCGAGGGATTTACCTTGCTCATCCATTGCTTTTTTGATTACAGCCGGAGTACGACCCTGACCAGTCCAGGTTTTGGTTTCGCCGTTCTCGTCAACGTAGCTATATTTAGCTGGACGCTGTGCGCGTTTAGCTTTGGTGCCAGATTTAACAGCAGCCATGCTATTCAGCAGTTCGTTCGGGTCGATACCGTCAGCGATCAGCATTTCACGATATTGTTGCAGTTTACGAGTGCGTTCTTCAACTTCAGCAGCAGCCGCACTTTCTTCTTCGCGACGCTCGTTAACAACTACTTCTAATTTTTCCAGCATTTCTTCCAGCGTTTCAAGTGTACATTCTCTTGCTTGCGCACGAAGAGTACGGATGTTGTTCAGAATTTTAAGTGCTTCGCTCATTGTAGTAATCTCAAACTTATATTGGGGTGGTTTGTTGAGGTAATAATAGAGCCTTAAATTCAGTTGTGCAATAGCCAGGAATGTAAGGAATTCAAAATTGTTCTTTATTTTGTGCCACCAATAAATATCTTTTCATAAAATTAGCCAGAAAAGATGCGGCATATAGCCCTATTTGTACCGATGATTTCGCATCATCTAAGGTTAAAACTTCCTGATTCATGTCACATTTTATGTAGGGATTAACACGCGCTGACGTCTTTTACTCTTCGGTATTAGTCATGTTTACAAAAAATCCGCTATTAAGAGAATGATGAAAAGAAGAACAGTCGCAATAAGTGCAGGGACTTCGTATTGCCGTATCCTGGAGGTCAACAGAGGGTTATTACTTGTGCAACAAGTTAAAGATTGTGAATAGTTACCAGGAGTCATTTACGCGGTTATAACAAGCAATACAGACACAATGATAGCTCTGAAGGATTATGTCATCCTTCTTAAGGAATGATGTATATACGCTCTTCTGCGTGTACTGTTGCGCTGTAAAACTGGCGAATTATGATAAACTTCAGCCAACTTTATTTCATATCATTGAGGGCCTGTGGCTGATGGCACAGCTATATTTCTACTATTCCGCAATGAACGCGGGTAAGTCTACGGCATTGCTGCAATCTTCATACAATTACCAGGAACGCGGTATGCGGACTGTCGTATATACGGCGGAAATTGACGATCGTTTCGGGGCAGGGAAAGTCAGCTCGCGTATAGGTTTGTCATCTCCGGCAAAATTATTTAACCAAAATTCATCATTATTTGATGAGATTCGTGCGGAACATGAACAACAGGCAATTCATTGTGTACTGGTTGATGAATGCCAGTTTTTAACCAGACAACAAGTATATGAATTATCGGAGGTTGTCGATCAACTCGATATACCCGTACTTTGTTATGGCTTACGTACAGATTTTCGCGGTGAATTATTTACCGGCAGTCAATACTTACTGGCATGGTCAGACAAACTGGTCGAATTAAAAACTATTTGCTTTTGTGGTCGTAAAGCAAGCATGGTGCTACGTCTTGATCAAGCGGGTAGGCCTTATAACGAAGGCGAACAGGTGGTTATTGGTGGTAATGAGCGTTACGTCTCGGTTTGCCGTAAACACTATAAAGAAGCGTTAGAAGTCGGTTCTTTGACGGCTATTCAAGAAAGACATCAACACGATTAATAAGATTTTCTTTACTGACAGGATGAATCGAGGCCTTTATCCTGTCAGTTCGTTTTACTAACTTCTTCCGAACCATAATTCTTTCTCTGCTCCTAACCATCGCTAAAACGTAACAGAACGATTTAGTGCTTCGTCATCTACGATGTTGAGTCATTTTCAGGTTATCGCGGTTAGTGCGCATTAGATAACAGTATATATGAGCATACTAATGCAGTTGGGTTATTTGACTTTGTATAGCGTGTAGCGAAAACAAAAAAACGGCCCCAAAAGGGACCGTTTATGAGGATGTACAGAGTTACTGATTAAGCGGATTTCTTCGCTTTTTTCTCTGCTTTAGCTGGAGCTGCTTCCTTTGCTGCTGGTGCTCCTTCTACGTAATCACGACCATAGTAGGTATCCAGCAGAATCTGTTTCAGCTCGGAGATCAGCGGGTAACGCGGGTTAGCGCCGGTGCACTGGTCATCGAATGCATCTTCAGACAGTTTATCTACGTTCGCCAGGAAGTCAGCTTCCTGAACGCCAGCCTCACGGATAGATTTCGGAATACCCAGTTCTGCTTTCAGCGTTTCCAGCCATGCCAGCAGTTTCTCGATCTTCGCAGCAGTACGGTCACCCGGTGCGCTCAGACCCAGATGGTCTGCGATTTCAGCATAACGACGACGAGCCTGTGGACGATCGTACTGGCTGAATGCAGTCTGCTTGGTCGGGTTGTCATTCGCGTTGTAGCGGATAACGTTACAAATCAGCAGGGCGTTGGCCAGACCGTGCGGAATATGGAACTGGGAGCCCAGTTTGTGCGCCATTGAGTGACATACACCCAGGAAGGCGTTCGCAAACGCGATACCCGCGATAGTAGCTGCACTGTGAACACGTTCACGCGCTACCGGGTTTTTAGCCCCTTCGTGATAAGACGCTGGCAGATATTCTTTGAGCAGTTTCAGCGCCTGCAGAGCCTGACCATCAGAGAACTCAGATGCCAGTACAGAAACATAAGCTTCCATGGCGTGAGTGACTGCGTCCAGACCACCGAAAGCACACAGGGACTTCGGCATATCCATAACCAGGTTGGCGTCAACAATCGCCATATCCGGGGTCAGTGCATAGTCTGCCAGCGGATATTTCTGACCTGTTGCATCGTCGGTTACAACCGCAAACGGAGTCACTTCAGAACCCGTACCGGAAGTGGTGGTGACGGCGATCATTTTCGCTTTCACGCCCATTTTCGGGAACTTGTAGATACGTTTACGGATATCCATAAAGCGCAGCGCCAGTTCTTCAAAGTGGGTTTCCGGATGCTCGTACATAACCCACATGATTTTCGCGGCGTCCATCGGGGAACCACCACCCAGCGCGATGATCACGTCTGGCTTGAAGGAGTTTGCCAGTTCTGCACCTTTACGAACGATGCTCAGTGTCGGGTCAGCTTCAACTTCAAAGAAGACTTCAGTTTCAACGCCGGCAGCTTTCAGTACAGAAGTAATCTGGTCGGCATAACCGTTGTTGAACAGGAAGCGGTCAGTCACGATGAGCGCACGTTTGTGGCCATCAGTAATCACTTCATCCAGCGCGATTGGCAGTGAGCCACGGCGGAAGTAGATAGATTTCGGAAGTTTGTGCCACAACATGTTTTCAGCTCGCTTAGCAACGGTTTTCTTGTTGATCAAGTGTTTCGGACCAACGTTTTCAGAGATGGAGTTACCACCCCAGGAACCACAACCCAGAGTCAGGGAAGGTGCGAGTTTGAAGTTATACAGGTCACCGATACCACCCTGAGAAGCCGGGGTGTTGATCAGGATACGGGCAGTTTTCATTTTCTGACCGAAGTAGGCAACGCGTGCCGGTTGGTTATCCTGGTCGGTGTACAGGCAAGAGGTATGACCGATACCGCCCATGGCAACCAGTTTCTCTGCTTTCTCTACCGCGTCTTCGAAATCTTTTGCACGGTACATTGCCAGCGTCGGGGACAGTTTTTCATGTGCGAACGGTTCGCTTTCATCAACAACGGTCACTTCACCAATCAGAATCTTAGTGTTTTCTGGTACAGAGAAGCCCGCCAGTTCAGCAATTTTATAAGCCGGTTGACCAACGATAGCTGCGTTCAGTGCGCCGTTTTTCAGGATAACGTCCTGAACGGCTTTCAGCTCTTTACCCTGCAGCATGTAACCGCCGTGGGTAGCGAAACGTTCACGTACAGCGTCATAAACAGAGTCAACAACAACAACAGACTGTTCAGAAGCACAGATTACGCCGTTGTCGAAGGTTTTGGACATCAATACGGATGCAACTGCACGTTTGATATCTGCGGTTTCATCGATAACAACCGGAGTGTTACCAGCACCTACACCGATTGCCGGTTTACCGGAGCTGTATGCTGCTTTAACCATGCCCGGACCACCAGTCGCGAGGATCAGGTTAATGTCAGGGTGGTGCATCAGCGCGTTGGACAGTTCAACAGAAGGTTGATCGATCCAGCCAATCAGATCTTTCGGTGCACCAGCAGCGATAGCAGCCTGCAGAACGATATCAGCAGCTTTGTTAGTTGCATCTTTTGCACGCGGGTGCGGAGAGAAGATAATAGCGTTACGGGTCTTCAGGCTGATCAGCGATTTGAAGATTGCAGTTGAAGTCGGGTTAGTCGTTGGAACGATACCGCAGATAATACCGATTGGTTCAGCGATAGTGATAGTACCGAAAGTGTCGTCTTCAGACAGAACACCACAGGTTTTTTCATCTTTATAGGCGTTGTAGATATATTCAGAAGCAAAGTGGTTTTTAATTACTTTATCTTCGACGATACCCATGCCGGATTCGGCAACGGCCATTTTCGCGAGTGGGATTCGAGCATCTGCGGCAGCCAGAGCGGCGGCGCGGAAGATTTTATCAACTTGCTCTTGAGTGAAACTGGCATATTCACGCTGGGCTTTTTTTACACGCTCTACGAGTGCGTTAAGTTCAGCGACATTAGTAACAGCCATAATGCTCTCCTGATAATGTTAAACTTTTTTAGTAAATCATCTGCTCGAATACGAGAGTATAGTCAGTGTGGTGATGATTTGCTTAACCTATGAAAATCAAAAGCTTACTCGCGCTCACACTCACTGTGATTTACTAAAAGAGTTTAAACATTAGAGAGACTAATCTCTAATGCGTCACTTCCAGGTGGCGTAAGCAAGATTACTCACTTCTGGGTACTGATTACGTGATCTAGATCAAAATTCCGCAAAGCTGACACCTTTCAGCTCCGCTTTTAGCTATAAAAGCTAATAGTTAATAAATTGTAGTATTTATTGTTGGCTACATTAGCATGTTTTGCACGACTAGATAACAATAATGAATGATAGTAATTTTAAGCGGTTAGGAGGTGAAAAATGCTGCCAAAAGGCGTATTGTCAGCGCGTATTTTTTTACCTTTGCTTATGGCTAACATTATCCGGCTTTTGCTTCGGAGCTAACCGTGATTCAGACACTCTTTGATTTTCCCGTTTACTTTAAATTTTTCATCGGGTTATTTGCGCTGGTTAACCCGGTTGGGATTATCCCCGTGTTCATCAGTATGACCAGCTATCAGACTGCGGCAGCGAGAAACAAAACAAATCTGACTGCCAACCTGTCGGTAGCGATTATCTTGTGGATCTCGCTTTTTCTCGGCGACACGATTCTGCAACTTTTTGGAATATCGATTGATTCGTTCCGCATCGCGGGCGGCATACTGGTGGTTACAATTGCGATGTCGATGATCAGCGGTAAGCTTGGTGAGGATAAACAGAACAAACAAGAGAAATCAGAAACCGCAATTCGAGAAAGCATCGGCGTTGTACCGCTCGCATTGCCTTTGATGGCAGGGCCAGGGGCGATCAGTTCAACTATCGTTTGGGGAACGCGTTATCACAGCATTGGTTATCTGTTCGGCTTTTTTGTGGCAATTGCATTGTTTGCTTTATGTTGCTGGGGCTTATTCCGCATGGCACCCTGGCTGGTGCGAGTTCTGCGCCAGACCGGTATAAACGTGATTACTCGTATTATGGGGCTGCTGCTGATGGCATTAGGGATTGAATTTATTGTTAATGGAATCAAAGGGATTTTCCCTGGTCTGCTCAATTAATTTCTTTCATACGAAACGGAGCCATGGTGCTCCGTTTTTTCGTCATTATTTTTACTTTTGCCCAGCACAGTTATCAAAAGCAAACGAAATAGATAAATATTTTTCCTCATATTACAGCCAGTTATAAGAATATCCTTACCCCGCCATCCTCCTCATCATGTTATTTTCGCGACATCATAATCCTGGGTCTTGCTGAAGAATAATTGAAATGATATTAGTAATTCCACTGCATTTGGCAGAGGAATGTGCTAAATAATGACCTTTTGTTAAGTTATTGTATATTTCTCTATCGTGACAGCAACCAGAAAAAACAGACTTGCTTTACGAGGTTTTATCTTATTGTTTTTAAATGGTTTTATTGGCAATCTGATGAAGTCTTTAGATATTGGCGCGGTCAGTAAAAGAGAATTGCTTAACAATTTTGCAAAATGTATTGGCGGGCAAGAAGCGCATTTGATACTTTCCGGCCAACCGTCAGGCGATTTTTTTGGTAATGAGAATAATTAACAATAAAAATTGCTGCATTAAATAGTAAATGTGTCTCGACAGGGGAGACACAGTAGGAACCGACGTAAGGTGGTCGTTCGAATCGCCAGAATAAATAAAGTCGGTGATAGCAAAGCGTAACGATATATCAACCTGGCAGCAGAAAGTCTCCGAATCTGTCCAGGGTCCCAACCCGGGATTACACATGCTGGTTAAAGCCAGTAATTATAATGAGGGAGTCCAAAAACAATGACCAACATCACCAAGAGAAGTTTAGTAGCAGCAGGCGTTCTGGCTGCGCTTATGGCAGGGAATGTTGCGCTGGCGGCTGATGTACCCGCTGGTGTTCAGCTTGCAGAAAAACAAACGCTGGTGCGTAACAATGGTTCTGAAGTTCAGTCATTAGATCCGCACAAAATTGAAGGGGTTCCGGAGTCTAATATCAGTCGCGACCTGTTTGAAGGCTTGCTGGTCAGCGATCTCGATGGTCACCCGGCGCCTGGCGTCGCGGAGTCCTGGGATAATAAAGATGCCAAAGTCTGGACATTCCATCTGCGTAAAGATGCGAAATGGTCCGACGGCACGCCAGTCACTGCGCAGGACTTTGTATACAGTTGGCAACGTTCTGTTGATCCGAACACCGCTTCTCCCTATGCCAGTTATCTACAATATGGGCATATCGCCGGTATTGATGAAATTCTCGAAGGGAAAAAACCGATTACCGATCTCGGCGTGAAAGCCGTCGATGATCACACTTTAGAAGTCACATTAAGTGAGCCTGTTCCGTATTTCTATAAATTACTGGTTCACCCATCGACTTCTCCGGTGCCAAAAGCCGCTATTGAGAAATTCGGCGAGAAATGGACCCAGCCAGGAAATATTGTCACCAACGGTGCCTATACCTTAAAAGATTGGGTCGTTAACGAACGTATCGTTCTTGAGCGCAGCCCGACCTACTGGAACAACGCGAAAACCGTCATTAACCAAGTCACCTATTTGCCGATTGCTTCTGAAGTCACCGATGTTAACCGCTATCGCAGCGGCGAAATCGATATGACCTATAACAACATGCCGATCGAGCTGTTCCAGAAGCTTAAAAAAGAGATCCCGGACGAGGTTCACGTCGATCCGTATTTGTGCACCTACTATTACGAAATTAACAATCAGAAACCGCCATTCAACGACGTGCGTGTGCGTACCGCACTGAAACTGGGTATGGATCGCGATATCATCGTTAATAAAGTGAAAGCACAGGGCGATATGCCCGCCTATGGTTACACTCCTCCTTACACAGATGGTGCAAAATTAACTCAACCGGAATGGTTTGGCTGGAGTCAGGAAAAACGTAACGAAGAAGCGAAAAAGCTGCTGGCTGAAGCGGGCTATACCGCAGACAAACCGTTGACCATAAACCTGCTATATAACACGTCCGATCTGCATAAAAAGCTGGCGATTGCCGCCTCTTCACTGTGGAAGAAAAATATTGGTGTAAACGTCAAACTGGTTAACCAGGAGTGGAAAACCTTCCTCGATACCCGTCACCAGGGAACTTTTGATGTGGCTCGTGCAGGCTGGTGTGCTGACTATAACGAACCAACATCCTTCCTGAACACCATGCTGTCGAACAGTTCGATGAATACCGCGCATTATAAGAGTCCGGCCTTTGACAGCATTATGGCGGAAACGCTGAAAGCGACTGACGAGGCGCAACGCACTGCGCTGTACACCAAAGCAGAACAGCAGCTGGATAAAGATTCGGCCATTGTACCGGTTTATTACTATGTGAACGCGCGTCTGGTGAAACCGTGGGTTGGGGGGTATACCGGCAAAGATCCGCTGGATAATACCTACACCAGAAATATGTACATTGTGAAGCACTAATGGCAATACGTGGGGCAGGGGAACTTGCTCCACGGTGTCTGATTTTTATCGCATTATAGAAGGCACTGGCCAGAAGGTACGGCAATGTTAAAATTTATTCTACGTCGCTGTCTGGAAGCGATTCCGACGCTATTTATTCTGATTACTATTTCGTTCTTTATGATGCGTCTGGCGCCAGGAAGTCCGTTCACTGGTGAACGGACGTTACCGCCAGAAGTGATGGCCAATATCGAAGCGAAATATCATCTTAATGATCCGATCATGACACAGTATTTCAGCTACCTGAAACAACTGGCGCATGGCGATTTCGGTCCGTCTTTTAAATATAAAGATTATTCGGTCAATGACCTGGTAGCATCCAGTTTTCCTGTTTCTGCAAAATTGGGGGCAGCCGCGTTTATACTTGCGGTAGTGCTGGGTGTTAGTGCTGGCGTTATTGCCGCATTAAAACAAAACACCAAATGGGACTATACCGTGATGGGGCTGGCAATGACCGGGGTGGTTATCCCCAGTTTTGTGGTTGCGCCATTATTAGTCATGATATTTGCGATCATTTTGCATTGGCTACCAGGCGGTGGCTGGAATGGCGGGGCGCTGAAATTCATGATATTGCCGATGGTGGCATTGTCTCTCGCTTATATCGCCAGTATTGCGCGTATTACCCGTGGTTCGATGATTGAAGTTTTGCATTCTAACTTTATTCGTACTGCCCGCGCGAAAGGTTTACCTATGCGCAGGATCATCCTTCGCCACGCATTAAAACCTGCTCTGCTACCCGTGCTCTCCTATATGGGACCCGCATTTGTCGGCATTATTACCGGTTCTATGGTCATCGAAACCATTTATGGTTTGCCGGGGATCGGGCAATTGTTCGTTAATGGCGCATTGAACCGTGACTATTCATTGGTGTTAAGCCTGACCATTCTGGTTGGTGCATTAACCATTTTGTTTAATGCCATTGTCGATGTGCTATATGCGGTTATCGACCCGAAAATCCGTTACTGATACTGGAGCTCGCGATGATGTTAAGTAAGAAAAACAGCGAGACGCTGGAAAATTTCAGTGAGAAGCTGGAGGTCGAAGGGCGCAGCTTGTGGCAGGACGCACGTCGACGTTTTATGCATAACCGTGCGGCGGTCGCCAGTCTGATAGTGCTGGTACTGATCGCGTTATTTGTTATCCTGGCACCAATGCTTTCGCAGTTTGCCTATGACGATACCGACTGGGCGATGATGTCCAGCGCCCCGGATATGGAATCCGGTCACTACTTTGGTACTGACTCATCTGGCCGCGACTTGCTGGTACGCGTTGCTATTGGTGGACGTATCTCACTCATGGTCGGGGTTGCTGCGGCACTGGTCGCAGTGGTTGTGGGGACACTTTATGGTTCGCTTTCTGGTTATCTTGGCGGCAAAGTGGATTCGGT
The DNA here is from genome assembly GCF_002965705.1 of Escherichia sp. MOD1-EC6842. Lineage (NCBI taxonomy): Bacteria > Pseudomonadati > Pseudomonadota > Gammaproteobacteria > Enterobacterales > Enterobacteriaceae > Escherichia > Escherichia sp. MOD1-EC6842. The sequence goes on along the minus strand of NZ_PTRF01000011.1, from coordinate 16,596 downwards.
AATGATGCGTCTGCTGGAAATCCTCAACTCCTTCCCATTCATGTTCTTCGTCATTTTGCTGGTGACCTTTTTCGGTCAAAACATTCTGCTGATTTTTGTAGCGATTGGCATGGTTTCCTGGCTGGATATGGCGCGTATTGTGCGTGGACAAACCCTGAGTCTGAAGCGCAAAGAGTTTATTGAGGCGGCACAAGTTGGCGGTGTATCTACGCCCGGTATTGTTATTCGCCACATTGTGCCGAATGTGCTTGGTGTTGTAGTGGTCTATGCATCGCTACTGGTGCCCAGCATGATCCTCTTTGAATCCTTTTTAAGCTTCCTGGGGCTGGGTACACAAGAGCCGTTAAGCAGCTGGGGCGCATTGCTGAGCGATGGCGCGAACTCGATGGAAGTCTCTCCGTGGTTACTGCTGTTCCCTGCGGGATTCCTCGTGGTGACGCTGTTTTGTTTCAACTTTATCGGCGATGGCTTGCGTGATGCCCTCGACCCGAAAGATCGTTAAGGAGTGCAGCCATGAGCGTAATTGAAACTGCAACTGTGCCGCTCGCACAACAACAGGCTGACGCACTACTGAACGTGAAAGATTTGCGTGTCACCTTTAGTACCCCGGATGGCGACGTCACGGCGGTTAACGATTTGAATTTTTCCCTGCGTGCCGGGGAAACGCTGGGTATCGTTGGTGAATCTGGTTCGGGTAAATCGCAAACCGCGTTTGCCTTAATGGGGCTTCTGGCTGCCAACGGACGTATTGGCGGATCGGCAACCTTCAATGGGCGAGAAATCCTCAATCTTCCAGAGCGAGAACTCAATAAACTGCGCGCTGAACAAATCTCGATGATTTTTCAGGATCCGATGACCTCGTTAAACCCTTATATGCGCGTTGGTGAGCAGTTGATGGAAGTGCTGATGCTGCATAAAAGCATGAGCAAGGCTGAGGCGTTTGAAGAGTCAGTGCGGATGCTCGATGCGGTAAAAATGCCGGAAGCGCGTAAACGCATGAAGATGTTCCCGCATGAATTTTCTGGTGGGATGCGTCAGCGCGTCATGATTGCGATGGCGTTGCTGTGTCGGCCTAAACTGCTGATTGCCGATGAGCCGACAACTGCGCTGGACGTGACCGTACAGGCGCAAATCATGACGCTATTGAATGAACTGAAGCGGGAATTTAATACCGCCATCATTATGATCACCCACGATCTGGGTGTGGTGGCGGGGATCTGTGACAAAGTTCTGGTGATGTACGCCGGGCGCACGATGGAATATGGCAATGCGCGCGATGTCTTTTATCAACCCGTTCATCCTTATTCTATCGGTTTGCTCAATGCGGTGCCGCGTCTCGATGCGGAAGGTGAAACCATGTTGACCATTCCCGGTAATCCGCCAAACCTGCTGCGATTACCAAAAGGTTGCCCGTTCCAGCCACGTTGTCCACATGCGATGGAAATTTGTAGTAGCGCACCGCCGCTGGAAGAGTTTACCCCTGGCCGTCTGCGTGCATGCTTTAAACCGGTGGAGGAACTGTTATGAATGCTGTAACTGAAGGAAGAAAAGTCCTCCTCGAAATCGCTGACCTGAAAGTGCACTTTGAAATCAAAGATGGCAAACAGTGGTTCTGGCAACCCGCAAAAACACTGAAAGCGGTCGATGGTGTCACGCTTCGCTTGTATGAAGGGGAAACATTGGGTGTGGTAGGAGAATCGGGATGCGGTAAGTCCACCTTTGCTCGTGCCATCATCGGTTTGGTCAAGGCTACTGACGGTCGTGTTGCCTGGTTAGGCAAAGAGTTGTTGGGAATGAAGCCCGATGAATGGCGTGCCGTTCGTAGTGATATCCAGATGATTTTTCAGGATCCGCTGGCATCGCTGAACCCGCGTATGACCATCGGTGAGATCATCGCTGAACCGCTGCGCACCTACCATCCGAAAATGTCACGCCAGGAAGTTCGTGAGCGCGTGAAGGCGATGATGATGAAAGTCGGCTTGCTACCCAATCTGATTAACCGTTATCCGCATGAGTTCTCCGGCGGGCAGTGTCAGCGTATCGGGATTGCTCGTGCACTTATTCTTGAACCGAAGCTGATTATCTGCGATGAGCCGGTGTCGGCGCTGGATGTGTCAATTCAGGCGCAGGTAGTCAACCTGCTCCAGCAATTGCAGCGTGAGATGGGATTGTCATTAATCTTTATCGCCCACGATCTGGCCGTGGTAAAACACATTTCCGATCGCGTGCTGGTGATGTATCTCGGACATGCGGTAGAACTGGGGACGTATGATGAGGTCTACCATAATCCGCTGCATCCTTATACCAAAGCATTGATGTCGGCAGTGCCCATTCCTGACCCGGATCTGGAAAAGAATAAATCTATTCAGTTACTGGAAGGGGAATTACCGTCGCCGATTAACCCGCCTTCTGGTTGTGTTTTCCGTACCCGCTGCCCGATTGCCGGTCCTGAGTGTGCCAAAACGCGACCTGTGCTGGAGGGGAGTTTCAGACATGCCGTTTCTTGCCTGAAAGTCGATCCGCTTTAAAACAAAAAGGGCTGACAACTGTCAGCCCTTTATCACGCCAAAAGCGATTATTTATTCTCGCCAGATAATATGGCAAAGTTTGTGATCTTTTTCGCGACATAACAGAATGCGGGCGAAAATATCGTTAATTTCGCCATCTTCACTGTCCGCCAGACCAATCACCACTTCGGCAAAAAAGTCCGGGTTCAAATCGAAATCAACATGTTCCTGCCAGTCTTCCGCCGGGTCGAATAACTCCGCGCCGCCGCGCTCTTCAAACTGAAGATTGAACAGCAGAACATCAGCCGGATCGAGATTATCTGCGGCCAGTTCGAGAAAAATATCATAGGCCTGTTCAAGTGTTTCATCTTCGGTCAGGCGATTGTTTAAATCCATATCCATAGTCACTACCCGTTTAACATCTGTTGGCCACGTTTTACAGCAACGGGCTGAAGAAGTAAAACAGTCGCTCGGCAACGCGTTGCCAGAGTGGTCGTTTCGCCCACAACCGCGCATCAAGTAAACGTGAGCGCGAAATATAATCGTCCTGAACGGCGGCCAGGTCAGCACCAAAACCTTTATCGTCGATCGCCAGCGTGATTTCAAAGTTCAGCCAAAGACTACGCATATCGAGGTTAACGGTGCCCACCAGACTTAACTCGCCATCGACCAGCACGCTCTTGGTATGCAGCAATCCGCCTTCAAACTGATAAATTTTAACCCCAGCGGCCAGCAGCTCAGTAAAGAACGCGCGGCTGGCCCAGCCAACCAGCATTGAGTCATTTTTACGTGGCAGGATAATACTGACATCAACACCACGTTGCGCTGCCGTGCAAATTGCGTGAAGCAAATCATCGCTGGGCACGAAGTAGGGCGTCGTCATGATCAAATATTCACGCGCCGAATAAGCCGCAGTCAGTAATGCCTGGTGAATCAGGTCTTCCGGGAAGCCGGGGCCAGAAGCAATGGTATGGATCGTATGACCGCTGGCCTGCTCAAATGGCATAATATTGACATCTGGTGGCGGCGGCAGAATACGTTTCCCGGTTTCAATCTCCCAGTCGCAGGAATAAATAATCCCCATCGCGGTGGCGATGGGGCCTTCCATACGCGCCATCAGGTCAATCCATTGTCCTACACCTGCATCCTGTTTGAAGAAGCGCGGATCGACCATATTCATACTGCCGGTATAGGCAATGTAGTTATCGATCATGATCATCTTGCGGTGCTGGCGCAGATCCATACGGCGTAAAAATACGCGCATCAGATTAACTTTTAGGGACTCGACCACTTCGATACCGGCATTACGCATCAGTTCTGGCCACGGACTGCGGAAGAACGCGACGCTACCGGCGGAATCGAGCATCAGTCGGCAATGAATACCGCGTCGGGCTGCAGCCATCAGTGACTCAGCCACCTGATCCGCCATACCGCCGGGTTGCCAGATATAAAACACCATCTCAATATTATGCCGGGCGAGCTGGATGTCGCGGATTAACGCCTGCATCACATCATCAGACTCGGTCATCAGTTGTAGCTGATTTCCTTTGACCCCGGCGATCCCCTGACGACGCTCGCAAAGCTTGAATAACGGGCCGGCGACACTGCTGTTTTCTTCTGCGAAGATATGTTTACAGGCTTTAAGATCGTTAAGCCATTTAGCGGTAGAAGGCCACATCGCTCTGGCGCGTTCGGCACGGCGTTTACCTAAGTGGAGTTCGCCGACTGCAAGATAGGCAATAATTCCGACCAGAGGCAGAATATAAATGATTAACAGCCAGGCCATGGCGGAGGGAACTGCACGTCGTTTCATTAGAATGCGTAATGTTACGCCTGCAATGAGCAACCAGTATCCCAGAATGGCCAACCAACTCACCAACGTATAAACGGTTGTCATAGATTAGAAATCCTTTTGAAAGCGCATTGTTATGAGTTTACGCATATGGATTCATCTGGCAAATAAAAACGCGGGAAAAGCACTAGTCAGCGTCGGGGGCGAGGGTATAATGACCATTCTGTTATTGCATAGAGTAGTTAACATGAAGCGGAGTAGAACGGAAGTGGGACGCTGGCGTATGCAGCGTCAGGCTAGCCGGCGTAAATCGCGTTGGCTTGAGGGGCAGTCTCGCCGAAATATGCGTATCCACAGCATCAGGAAGTGCATTCTAAACAAACAGCGTAACTCGTTATTGTTTGCGATCTACAATATCTGAATGTTCCGGGCACCATTGCGGTGCCCAGCAAGTTTACCTTCAGCCTTTTAAATCTATTTTTGCGCCGATTCATTACTGTCAGTTTTCGTTTCATCGTCATCGCTGAAAATACCATGCCCGGAGTTCAGCAACATTGAGACGAGCATATCATTATTAATCTCTTCACCATTTAAAACCCGCGCCAGAATTTCGCTGCCAAAAAGCTGCGGCGAAAGAATGATGTCCGGATGTACCATTTTAATTTTATTCAGGTTTTTGCTATCGCTGACGGCCAGCACCGTTTTGACATCTTTGCTCATATCTTTGGCTGACAGGACGACAAAAGCGTTATCTGCATCGTTATCACTGAGCGCCAGAATAGCCCGACAGTGATCGATTCCCGCTTTTTTTAATACCGAACTGTCATTGCTGTCACCGGGAATAACATCAGCATTGTCGCCTAATCGTTGCTCAAGTTGTTTGATGTCATCTTCTGGCAAATTGCTGATAACAGTCACGTTTTGTCCGCGTTGATTCAGTTGCAGAATCGTGTTGATTGCCAGAATGGAGTGACCGCAAACAATAAAGTGATCTTTACGATTCATCGTATGCTTGTTTCCTTTCACAAGTTTATTGAATCCTCCTCGGATAAGAGGACCAAAAATAGAGGTCATGGAGGTGGCGAAAACGGTAATGCCGGAAATAATGACTGAAATAGTAAACAGGCGTGCCGATTCAGACACGGGAACGATATCGCCATAGCCCACGGTTGACATAGTTTCTATCGAAAAATAGAAAGCAGTCATCAGGCTCTCTATTCGCGGATTGAAACCCTCACTTAAATACAGAGCGCCGTAGGTGGAGTAAAACAGTAACGTCGTAAAACTAATAAAAGCAAAAATTGTCCCGGCGGCGGCACTACTGTGTGAGAAGTCTTTGCGCAGCACCAGCAGAATCACCAGCGTAAAGATGCAAAAACCAATACTAAATTTCAGCCAGGGATAAAAATGCAAGGTGTAGATCAGCGTAATCAACAACAAAATAATACTGATTGCCCATGCCAGTTTTGCTCGAAATAACAAGCCGATCGAATTCAGAACAAGAAAGACGCCGAGCATAAACAGCGGCGCATTGGCCAGCAAGGAGAGATCAAGTTCCGAAAATGCCTGGATATGGAAAATATCGAGCAGATTGACCGACATACCATAGATTGTTTTAAAAATAAGCAATCCATTTAAAAAGACGGCTAGCGCGATAATATCGTGCCGCAGGGTCACCCATAAATTTGCTGCTGTTTGCTTGAATGTAGCCCAGTGACTCACTGATACCTCTGTAACCACAATTTTGTTTAATTATCTCTACGCGTACATAATGTGAGCATACATGCGACGCGTGAATATGTTAAACAATAGTAGATGACTTTATCCGCAGTAATCAAAGGATTTGATTGAGCAATACCTTGTCAGGGAGGGGCATTTTTCCTGAATATGCTGACATCGTATAAAGAAATACAGATAAAGTTATTATCTGTTTGTCATAGCGGCTGCGATGGCATACCTACAAGGAAAGGCCAAACAAGAACACGGTTGCTAAAACCGTGTTCTAAGATGTTGAGCCTCTATTCAGAACACTTTCTTAAAGGGCTTGACTGAAACGTGTTCATACACTCCAGCCGCCACGTAAGGATCGGCATCAGCCCATGCTTGCGCTGCTTCCAGAGATTCAAATTCAGCAATCACCGTCGAACCTGTAAAACCTGCGGCACCCGGATCATTGCTATCAACTGCTGGCATTGGTCCCGCAGTCAGCAAACGACCTTCATCATGCAGTAACTGCAAACGCGCTAAATGTGCCGGACGAACGGAAAGACGTTTTTCGAGACTATCGGCTTTGTCTTGAGCGTAAATTACATACAACACGGGCACAACTCCTTGTTCGGAAAAGTTGTAAAGTACGTTATTTGAAAGGGCGAAGATCTGCAACGGAAAGATGATGTCTTTGTTAAGAGTCTGGATAAAGTCAGGCCAATTACGCCAAAAATTGCGTTTTCACTGATCCTGATCGTTTTGTGTTATTGAATATGATTGCTATTTGCATTTAAAATTGAGGCCTGGTTTTTCTACTGAAATGATTATGACTTCAATGACCCTTGATTTACCTCGCCGCTTCCCCTGGCCGACGTTACTTTCAGTCTGCATTCACGGTGCTGTCGTGGCGGGTCTACTCTATACCTCGGTACATCAGGTTATTGAACTACCTGCGCCCGCGCAGCCGATTTCTGTCACCATGGTTGCGCCAGCGGATCTCGAACCGCCACAAGCCGTTCAGCCGCCGCCGAAGCCGGTGGTAGAGCCAGAGCCGGAACCTGAGCCGATACCTGAACCGCCAAAAGAAGCGCCGGTGGTCATTGAAAAGCCGAAGCCAAAACCTAAGCCAAAACCTAAGCCAGTGAAAAAGGTGCAGGAACAGCCAAAGCGCGATGTTAAACCAGCGGAGTCGCGTCCGGCATCACCGTTTGAAAATACGGCACCAGCGCGCCCGACCACCAGCACGGCAACGGCTGCAACCAGCAAACCAGTCACTAGTGTGGCTTCAGGACCACGCGCATTAAGCCGCAATCAGCCGCAGTATCCAGCGCGTGCGCAGGCATTGCGCATTGAAGGGCAGGTTAAAGTTAAATTTGACGTTACACCGGATGGTCGCGTGGATAACGTACAAATTCTTTCCGCCAAACCCGCAAACATGTTTGAGCGCGAAGTGAAAAACGCGATGCGCAGATGGCGTTACGAGCCGGGTAAGCCAGGAAGTGGAATTGTGGTAAATATTCTGTTTAAAATTAACGGCACCACCGAAATTCAGTAAGTAAAAAGTCAAAAGCCTCCGACCGGAGGCTTTTGACTATTACTCAACGGGTAAGGCGCGAGGCTTTCCTTCAGGATCTACAGCGACATACTTAAATAATGCTTCCGTCGCTTTATAGCGTTGCCCAAGTGGTTCAGACGCCACCTTTTTCACCCACACTTCAATATTAATACTGACAGATGTTGTCCCTTTTTGGACACAGCGTGCATAGCAGCACACTACATCGCCGACCGCAACCGGCCGCAAGAAAGTCATTCCTTCAACCCGCACGGTTACTACGCGACCGTGTGCAATTTCTTTTGCCAGAATGGCACCACCAATATCCATCTGCGACATTAACCAACCACCAAAGATGTCACCATTGGCATTGGTATCGGCAGGCATGGCTAAAGTTCGTAAAACCAGATCGCCCTGGGGGACGTTATGTGTTGTTGACATGGTAAAACCGACTAAAAAGGAAAATCACAGGCGCGATGCTACTATGATTTTCCTGAGGAGAACAGAGGAGATACAGCGCCAGCCCCGAAGGACTGGCAGTCTGGTTATGATTTATCTTCCTGTGGCATGTGGCGGTAGATATAGATACCGCTTAACAGCGTGAAGATTAAGGTGAGGGCGGTCAGACCGAACACTTTGAAGTTGACCCAAATATTTTGTGGTAGCCAGAAAGCGATATAGATGTTTGCCAGCCCGCAAAGGATAAAAAAGACTGCCCAGGCCAGATTCAACTTCGACCATACTGGCTGCGGCAGGGTAAGCTCTTTACCCAACATACGTTGAATCAGCGGCTTTTTCATTACCCATTGGCTAACCAACAGAGCACCGGCAAACAGTGCGTAAATTACGGTGACCTTCCATTTAATAAACTCATCATTGTGGAAGAATAGCGTCAGACCACCGAAGACAACCACCAGAACAAAGGTGATCAGAGCCATCTTCTCAACCTTACGAAAGCGAACCCAGCTATAAATAAGCACAATCGCTGTGGCGACGATCAGCGCCGCAGTTGCCGCATAGATGTCATAAATCTTATAGAACGCGAAGAAGACAACCAGCGGTAGAAAATCAAGAAACTGCTTCATTTTACGATTCCGTAATCAAATGCTTAGGGTTATTGGCGAATCAACATGTACAGGCGGAACAAATAGATGAGCAATACGGCTGAAATCAGGTTGCTCAAGGTGTTCGCCAGTACAGCGCCAATTTCTGGGGTTAATGCGGCAAACGAAGAGGCAAACAGCAACAACAGAGTTTTTGCCAGTAACCAGCTCAATACCGCAGGTGCCACCAGACGCATATTCGCCCATGTCAGCCGCATACTGCTGCGCATGGAGGCGAAAACGCCCATTTTATCCTGGACCAGCATCACGGGAGCCAACGCCAGCAGGATGGCCATGATGATACCAGGAACGACCACCAGCATGATGCCTATTTGCACAATCAATGTTGTCAGGAGGATTAGCAAGAATAGCTTCGGTAATACCGGAGCGCTCGCGCCAATTGCCCGTAATGCGCTGACCCGCTGACCGGCGGACACTAGCTGGATCATTAATAATACGCCGCCCGCAAGAATGGCGTTACCGATTAATCCTGAAAAGGTAGAAGCAGCGGACGCACGCAGCAAAATCTGCTGTTGTTCCGGGGACATATTTTGTACCAGGTCGAACAACCCACCGCCGCCACTAACGGGTACACCGTCATTGAGCTGCGCAAGTTGAGCGTCACTGGGTGAGAAAACATGTCCTAACACCACTGTGATAAATGCACAAAGCAACGATACCAACAGAATGGTCATAAATTGATTACGGAAGAAATTTCCGGTGTCACGGTATACGGACTGCGCCGTGATAGACATGCACTCTCCTTGAGTTTTATGCAGGTGTTAATTAGCGGGCAATTGTACCCTGGTTAGCCTCTCAGTGGCAGCATCAGGTCATGTATGGAAAAGCATATCTTTGTAAAGCGGAGGTAATTGTTGGCATTTATGTGTGCAGACGGGAGCAAGTGGCGAGCGCGTTAATATTTGCGCAGCGTAAATATTCGAAAATTGATTTAAATCACATTAACCAGGATTTGTGATGCAACTTCTAAATTAATCCAGATCAATAAATGGTGATTTAGAGGATGTAGTGTGATCTGTGTAGGATCATTTGTTACCCCAATGTAGGTATATTTGTCACGTTTTTATAACCATAACGACGGAGCGGATATGAAAAAATTAACAGTGGCGGCTTTGGCAGTAACAACACTTCTCTCTGGCACAGCCTTTGCGCATGAAGCAGGCGAGTTTTTTATGCGTGCAGGTTCTGCGACTGTGCGTCCGACAGAAGGCGCTGGTGGTACGTTAGGAAGTCTGGGGGGATTTAGCGTGACTAATAACACTCAGTTGGGCCTGACGTTTACGTATATGGCGACTGACAATATCGGTGTTGAATTACTGGCAGCGACGCCTTTCCGCCATAAAATCGGTACTCGCGCGACCGGTGATATTGCAACAGTCCATCATCTGCCGCCAACACTGATGGCGCAGTGGTATTTTGGTGATGCCAGCAGCAAATTCCGTCCTTACGTTGGTGCCGGTATTAACTACACCACGTTCTTTGATAATGGATTTAACGATCATGGCAAAGAGGCCGGGCTTTCCGATCTCAGTCTGAAAGATTCCTGGGGCGCTGCCGGGCAGGTTGGGGTGGATTATCTGATTAACCGTGACTGGTTGGTTAACATGTCAGTCTGGTACATGGATATCGATACTACCGCAAATTATAAACTGGGCGGTGCACAGCAACACGACAGTGTACGCCTCGATCCGTGGGTGTTTATGTTCTCAGCAGGATATCGTTTTTAATTTTCTCTGCAAAACCTCTGCAAAACTCCTCTGCAAAACTGGTCATCAAATGACCAGTTTTTTCCATTCCTTACCGCGTGCGTTGTTGTAAATATCGGTCATTTTTTGATTCGAATGGTCCAGCAAAATTTTGGTATCAATTCCCTGTTCTCTGAACAATCGTTCTGATAGAGATCTCTGCTCATGGAAAGAGGGTGGGGTGCCATTAGCATGGCAGTTGTAATCCACAGAATCCCTGGCTTTTTTAAATGCAATTGTTAACGTTGCTGGCTTAACCATCCCGCCATGTTTACCTGTCCCTTTAGCGTGATGATGATGTAATAACCACGGACTTAGAACGCAGTCACGACAGGATGACACCACATCACCCAGAGTAAGACTTAATTTGTCGCAACGCAGGGCAAGAGGGATGGCGATCCGGGCTCCTGTTTTTTGTTGCTCGACATGGAGGTAGCCATCTCTGATATCCGAAAACTGCATTTTGCAAATATCGGAAAGATGCTGCTCCGTCATCAGAGCCAGTTGCATACCGCGTTGTAAAAAGTAACCATCCTTTTCCGCTGCATTATAGATCATCATCCACTCATCAAAGGTCAGTCGTTGCCTTGATATCCGTACCTGTGGTTTTTTTGCCGATTCTGCAGGGTTAAAGCCTGGCGGGACATCGCCAATTTGCTGAGTCTCCATCAGTACTTTCCTGAAAATTTGTCCCATTCTGTTATGTCCTTTTGCCTTGTAATCTTCCAGCACCGATACCACATCTTTTACGGTTATGGCATCTAATGGTCTGGTGCCAAAACGTTCATCAAATACCCTGAGTGGGGGCACTTTCTGTTTCAGTGTGTTGAGTGATCTCTCCGTTTTCATATCTTTCCTGTTGAATTTTTCTGTAACTATTCAGAAAAACGGAAACGGTTGATGAACCACCGGTATCATTAATAATTTTCTCCTGCAGGCTGAGCATTTGTTCCATTTGTTGCCTGGCAAGACGGCTGTTCGCTCCTGCTGCAATAGCTTCTGCCTGTGTCTTGGGTGGGGAAGTGCTTATTTCTATGGATGGGGTACTTCCTTTTACTATGGATTTCCATGGTGAGTTGTTGGGGCTGGCGTTGATGATGTGGCCCGCAGTTTGTTTTATGCTGTTACAGTTATCGTTATATTTCTTGTTGGATGGGGAGTTGGTATTGTTTTCTTTTTAGGCATAAAACAAAAAAATAATATACAGAATTTGAGTTTTATCAGGCTTTTTCTGGCAATATTGCTGCTTTTTGTTCCGCCTGTTTTGGAGTTTTCGGTAATTCATCAGCACCTTGCGTCAGATGCACTGGCTTTATGTGTTATTACAGTTTTAATAATCACACTTCTTGTCAGGTCAGGCAGGAGGCTTATCTCAGACAAATGTATTTTGGAAGTGTCTTTTATTCGTCATCACCGGATTGAATTCATGATGGTCGGATTTATGATTTATTTCTGGACATTCTCTCTTATTGCCGGTTGGTACAAACCCCAGTTTAACCAGGAATATCAGGCGCTCCACTATGAGAATGTCTGGTATTACGTTATTGCACGCTATGATGAGCGTCTGGTGTTATCGAAATCGTACAGGAGCGGGAGTATGAAGTTCGTCATACTTAATAGAGGGCATATTGATGACTTTGAAATTAATGAAATCAGAGTGCGTTAAAACTTCCTGAGTAACAAAGAATTTTTACTTCCCGCCATTGAGCGGTTTTTTGTGCCCGTAGGCTTGGTGTAGTACGGTAAAGACGCTGGTGGTCGTGAATAGTGCTTTTATCTTGCTGGCTTTTCAGACAAGACTTATTAGTGTGCCACGTTAACAGGAAAAGGGAAAAGACATGCTAAAACAGCAGGATATGACTGAAGCTGACAAAGTGGTGTTTAATGAATTAAGCTCCACCGAGCCGGCGATGTCGGGAAATTGCGCAGAATACTTACCTTTCACGCGAACGCAGCCGGTTTATACTGACCCAGCTTGTTATGGCGGCTCTCGCAGATTATCAGTTCGGTTGTTATAGATGCCTTACGCAGAGAAGACTCTTTAATTTGGGGTAATGGGCGGGGCTGGTGGGTGTTAGCAGCACCTACCAGCTATATTCTCATGCGTTGGGGTCATAAGCAAACCTCAGCTCTACTGCTTTGCGCAAAAGCAGTAGGTGTATCAGAGACAGGCTTAATGACCCATGCTTGACCTGTGAAAATATGCAGTTGTGAGTTTATCAACGCCGCCAGTCTGGAATTTATTGGGGAGGACGGAATATGTTAGAAAATACATTCAGTTGTTCCATCTGAAAATATACTTATAAGCTTACTAACTCTTCTGGACTGGTCTTTTTGACGATGTTGTCGATATTCTTAATAATCTTTTATAAAAATATTCTCCTGATATCTACCCCACTAGAGTAATGAAGTGCGAAGATGGGTGAGGATGTCAGGAATGGTGGGCTTTACGGTGTGCCTGATAAAATTGACTCTGAGTAATATCTCTGTATATGCCAGAAAGCACCCTCAGAGTCACATAATGAAATTATGGAAGGGGCGGTGGTAGAGTTGACAATCAGAAGATGAAAGTGATTGCGCCATTAATGTAAGAGTAATCTTTACCCGTTTTAAACTCTGGTGATACACGATTTAACGACAAGGTTAAAGCAACCGGAGAATAACCTACTGTTGCGCCGACACGATATTCATCAACAGTTCTGTTTAGCGAAACAGTTTCACTCCTTGTTTGAAGTGTTTTTCCTTGCAAAGTATAGTTGCGATCGACTTCGCGTCGTTCAATACCGGCAAATACTTTGTATATTAATCCACTATTCCCGGATGAGTGGATTAATCCCCTGTTCGCAAGCAGGCCAAAACCATTGTCTGAGTTAAATATTTTATCATTTCCAATGGCAAATGTTGCTCCATATCCAATATACTGAAACAAGTTACCACTTACTGCTGATAGTTCAGGGTAAACTCCAATGTTTGTGCCCATTAATTCAATATTGGGTGTAAGAGATACCATGCCTTTAACTGTATAACCGTAGCGATTTTCAATTTGATCATCCCAGGATTGATATTTTTCAGCATGAATAATTGTATGTGCTTTATTCTGAACTTTTTGTCCACCGGCATCAGGTCCTACTACGCCAAAATCCGTACCAAAACGATAGCGAAACCAGTTTGTAATGACATCGCTCCATTCAACTCCCGTATGAAGATATGCACTAAAGGCTCTGTCCCCGGTTACAGCTATTGGGTGCCTTTTATTTGTACCGGATGGCGAATAAATATCTTGTGCAAGATGAAACGATAGCTGACCTGACTCTGTAACATTATGGCTATAGCCAATGAAAAGCCCCTGAGTATAATCGTCGCGTTTTTCATCTTTATGGCTATAAATCTTGTTGAGCGTAGATTGAAAGAAGCCAGCATCATCATTAGCTAATGATAAGGAAATGCTGTCAGCATTGGCAGTAGGGATGCTGATATTTATTATTAGCAATGCAGGTATTGTAATGTATTTGTTCATGAATATTGCTCCAATGTTTATATTGTGTGTTTTCTTGTGGGCGTATATGTGTTGTGTTTTTAACATGATGGCTTTTTGTTTTTCAATGAGATATCTTTTATGTTGTATTTTTTTATCATATAAGAATAAATAGTGATTATTATCTGGTGGTGGTAAATGTTTTTATTTCTGTATTCGATAATAAAATATGAATATTGAGTTTTATTAATATCACAGTGTTGATCTTCCTTGGGTTTCTGTTATTCAAATAATAATCGCATGGTGAATCCCCCTGTGCAGATGGGAATAATGACATATGTTTGGTCGCGTTATCGCATAGGCAAGTTACGTATCCTGTCTGGTCATTGCAGGATTCACCGGGAGGCTCCCGGCGTCATACCGATGATGGAAGTAAATGCGGCCATCAGCCCCTCTTTGGAGGGGCTTTTTTTATGCGGATGAACCACAAGGTGGGTACATCATCTGAAATGCATCCATATGTCGTCACTTATGCAGGCCGTATGGGCATATTTCCAGCATACAGTTGTTATTAGGGCATTTGCTTTTTATTTTTACTGATTTTCCAGGGCACTCCTTGTTGCTTCTGATGATGAACCAGAAGTTTCTGTTAAACGGGGTAACGTTATAAATGGTTATGGGAAGCAGTTTGTTGTCCAGAATCACACCAGTGTTAACAGGAGTGAAAATACTTCCCGGTGGCAGGAATACGTCCGACTGATACCAGAGTATCAGTTTGATTTTACACCATACAGTTGAAAACGTTATTCCGCTTGATGAACATATCACTGTGTCAATAACTATCCATTCCATCTTTTTCAACCTTCTTGGTACACATCGCCTTTGATGTTTTTACAGACAAAGTATAGCCAGACTTTCTGTAACTCATTGAAAAAGATCGTTTTATTTGTATTTTTAGGGTGTTGTGTTTTTGTGTCATTTTGATTCGAATTATTTCGGTTTCCTTATTCCTGTGAGTCGGAATACTGACAGGCCGGCTGCATTTCAGCGTTTTTATAAAACCAGTAGTTGAATTGAAACAATATTTTACATTGTGAAAATTTTATTTTTTGCGCATTGATTTACGGGATAACGGGAGAAGTATGTTCATAAGAATTGTTCTTACAACAGGGGGGGAGGCTCCATGACATTTAAACATTATGATGTTGTCAGGGCGGCGTCGCCTTCAGACCTGGCGGAACAACTGACACAGAAAATCAAAGAAGGCTGGCAGCCATTTGGAAGCCCTGTGGCCATCACACCCTATACACTGATGCAGGCCATTGCGGCCGAAGGGGACGTCAGCACAGCGGTAGTGAGCCCGGGGGATGATAATGCATGGGGTGTTACTGCTGAACCGGAGTTTTACTATGTGCTCTCGCTTGCCGGACAGTCCAATGGCATGGCTTACGGTGAAGGGCTTCCGTTACCGGATTCATTTGACCGCCCTGAGCCGCGCATTAAGCAACTGGCCCGACGCAGTACGGTAACGCCGGGTGGCGAAGCCTGTTCTTATAATGATGTCATTCCGGCAGACCACTGCCTGCATGATGTGCAGGACATGAGCAGCTTTAACCATCCGAAAGCTGACCTGAGCAAAGGGCAGTATGGCTGCGTCGGTCAGGGGCTGCATATTGCCAAAAAACGGCTGCCTTACATTCCGCAGAATGCCGGGATACTTCTGGTTCCCTGCTGTCGTGGTGGTTCGGCATTCACCGCCGGGGATGAAGGCTCATTCAGTGAGGCCAGCGGTACTTTCGCCGATTCTTTACGCTGGGGGGGGGGGCGGTAATCCCTTGTATCAGGACCTGGTAAGTCGCACCAGAGCGGCGCTGGCGACGAACCCGAAAAACAGATTACTGGCCGTGGTATGGATGCAGGGAGAGGCAGACCTTGCTTCAGGAAGCCAGCAGCATAATGGTTTATTCACAGCCATGGTTCAGCAGTTCAGAACCGACCTGTCTTCGCTTGCTGCGCAGTGCGTAAGTGGAAATGCTGCCACGGTGCCGTGGATTTGTGGTGATACCACGTATTACTGGAAAAACACGTATGCCACGCAGTATGAAACAGTCTATGGCGCATATAAAAATCTGACCGCACAGAATATTTTCTTTGTGCCGTTCCTGACGGATGAGAATGGACAGAACACGCCAACGAATGCTCCGGCGGAAGACCCGGATATTGTGGCTGTCGGGTATTACGGTGCGGCATTCCGTACCCAGGGCTGTTTGTCTCCACACAGCGTGACAGCCATTTCAGCTCATGGGCACGCAGGGGCATCATTTCTGACCGTCTGGCCTCAGCCATTCTGCTCCATGCGGGACGCACGGCTGAAGTTATGGGCGGACAGGCCGTGCCACCGGATGAAAAGCCATCCCCTGACACGCCATCAACACCGTCAACGGACGGGAAATCAATGACGACGCTGCTTTCTTACCGGGCATCGGAGTCAGGCGGAGCACTGAAGTCACAGGGCTGGGCGGCTGCCGGTGGGAGTGCCATTATTGTTGATGATGCCGGTGGCAGTGAAGGTAAGGCACTGAAACTGACCAAACAGACCGGGAGGTCATGGGCTGTACAGCATGATGCCGGTAATGGTGCCGACCTGCTGGAAAAAGGTGGCCTTGTCAGCTGTCGTTTTAAACTTGATGGCGC
>NZ_PTRF01000010.1:0-184220 GCF_002965705.1 Escherichia sp. MOD1-EC6842 | reverse complement strand
CTGTTCCACTGCGCGCGCGGCAGGCTGTTGATATGCGCCAGCGCGGCTCTGTCCTGGTCGTGACCGGAAAGATACAGCCCGTAAGCGTAAACCTGCTCCGGATCGTTCGGCTTCTGTTGCGCCAGATTGCGCATTAACGTATCGGCCTGGCTGCGTTGTCCGGCCTGCCAGAGATCCTGCGAAAGCCGGTAAGTAATCCACACACTGCCGGGATCGAGCGCCAGTCGCTGACGCTGAAGTGCTGCCGCCTGCGCCCATTTCCCCTGATTTTCCAGTGCCTCCGCCTGCTGTGATAAGCGGTCGTTTTGCAGGCTGCGTTCGATATCATCAATGCTGCGCCGCTGGCTGGCAGAGAGCGAGGCGATAAACGCTTCGGCTTTTTCCGGCGACTGCCGGCGATAAAGATTCGCCAGCCCGCGCACGGCGTTGGTGTTGCCGCTGTCCATGCGCAGCGTCTGCTGATAATAACGTTCGGCGGCGGGGTAATCTTTGCGCGCCATCGCCACATCGCCCAGCCCCAGCACCGCATAGCTGTCGGCGTTATCGACATTGCGCGCCTGCTGGAACAGGCGTTCTGCCCGGTCGGGATTATTGGCTTTCAGCGCAGCATCGCCCTGCTGGATCGCCAGCCAGTAGCGATTCACCTTCAGCAGACTGTTCCATTTGTCGTTGTTGCTGTTGTGCGGATCCAGCGCGAGGGCTTTTTCCAGATTCGCCACCGCATTAGCACGATCGCCATTCTGGGAATACGCCTGCCCCAGCGCCCCAAATATGGCACCAGAGTCAGGATTATCAATATTAAGTATTTTCAACTGACGAATCGCTTCGTTGCGACGGGAGGCAATTTGCGTCATTGCCCCCCAGTATTCCAGCGCCATTTCGATATCTGGCGGTGCCCCGTTAAATAGCTTGTCGTAACTGTCGATAGCCTCTTTATGTCGCCCGGAGATAGCTTGTAAGCGTGCCATTTGCAGTGCCTGACGCCCCTCAGGCGAAGAAAGTCGCATGGCCGTGCGCGAAGCTTTATATATTTTTGAATCAGGAGCGAGCAGGGAAAGTCTGGCAAGTTGTTTTTGCGCGCCTTCAATATCCCCCTTACGCAGCAGATAGCGAAAACGCGCCGCAACGACATCTGGATTATCAGGTTCCGCCAATTCAAGACGATAAAGCGACTGTTCGACCAGATCTTCACGATGAATGTCTTCGCCTAACCGAATCTGCGCCATTAACAGCTTGTGTGCAGTTGGTGTGGCTTTCGCCATCGACATTACCGCCAAACCAAGGGATATTGTGAGTAAATTTAGGGTGAATTTGTACATGCCTGCCTCAATCAGGTGTTAACTCACTTTTTATTAAAAACAGAACGGGCGCAGCTCCCTGCCTGTATAAAGTCAGGACAGAATGGAGCCGCAAAATAGAAATGATGATGAATTACTGTTGATGAGGGTTCAGACG
Source organism: Escherichia sp. MOD1-EC6842 (assembly GCF_002965705.1). Lineage (NCBI taxonomy): Bacteria > Pseudomonadati > Pseudomonadota > Gammaproteobacteria > Enterobacterales > Enterobacteriaceae > Escherichia > Escherichia sp. MOD1-EC6842. Next base: position 182,765 of record NZ_PTRF01000010.1, on the reverse strand, counting down.
ACGGCGACTAATGTTACGTAACAGACGCCATACTACCCACGCTAATAGCACCACACTGAGAGTTGCCAGGACTGCCAGTAGAATGGGATGTCTGGCTAACACATATTGCACTCGTTCAATCCAGGGGAGATGCCCAACGTAATAAGTATCTCCAACCTGTAAACTATTGACGCCAGATTCGCGAATAACCGCGACTGAACCAAAAATATTGCCGCGTTTTGTACTATTAATTAACGCATTGTTGAGTAGCGTATCGCCGCGTGATCCCTCGGACATTAAAGCAATTACGCTACGTTGGGCATGATATGGGGACTGAAAACCAACTATCGCCGCCATTGGCAATGGGGAATTTATAGTTGTTTGTATTTCAGGTTTTTGATCGTTTTTATCTGCCATAATTTTTGCGTAATCAGTGTTCCGCATTGGGCTTTTTACCCAACTCGTTGTTGCCTCAATGAGCAGATTAATTTGCTGATTGTCTGCAAATTCTTGCGGAAGTGTTCCTATAAGTAGAATATCTGAATCCTTGCCCTGAACAGAAACTATATCATCAGTAATTGTCAGATTAATTGCCGGAAATCCAGTTTGAGCACCAATCAGTCCAAGGGTATTTAATAATGTTTCAACTTGCGTTGTACCAGGATTTTCAGGCATAACCACAACCGTTTCTGATAGATCGGCCATGCGGCTAAATGGAAAGCCTGAGCTGGCAAAAGCGCGTAAATCTGGCATTGCGATAAAGTGATGGTACTTTGAAAAATCGATAGTGGAATCATCTGCAATAACCGCATGATTTTTTAGAGGCCTGGAAATAATACAGCTATCAGCATCAGAACGCGGCATTGTATTAATGTACTCAAAATTAAATCGCAATTGATTAAGCGCCCCCAACGTCAGCGCAGGAATGGTAATTCCATTATTACCATCCAACAATTCTTGCAATAACGGTAAACGTAACAACAATCTATCGGTAGCAGATTGCGGACTTAGCCGGAAAGATTCAAGGTACTGGTTATTAAGGCTGACATCCATGCGTGAACCACCTATCGTTGGCGTGGTATAGCGATAGTTAATCTTCATATCAACCCCACGATTACGCAATAGAAAAAGATCAGGGGGCAAATTAAATGAAACATTAATTGCCGCAGACTCCAGGCCACTTGCCTGTAACTGCCCTTCATAATTTTTAAGCTCTGCGAAAGTTACAGGACGGTCAGTGCGTACCCAGTTTGGCGCATCATAAGGTTTACGCGGCAGTAACGGCGTCACTTCATTTACGATCACACTATCGCCGCGAAATAGTATATTTCCTTGAGCAAGGCCTTTTGCCGCCTGTAATAAATCTTTGTCATCGCGGCCAAAAAGCACCAGCAATTTGATAAAAGGATTTTGTGGATGACTGATCATTTTAATAACAGGCGCATTCACCAACGGATGCTCGCGCAGAAAGTCCGGGCGTCTATTGTTAGTGGCAAAGACCACTGCATTACTTTCCGGTAACTGGTTATAGAAAACCGGAAATCGGTGACCACGCCAGCCAGATTGCGAACCAAACCACGAAGCGACAATAGCTGATGCCTGCTGCAAACCAGTCTCAGGAGTACCGGCAAAAACCATCGGCAATGTATTAGTGCGGTTATCTCGCGGGTCAAAAAACGGTACAGGAAAATATGAAAGATCATTTTTCAGATTAAGTCTCTGAAATACCAGTTCAAGTTCACTGGTACGTCCAATATCAAGCCACAAATTGCTGCTGGTCGGGTTTTCACAGGCGCTCTGGTAGTGACTAATTAATTCGAGGCGCAAGCGATTAAAATCAGAAAAATACAATGGGTTAAGAGTTATTTCCGCCAGCGTTTTCTTTCCCAGTTGTTCTTTGGTAATCGGCAATACCCCCATCAACTCGTCATTAAGATAGACCTTAAGCTGTGACTGGACAGGGATCAGCGACGGTGATGGTGTGTATTCAAGTTTTAGTTTCGCTTCTGATACTATTTCATCGCTACGCATACCAAACTCAATTTGCCCCTGTGGGTTAACGCCATTCAGGACTATGTTTCCTGGAGCTGGTGCGATTTGTGTAAATGGGAGTTTAAAATGGCGAGACGACTCTTTCGCATAAGCAGAGATATTTGTCTTCTGGATAGATGGTAATACTTCTCCAGAGGAAGACTTACTGATTACTGTATCTGTAGCCGATGCTGTATTTGCCTGGTAAAAACATAATAACCCCAAGCCTATTATCGCAGCACTTAATCTCAAAAATTTTCTTTCCATTTTAAAAAATTCAACAACCATAATAAACACAAACAATATATTTAATTAGCAGTCAGAAATTAGAACTAACTTTTGGAACTGCTTTTCAGCGTCCGCAGAATATAAAAAACCATATTGCAATAACCTTTCAGAGAGATGAAACATATTTCAAAAAAACTCTTTAGAATATTGTCCCGTCTAATTTTATTATTCCACTCTTGCCATAATGAATCACGAGAAAACGTTGCCCTTACATAATTAACACTTTGTTCATAACTCATTGGCATAATCTTCAGACCAATTTTATTATTGTAAGCATGAACTATTTCTACCGGAATATCACATTTCCCGTTGCTATCATCCAGATAAAGAGACAATTGCTGTGCTTTAAGCATATCTTTTACGTCGGAGATATTATCAAGGATTACACCTAATCCTCCTTCGGAAAAATCAAGAACAGAACAAGGATAGCGCCGTCCATCATCCAGTTGTATAACGCCCTTGAAAGAAACATCAATACGGGGAGAAAAACGCACCTGCTTTTGTTCAATAGAAACAGCCAAAGTTGCGCCAATAATAATTGCATTATAAAACAACCAGATTAAACAAAACAAATTCAAGATGGCAATATGCCCTTGCAAACTATAAACATTAATAACACCTATTATCAGCCCGATTACATTTAAAATAGCAAAAATAAGATAGGGATAGGAAATTCGCCAGTCAACAAACTTATTTTTTATCAGTCCCCCTTTGGCCGTAACGTTAAAACGACCTTTTGCTGGCGCAAGTAAAGCTACAAGCGTTGGTAGCGTAATATACCAGGCCAGAACCATTTCATAAATCTCATTCCAGAATGAATGTCTGTATTTACCTTGTACTCTTGAATTAGTTAAAATAATAACAAATAGATAAGGTAAAACATAAGACATAATATCTGCAACTGATGCATCGATCAGATTGACCGAAAAGAAAATAGGACATAACGGTGCGAACAAGAAAATCAGTCGTGGCACACCTGATAAAAAATGCATCATGCTGCTGAGATAGCAAAGGCGCTGTGATAATGTCAGCCCCTTGCCCAATAATGGATTGTCAATACGCAAGATTTGAATCATGCCTCGAGCCCACCGAATCCGTTGTCCAATATGAGCAGACAATGTTTCGGTGGCTAGCCCGGCAGCCAGAGGATAGCGAAGATACGCAGAGCTATAACCTGCACGATGCAAGCGTAACGACGTATGCGCATCTTCTGTTACTGTTTCGACTGCAATGCCTCCAACCTCATCCAGAGCAGATCTACGGATGATTGCACATGAACCACAAAAAAATGAAGCATTCCATGTATCCGTACCATTCTGGATTAATCCATAAAAAAGGTGTCCTTCATTTGGCTTTTGCCGGAACTGTCCCAAATTTCGCTCAAAAGGATCGGGGGAAAAAAAATGATGTGGTGTTTGCAACATAGATAATTTTTTATCGGCGATAAACCAGCCCATCGTTTTCTTTAAAAAAGAAACCGAGGGTATATGATCGCAATCGAAAATAGCAACAAATTCGCCATTAGCTATTTTAAGCGCATTATTTATATTTCCGGCCTTAGCATGTTCATGTGTTTCTCTTGCGACATAGTAAATTCCTGACTCGTTCGCGAATTTCCTGAACTCGTCCCTGGCGCCATCATCAAGGAGCCAGATATTTAATTTATCCGTTGGCCAGTCTAAGGCCAACGCACCATAAACTGTATTCTTCACGACTGTAAAGGGTTCGTTATATGTGGGGATTAATATATCAACAACGGGCCATTCTTCTTTATTCTCTGGTAAGGGTATACTTTCTCGGTTCAGCGGGAAGCAAACCTGAAAGTAACCAAGTAATAAAACAAACCATGCATACGTCTCAGCAACTAATAGCGTGACTGAAAATAAACAGTCTGGAAATTCATCCAGAATTACTGAAGAAGAGTAACGCCACCATAGATATCGGGATGATATGAGTATTCCAACACCCATTAGAATCAGAGTAATCATCCTTCCTTTGAGAAAATTAAGGAAGATAGCAGCGATACAAATAATAATTGAAAATAATGTTTGTTGATAAAATCCAAAGGGCTGTTCAACAATTGATAAAAAAACAAAACATAGCAGTATAGCAACAACCAAAAGGATTTTGTTTAATATTACTTTATTTTTTATGAGCATTGCACTTAACGATTCATTAATAATATAACTTGAACTGTGTGATTTTTATAAACATCGATGACCAATGCCATGCAAATTAAAATATCAACACCACGTTATCTGTGCTCGGCCATTTTGCTTACTTTTATATAACCGTTCATCTGCCAGCAATTTCAACCGTTCAATGTTATTCATGCACTCATCTGTGCTGGCAACACCTATACTGCAACTACAATTTAACCCACCAATGGCGAAATGAACAACTCTGTACAAAATTCTTGATAGCTTATTTTTATCTTTCTCATAATAAATAATAGCAAACTCATCACCGCCAAACCGGTATATTTCCCCTTCACGACGGGGTAACTCTTCTTTAATGATATTAACAAGTTTGATGAGTACTTCATCACCAAATAAATGACCAAACTTATCATTAATGGTTTTAAATTTATCCACATCAAATAGACACAGGTAGCCAAAACTTTTTCTCAGCATCTTGATTTCTTTATCAAAACTCCGGCGACCAGAAGCCCTGGTTAATGCATCACAAGTGCCAAAGTCATATATCTCTCGAATTGCATTAATCTCTTCCGTATTAAAGAATAGATTTTCTCCACGTAAATCATATTGATGATTCGACAATATAGATTCTTTTTCCAATCTACCCTTATTTATAATATCACGCAATAATTTAACATAATAAACATACATTATGACTGCAGATATTGCCGACGCAAAAACGAAAAACGCACATATATATAGATATTTACTTTTTTTATAGGCAACAATAAACATCATTTCTGGAAGATAAGAATACGACAGAGTGATAGCTGACATCTCAAATACTGCATCATTTATCAAAAAATCATCACCTGCGATTTTCTTTTCATTATCATTAATATCATAAAATGATACATAGATATCTTCTCGTTCCCCTGATTGATTTCTTATCAAAGATAAATAACGTTCAGGATCTACCACTGATATCAAACTTGTACGTTTTGCAATGGGATGAGCATAATAAACATAGCACTTATTTTTTAAGCTAATAATGCCTCTTTCAAATTCATTAATTACCCGAATAGAGGAAACTATGTCGTCACAAAAATTATCCCCTTTCGTTGTGACTTTGATACATTTACCATCGCTAATCATATAAGGACCGAGATCATACAAATATCCAGGGTTTTCATAGCCAGCAAAGCTATTGCGTATTTTTTTTAACAACTCTTCTGGCGAAACCTCAAGTTCATAAAATATATTATTAGATACTGAGCGGCGATACTCAGAAACATTAGCTATTGCAAGCCCACTATCTACAATAGATACCTTCACCGAATTTATACGGTCTTTAACATGAATGGTGTACAAATAACAAGTTACTACAGCGACGCACAAAAAATACAAAAAACAGATCACTGCCGCCTTTTTTTTATATTTGAACATTGCTTTATTTTCTTTTTTTCGGTTTGTTGTCTATATGCCATTCTGAAAACGGTAACGGTTTCTGGTATAAGTATCCCTGAACATGAGAAAATCCTAATTTTTGCAACTCTCTAGCCTGACTTTCAGTTTCAACACCTTCAGCTATTACCGGCATATTTTCTTCACGAGCAAGATTGGATATAAAATATACAACCTTGTTAGTTTCATCGAAAATACCAGAGGTAAACTCTGAATCAATTTTAATGCTATCAGGTCTTACTTTATAAAGTTTTTTCAGGTCAGCTAATCCACTTCCGAAATCATCAAGGGAAATCTTGATACCATTTTCTTTTAAAATATTTATATTATTGTAAAAGCTATCATTTATATCTTTTACTGCTGATTCGGTGATCTCCAGGCAGATTTGTTCAGCATTTACACCAAATGCATTAATTAAAGTAAGAACACGAGTGTGGAAGTCAAATTCATTTAATTGCCAGGGAGAAACATTGATATGCAGGAGAAAATCGTTAGCAACCTCATATTCACAACTAAACACCCCAAATTCGCTAATAGCTGTTTCGAGAACAAAATCACCCAGTTCTTTAATTAATCCTATTTCTTCAGCAACAGGTACAAAAATTGATGGCGGTATTACCCCATTTTCGCAGGACAACCAGCGACATAACGCCTCCGCGCCTACAACCCTATTATTATCCATATCAACAATCGGTTGATATACTAAATAAAGCTCATTACTCGCAATCGCTTTTTTTATATTTCCTGCCACCCAGACCTTTTGATCAAGTTCATGGACTTTGATGTCATCATAAAAAATAAATTCAGATTCTTTATTTTCCCGCATAGCTGTTAATGCCAGTTTCAGTTTCCTTTCATAAATCGATACATTTTCCCCTGAAAATTTTTCGCAAATGGCAATCTTGTGGATATATATATTTCTTATGCAAAATATATGTTCAGGAAAGTTTAAAACCGATAATTTTTCGATGAACTCTTCGCAATCAGTGTGACATAGCAACAAGTATGTTTCAGTTGATATTTTTACGATATCACAATATTTTGAATATTTTTGTGATATCTTAGATTTTATATCATTAAAAATTTCATGAAATTTCTGACTCCCATATACCGCTTCAACAAACTCTAATCCATAGATGCAAAGCATACCAATTGCCAAATAGGTTTTATTATTAGTTTCAATAATAGCCTTATTAATATAAAAGCAACTTCCTTGTTCATAGGACACAAGATTAAGTAATCGGTCCATACGCTCCTTGTATTTATCGCTGATATTATTAATAATTTTTTTGAGTTCAACAATCTCACCACTGTCATTTTGCACAATATCAATTGTGTCGTTGCGATATACTGAATTAGCTAATTTTTTCAGATGTTCTATCAGTTTGCTGGATTCACCTTTGATTTTTCTTGTTATTTTTTCAACGATATACCATAATAAACAGAAACAAACCAAGCCACATAAAAACATCAGTGTAAAATATTTATTGATGTTTGTATCTTCTGATTTTTGATAGTGGAAATAATGGAATCTGACATCAGGAAGCCTGGGGAGTGAGATAACATTGTCTGTATAGTTGCCACTATTATTGCTTATGTTATAACTTCCCGATAAATCACGGACAATAAGATGTAACATTGATTTTTCATTACCCACCATAATCCTTTTGTTTTGTTCCATGAATAAAATATCAGAATCACCACCCAGTTTATTTAAAAAATTACTGAAATATTTTTCATCAACATCCAGATGTATTAACTTCAAAGCAAATGAATTTTTTTCTTCTTCGGATGGTCGTAGTGAAAACGAAAAACATTTTTTTCCGGCAATACCATAACAATTATACCATGGTGACCATTTTGAATAAGTCCCCCTCGGTAATTTATTCCATGGGCGTGATTCCGGATTAAAGTAGTTATCGCTGATATCACCATCGTCACCAATAAAAGGTTTACCGGGTTCTGATTGCCCCAGAAATTTTACCTCCCCATTCTCAGTTCGAATAAAGCTAAGATATTTTCCATTATTGAGCATTATCCCTACCAAATTAACCGCGTCTATTTTTTTCATGCGATGAAGGACTGCTCGCTTTATTTCATCTTCATCATGTAACAGATAGATTGCATCTTTTAATGCATCAGCCTCTTTTTCAACTTTAGAAAAAAAATTATTCAAATTGTTATTGATGAGTATAAGGTTAATCTGTGCAGAGTTTTCTGCTATTTTTTTATGGAAATCAATTGCGGTAATAAATGACAAGACAATATAGACAGTAACAGCTAATATAACCGCAGTGTTAAATCTTGAGTTTAATTTTTCGGTAATGCTATACATACTGGTGTTCTGACTAAAATGTTATCAATAGCTTTAATATAAGATCGTATAAAGTTCTGTATATTAGCCGATGTTACCCTCCTCTTTATGACTTTCTTAATTTCATTATTCCCATATAACAAATATGTCATGATGAGAAGATTAATTTTTTCTTAATTTCCACAAGTGATTATCATGCTTCTTATTTTAACCAGAACAATATTGTTATATGTAACACTCATTTTGTATCTTTCACCCACGCTACCGCCTTTCGTTAATTTTTCAACGAAATAATTTAGCCATGAAAAAATTAACTTATAACAACACAGCTACTACATCCTGCTGAGTCGTGGCTTCTACTCTATAACTATCCAAAAGTGTTATTAGTATCTATTGTGAGTAATCCTTTCTGTTTATTTATCTTTTTTGAGACATGTGTAATACAGCTCTCTGAGCCAAAAATATATTAATTAATAACCTTAAGGAAGGTTCAGTCAGAAAGTGGGCATCAAAATTTCACTGCCAGTGACTGTAATTTGTCCATCACCCTAACAGATAAATATTTTCAGGAATACGCGTTTGATAAAACAATAGATGCAACATCAGAGCACTATTTTATTTATAAAAAAAAGACTGTGAACTACACCAGGTATGAGCGGATTCTGTCGGGAGATGATTTTTGTCAGATTAAAACACTATAAAATTTCATTTTATCAGAATATTACACCGATAAATCAATATACCATCTGCATATCCAAACAATAACCGCAATCATTCTCAGCAAATTTAACCATAATTAGCAACGTGCGAATTCATTGATGCAGATCAAAAAATCCGAGTTTACATTACCAATCTTTGTTGAAAATTTAGCCGTAAAAATCATGTTATTACTATGCGCAAGAGTTTACTCCAGAGCCCAAAATAATAACTTGCAAAATAACCAATAATTAAAACTATCACCATATCTAAAAATAATGGTCTCCGATAACTAAAATTCGTATTATCACGGTAGCGTTGATTTTCTTTCATCTCTTAAGAAAAACTTAACTTTTGCCTTATCAGGCCTGATCTAATTTTAGTCTATTTGATATCATAGCCCCGGCGAACCGGGGCATGATGACTATTTTGTATTCGCTTTACGTGCAAGCAGCGGGAATATCAGCCCCAGTCCAACGAGGACAAATGGCGTAGTAATGTTCAGTGCCAATTGGAATGTCCACTCTGCAGTGAAGGCTTCCATTTTAGGGAAAATTCCTGTCAGGCAGGCAAAAGCGGTAAAGGCAAAACACCATATCCCGACGGTCATTGCCATCGGCTTATTACGAATAAAGACATACTCTGGTTTATATTTCTGCGCCAGGCGAACGACAGCAATAAACGCAACAAATACCCACAAATAACGCAGCGGCATCACTACCGAGTTAAGATTCAACAGCCATTTATAGAGATTGTTCATATCACCGATGCCGAGAGTCGGTAGCATAATCAGGATCGCCACCAGCACCAGAGTCAGAAAATAACCATTAACCGGCGTACCAGAAGCGTTGGTACGACATAAACTGGCAGGAATATATTTGCTGTCAGCATCGCCTAATAACACTTTAAGCGGTGCATCAATCGAAAACACCAGTGCGGCAACTTGCCCCAACGTGTTCGCAATGGCATAAATCACCATTAAGGTATTACCCATATTGTAATACTCCCCCAGCTTCTGGAAGGCGTAATACTGACCGTTAGTCATCAAATCATCGGGAATATTGCGCGAGTCAAACATCATCCCCATCGCCAGTGAGCCGAGAATCGCACATACTGCTACCATGCCCGCCAGACACAACATCCCTTTTGGAAATTCTTTTCCTGGGTTGCGTGTTTGGTTAACGTAAGGAGAAATCTTCTCAGCACCACCAACCGCAAAAACCAGCATTGAAATGGTGGTAATGTAGGTGAAATCGATATGTGGTATGAATGTTTCCCAGGTAATATTAGTAGTCGCAATATGCACTTCAGTAATCGCAGGCGCGGTTACCGCCATCGCCACATAGAGGAGCGACATGACAAACATCGCAATCCCTGCCACTGAACCAACAATTTTCAGTGACTTCATGCCTCGGGAGGCAACCCACATAAAGAAGATAAACAGCACCAGCGTTAACCCCTGTAACGCTACGACCGAATATTCTTTGATTAACGAACCATCGCCTTTCATCGCCCAACCGAGCGCGATCAGTATTGCCTGTGGTTTTTGTGCCAAATAAGGAATATGCACCACCCAGTAGGTCCATGCTGCAAGGTAAGCCAGCCCTGGCCCCATGGTATGTTTAATCCAGGTACTAACGCCCCCTCTCCCGTCTTTAAAGGTCGAACCTAACTGACCGACAATCAGGGCATAAGGTGTGAAATAGAGCGCAAAAATAAATACCCATGAAAAAACAACCACCAGTCCCTGGTTGGCATAGTTATTTACAACGTTGCCAAAGCCCCAAACGGTAATAAATGACATCAAAGCAATGTTGTACCATCGCAACTGTTTTTCCTGAACGTTTCCAGCCATAGTTCGATCCTTCGCCAATATTTAATGGATATTTAGAAAACGAGGAATTATGCGCGGCAAACAAGACGTGCGGAAATAGCGGAATGCAAAATTATAACCTGCTGCACACTTTATTTTTTAACGAATAAAATTTGCTAAAAAATAGTTGTACAGCGGAAACAAAAAACAGAGTGCGAAACAGCCAGTTCACACTCTGCACTCATTCATTTACACGTGAGCAACGGGTTTTGGTGTATGACCGGCGTTGCGAAGCAGCATGAGTAAATAAATAAACGACACACTGGCGATCATGATAAACAGCAGATTATCAGAGAAATTCTGCATTAACATGGCAGTAAAAGACGGGCCAAGCAGACTACCGACGGTATAACTTAACAATAACGCCTGATTCATTGCCACCAGCTGATGATGTTCAACTTTCTCGCAAGCCCAGGCCATCGCCACCGGATAGAGCGTAAAACCGGCTGCACCGAGGATGAACAACGCAGGTGCCATTGCCGCCTGACTTAACATCGCAATACTACCGAGAATGACGACAAATACCTGAACGCGCAGTACCAGCAGGCGACCAAATTTATCTGCCAGACGACCAATTGGCCATTGCCCAAGGATACCAGCACTAACCAGAACCGCCATCCAGAAGCCAATGCTGGCGTTGCTAATCCCTTTATGATTGAGGTACAGCGGCATCAGACCATACAAAGAACCCAGAACGATTCCCGAGATAATACAGCCGTTCACGCCAAGCCGCGCCTGACGAAGTTTTAGCATTGACGTAATTGGCGTCGAAGCATGGTTCTCAGCCTGCTGATTCACGATACGAGTAAACAGCAGCGGCAAGATCCCTGCCAGGGTCAACCCTGTAGCCCACGGCAATACGCTCATCAACTCGGTTGAAACTTTACTGAGCAGTAACTGGCCTAAAAACGTCCCCACATAATAAACCATCATATAGGCGGCAAGTAACCGCCCACGGTTACGTGACGTACCGCTGCACATCAGCGCGCTTTCTACCACCACCCAAATCATGGCGCAACCAACGCCTGCGACGAAACGCCAGGCTAACCAGCTCCAGAAACCAATCATCAAGCCAAGCCCGGCACAACCCGCAGCAAAAATAAAGGAAGCAAGGTAATAGCTGCGATTAAACCCAAAGCGTTTAATGACATACCCTGTCAGTAAAGTACCAACCAGGTTGCCGGTAAAATAAGACGAACTGACGACGCCGACCTGCCATGTGGGCAAGTGTACCTGGGCGAGCCATAGCGGCACGAGTGTATTTAACACCGCGATCGCCAGAGTCAACAAAAGTAGGCCAGACAGCAAAAGCATGACAGGCCGGGTATACGTGGACATGAATGAAAACCGTGAGGAAGTTCAAATTTCATGCGCATCATGCCACCGCCAAAAACATTGTCAATGGGTGAAAATACGTACATAACGCAGCGGCTGTATTATCGATTTATATTACTCATTCATAACACTAATAACGAAAAGATAATCAGTCTCATCTAATTGTTTTTATTGATCTAACATAACGTTCATATGTTTAGTTCAGTCGAAAAATTTCATGGTCACTGCAAACCTGAATTTCCCGTCTATGCTTTCAGGGCAACGCATCGCGTCTGAACGATTTCAGGCGTACCACTGACTCTCGAAAGGAGAAGAGAATGACCAAACCGTATGTTCGTCTCGATAAAAATGATGCTGCTGTTTTGTTAGTTGATCACCAGGCCGGTTTACTTTCCCTCGTGCGGGATATTGAACCTGACAAATTTAAAAATAACGTGCTGGCGCTGGGTGACTTAGCCAAATATTTCAATCTACCCACCATTCTTACTACCAGTTTTGAAACCGGTCCTAACGGCCCATTAGTCCCTGAACTGAAAGCACAGTTCCCGGATGCACCGTATATTGCCCGTCCGGGAAATATTAACGCCTGGGATAACGAAGATTTTGTTAAAGCGGTCAAGGCGACAGGTAAAAAGCAGTTGATTATCGCCGGAGTGGTCACCGAAGTTTGCGTAGCATTCCCGGCGCTTTCGGCGATTGAAGAAGGTTTCGATGTCTTTGTGGTGACTGACGCGTCAGGAACCTTTAACGAAATTACCCGGCATTCGGCATGGGATCGTATGTCACAAGCAGGGGCACAATTGATGACGTGGTTTGGTGTCGCCTGCGAACTGCACCGTGACTGGCGCAACGATATCGAAGGTCTGGCGACGCTGTTCTCTAACCACATTCCTGATTATCGTAATTTGATGACCAGTTATGACACCTTAACGAAACAGAAATAAAAGAAAACCGGGGCCGAGACCCCGGTTATAAACATCTTAGCTAGCAACGGCCATCCCCACAGTCATATGCAACCCGTAGAACACGCCACGCCCGATTAATTCACCAGCCAAAAGCAGGATGAATGACACGGAAAGCAGCGATACAGCAGGCTGAGAACCTTTTAACTGAGGTACAATCCACAAGCACAGTGCCACGGCGATAAGCACAATCCGCCAGGCCATCAGCGCACCATAATCCGGCACCAACGCCGCTGCCTGTTGTACAGAAGAGTGAATCGTAGCGAGTTCAGCCCCCTGCATCACAGACATTACGCCGCTCACCACCAGCGCCAGCACTGAAATGGCCGGAAGTAAACGCATCACCCAACCATTAACCCCCGCCAGACGCAGTAACAAATATCCCAGCAGCGGGCCTCCCATAAACATAGTCAGGAAGAAGCCCATCGGTGTCCAGATGCTGTACCAGGTCGGTACGGTATCGATGCTGTTATAAACTCGCACCATCATCCAGACAAACACCACGCCGAGAATCATCGTCACCACCAGCCACAGCATGCGTAATGCCGGTGACAGTTTTTTCAGCACTGCCAACAACCAGCCGATGCCACCTACGGCAAAAAAGATCGAACCACTGGCGATTTCATTACTCAATGCCGAAGAGCCAACCCGGTTGAGTGAGTTAAAGGCGCGCATAGGTGAGCCAAGGTGAAGCATTGAGGCGATAAAGCCAATGCCCATCAGTACCCACAAGCCAAACATACAGGTAATCACCCGCTGTTGGGTATCAGCCCTAAGTTCGCCTTTCAACAAGGCAAATGCCAGAACGATAAAACCGCCCACGACGCACTGCCCGAAGACCGTGAAGATCATCAACGGCCATTCATGCCATCCACTTCCCATCTCACACCTCCTTCGGATTTGCCAGATAGCCAGTGGTATCCCCGGTTGGGCGGCTGTTGGCGTTAGGTTTGATCACAATATTCGGTTTGGTAAAGTGCGCTCGTGGCAATGGCGCAACAGCCGCCAGATCACCATGTTTTTTACGCAGCTCGTCGATAGGGCCAAAATCCAGCGCCCGCAGCGGACAAGATTCAACGCAGATCGGCTTTTTACCTTCCGCGACACGGTCATAGCAACCATCGCATTTGGTCATATGCCCTTTGGTTTCGTTATACTGCGGTGCGCCATACGGGCAAGCCATATGGCAGTAACGACAGCCGATGCACACATCTTCATCAACAACGACAAAACCATCTTCACGTTTATGCATCGCACCGCTCGGGCAGACTTTGGTACACGCCGGATCTTCGCAGTGATTGCACGAAATCGAGAGATAGTAGGCAAATACGTTCTGATGCCAGACACCGTTATCCTCCTGCCAGTCGCCACCAGCATATTCATAAATGCGGCGGAAGCTGACTTCAGGCGTCAAATCTTTGTAGTCTTTACAAGCCAGTTCGCAGGTTTTGCAACCGGTGCAACGGCTGGAATCAATAAAAAATCCATACTGGGTTGTCATCGGTTACTCCTTACACCTTTTCAACCTGAACAAGGTTTGTATGCGACGGATTCCCCTTGGCGAGAGGAGACGGACGTTGAGTGGTCAGTACGTTGATACAACCGCCCTTATCGACACGTTTTGCATCCGGGTCATACCAGGCGCCTTCGCCCAGTGCGACCACGCCCGGCATCATTCGTGGCGTCACTTTCGCCTCAATATGAACTTCACCACGATCGTTAAAGATCCTGACCTTATCGCCGTTGCTGATACCACGTTTTTGCGCATCAAGCGGGTTGATCCACATCTCCTGGCGGCAAGCCGCTTTCAGCACGTCTACGTTGCCGTAGGTGGAGTGAACGCGAGATTTATAGTGGAAACCTGTAAGTTGCAGCGGATACTGTTTGTTCAGCGGATCCTGATAACTTTCAAAACCTGGCGTATAGATCGGCAGTGGATCGATCACATCGCCTTCCGGCAATTCCCAGGTAGCGGCAATGTCAGCCAGCGCCTGGGAATAGATCTCAATTTTGCCTGATGGCGTGGTCAGTGGATTAGCCTGCGGATCTTCACGGAAGGCTTTATAAGCAACGTGATGCCCTTGTGGGTCGCGCTTTTTAAAGATCCCCTGCTGGCGGAACTCTTCAAAGGTAGGCAACTCAGGAATCGCTTCCCGCGACTGGGCATACAGATGGCGCATCCACTCTTCCTGAGTACGACCTTCAGTAAACTGTTGCTCAACGCCAAGACGTTTTGCCAGTTCGCTGGTCATCTCATAGATGGTCTTACATTCAAAGCGCGGTTTAATCACCTGGTCGTTGAAAATCACATAAGACATATTCCCGCAGGATGCATCCAGCGCAAAGTCCATCTGTTCGGAAGCGGTGCAGTCCGGCAGCAGGATGTCAGCGTATTTCGCGGATGATGTCATGTGGCAGTCGATAACCACAATCAGCTCGCACTTCTTATCATCCTGAAGGATTTCATGGGTGCGGTTAATTTCTGAATGCTGGTTAATCAGGCAGTTACCGGCATAGTTCCAGATCATCTTGATCGGCACATCCAGCTTATCTTTCCCGCGAACCCCATCACGCAGCGCCGTCATTTCCGGGCCTCGTTCAATGGCATCGGTCCACATAAACATGGATATGCTGGTCTGGATCGGATTTTCGAGAGTCGGCATACGGACAAACGGTAAACTGTATGAACCTTCGCGCGCGCCGCTGTTCCCTCCATTGATACCAACGTTACCGGTCAGAATCGCCAGCATCGAGATAGCACGGGTTGCGATTTCACCATTAGCGTGACGCTGCGGCCCCCACCCCTGGCTGATAAACGCCGGTTTGGTACTGCCGATTTCACGAGCCAGTTTGATGATTTTATCTGCCGGAACACCGGTGATTTGCGATGCCCATTCCGGCGTTTTGGCAACGCCGTCTGCCCCTTCACCCAGAATATAGGCTTTGTAGTGGCCATTTTTCGGCGCACTGGCTGGCAGGGTTTTCTCGTCGTAGCCAACGCAATATTTATCGAGGAATTCCTGATCAACCAGATTTTCGGTGATCATGACGTACGCCAGACCGTTAACCAGTGCGGCATCTGTTCCCGGACGAATTGGGATCCACTCATCTTCACGGCCGGCACCGGTGTCGGTATAGCGCGGATCGATGATGATCATGCGAGCATTTGATTTCTGACGTGCCTGTTCAAGGTAATAAGTTACCCCGCCGCCGCTCATTCGCGTTTCGCCCGGGTTATTACCAAACAGCACCACCAGCTTACTGTTTTCGATATCTGACGGGCTGTTACCATCCGCCCAGCCGCCATAGGTATAGTTCAGACCTTCTGCAATTTGCGCGGAGGAATAATCACCATAATGGTTCAGATAACCGCCGCAGCAGTTCATCAGGCGTGCGACCAGGGTATTTCCCGGTGGCCAGGAACGGGTCATGGTGCCGCCCAGCGTACCTGTACCATAGTTCAGATAGATGGATTCATTACCGTACTCTTTAATCAGGCGCTGCATATTGGTCGCGATAATGTCGTAGGCTTCTTCCCAGCTAATACGCTCGAATTTGCCTTCACCGCGCGCCCCGACGCGTTTCATCGGATATTTCAGGCGGTCTGGGTTATAAACGCGGCGACGCATGGAACGTCCACGCAAACAGGCGCGTACCTGGTGCAGGCCATCGTAATTGTCATCACCGGTATTATCTGTTTCGACGTATTTGATTTCACCGTCCACAACATGCATTCGCAGTGGGCAGCGGCTACCGCAGTTAACTGTACATGCGCTCCAGATAACCTTCTCGTCAGAATTTGCCGCAATGGCGTTATCGACAGCGTGCGCTATTCGACTAAAAGGTAATGTTAATGCACTGCTGGCCATCGCCAGGCCACCGATCGCTGTCGTTTTAACCAAACCACGGCGACTCACCTCAGCAGCCAATACCGCATCAGGGATTTTCGTTTTCATAATGGCTCACTCAAGCTTGCTCACGATTAATTCCAGTAACAAACCGTATTGTGTAATTATTTTTATAGCTGGCGCTATATAGGTTTGTATACATCGAATGATTTGAAAATCAACAGGATAGGTAGATTTTCACTCGTAAGTAGTATTGCGCTTAAGTAACGAGTAATTATTGTTTGGTATCAAAGGGAGACAAAAAAAGCGCCCGCAGGCGCTTTTTAGATTCAGAAAAATTGGGTATTAGCCAATATATTCCAGTCCGTTCATATATGGACGCAAAACTTCTGGTACTTCAATACGACCATCGGCCTGCTGATAGTTTTCCATTACCGCAACCAGCGTGCGACCAACAGCCAGCCCGGAACCGTTCAGGGTATGAACCAGACGGGTTTTCTTGTCAGACTTGCTGCGGCAGCGTGCCTGCATACGACGCGCCTGGAAATCCCAGACGTTAGAGCAGGAAGAAATTTCGCGGTAGGTGTTCTGCGCCGGGATCCATACTTCCAGGTCGTAAGTTTTGCACGCGCCAAAGCCCATGTCACCAGTGCAAAGGATGATTTTACGGTACGGCAGACCCAGCAGTTGCAGGACTTTCTCCGCATGACCGGTCATCTCTTCCAGCGCCGCCATAGAGTCTTCCGGGCGCACGATCTGAACCATTTCAACTTTGTCGAACTGGTGCATACGGATCAGACCACGGGTATCACGACCATAAGAACCGGCTTCAGAACGGAAGCATGGCGTATGGGCGGTCATCTTAATCGGCAGGTCATCTTCATCAATGATTTCACCGCGAACCAGGTTGGTCAGAGGAACTTCTGCCGTTGGGATCAGCGCGTAGTTACTGGTGTCTGCTTCTTCTTCCAGCGGACGGGTATGGAACAGGTCGCCAGCAAATTTCGGCAACTGACCTGTACCGTAAAGCGTATCCTGGTTAACCAGATACGGGACATAGTTTTCACTATAGCCATGCTGCTCGGTATGCAGATCCAGCATAAACTGCGACAATGCGCGGTGCATACGTGCGATCTGCCCTTTCATCACCACAAAGCGCGAACCGGTCAGCTTAACCGCTGCTGCAAAGTCGAGGCCAGAGTGCATTTCACCCAGCGTCACGTGGTCACGAACTTCAAAGTCAAACTCACGCGGGGTGCCCCAGCGGCTGACTTCAACGTTGTCATTTTCGTCTTTACCCACCGGCACTTCATCTGCAGGCAGGTTAGGGATTGTCAGCGCGATATCGCGAATTTCAGCCTGTAAAGCATCCAGCTCGGCTTTTGCTGCATCCAGCTCTTCGCCCAGTTTGTTCACTTCCAGACGTAAAGGCTCGATATCTTCCCCGCGCGCTTTCGCCTGGCCAATGGATTTCGATCGGGAGTTACGCTCCGCTTGCAGGTTTTCCGTTTTGACCTGCAATACTTTACGACGCTCTTCAAGAGCGCCCAGCTTATCTACATCCAGCTTAAAGCCCCGGCGTGCCAGTTTTTCAGCGACTGCGTCTGGCTCATTACGCAGCAGATTGGGATCGAGCATGCTTATCCTGTGCTTATCGAATTAAATGGGAGATGTGGCCACAGCCTGCGACCACAGGGATACAGTAACAACATTACCGCAACGATAACATTAACGGTAGCGTTTTATGGGGCTATTTTGATCCTGTTCAGCCAGCCAGGCGAGCTTTTCGCCAATCTTGCCTTCCAGCCCCCTGTTTGTCGGGAAATAATAGCGTGTTTGTGCTATTTCCGGTGGGAAGTAAACCTCTCCGGCCGCATAAGCGTTTGCTTCATCATGAGCGTAACGATATTCCTGCCCGTAGCCCATTTCCTTCATTAATTTCGTCGGCGCATTACGCAAATGAACCGGCACGTCATAATCCGGACGTTCGCGAGCATCGGCCAGCGCGGCTTTAAACGCCGTATACACAGCGTTGCTTTTCGGTGCGCAGGCCAGGTAAACAATCGCCTGGGCAATGGCGCGTTCGCCTTCTGCCGGACCAACACGGGTAAAGCAATCCCATGCAGCAATCGCTACCTGCATCGCACGTGGGTCAGCATTGCCGACGTCTTCCGACGCTATCGCCAGACAGCGACGCGCGACATATAACGGATCACCACCAGCAGTAATAATTCGCGCATACCAGTACAACGCCGCATCAGGTGCGCTGCCACGCACAGATTTATGCAGTGCGGAAATCAGATCGTAAAAGCGATCGCCTTTGTTATCGAAGCGGGCGCTACGCTCACCGGCGATTTCCGTCAGTAATTCGGGCTTCAGGACACGTTTGCCACTGCCATCGACTTCGGCCATATCCGCCATCATTTCCAGCGTATTTAACGCCCGACGCGCGTCACCATTCACCAGTTCAGCAATCGCACGGCGTGTTTCATCTGGCAGAACAATATCCTGCCCGCCATAGCCGCGCGTTTTGTCTTCCATCGCCTGAGTAAGTACTCGCTCAATATCCTCGGTCGTCAATGATTTCAGCAGATAGACGCGGGCACGTGAAAGCAGCGCCGAATTAAGCTCAAACGAGGGGTTTTCAGTCGTCGCGCCAATGAAAGTGATGGTGCCATCTTCAATATGCGGTAGAAACGCATCCTGCTGGCTCTTGTTGAAGCGATGCACTTCGTCAACAAACAGAATGGTGCGGCGTCCGGCGTTGCGGTTCTGCCGCGCGCGCTCGATCGCCTCGCGAATCTCTTTCACACCAGAAGTAACGGCAGAAATACGTTCCACATCAGCGTTTGCGTAGCGGGCGATCACTTCAGCAAGGGTCGTTTTACCCGTACCCGGCGGCCCCCAGAGGATCATTGAATGCAGGTGCCCGGCTTCGATAGCGCGCGGCAACGGCTTCCCCGCAGCCAGCAAATGTTGCTGACCGATATACTGTGCTAAATTTTCTGGCCGCATACGCGCGGCCAGAGGTTGAAAAGTATTATCCGAAAAATCGAGCGACAGATTGCTCACTCAGGTGCCTCTACTTACGTTGGTCATCTACCGTTACGCCTTGCGGCGGGGTGAAGGTAAATTTCGCTGCATCCACAACGCCATTTTGCTGGGATTTCAGTTGATAACTGCTGCGCTGATCGTCCTGCTCCACCGCGCTAAACTGATGGATTGTGCCGTCACGCCCCACGTTGATGGTGAACTGCTTCAGGTTGCCATTGCTGGATTTCGGCGTGAGGACAAAGTCATCGCCATTCTGTTTGATATTGTACTGCTGCCAGTCGCTGGACTGGTTGCGGGCAATCAGCATAAACGGCGTATTACCGGTAGCATCTTTCAGCCAGGTTGCCGTAGCCTGCTCAACGAACGGGTTATAGAACCACAGTGTTTTACCGTCAGAAACCAGGATGCTTTCATCAGGTTGAGTCATATGCCAGTTGAACAAGTTAGGACGTTTCACCCACAGATCGCCCTGACCTTCCTGCACCGCCGCGCCGCTACCGTCAGTCACTTTTTGCGTGAAGCTGGCGTGGAAGCTGCTGACTTTATCCAGGCGGCTTTTCAGATCGCTTGCGGCATCAGCCCAAACACTGGACGCCACTAAACTTGAGAGTAATGCACAGGTGATGGCAATTTTTTTCATCATTGTTCCTCAAATTACGTCACTCCCAAACGGGAGTTCCCTCTACTCTATTCCAGGCTAATAATCAGCTTGAGGAAAGAAGAAAATACTGAATTTTCAGTTGATAGAGTGCCGAATGCGACGCTATTGCGTCTTATCCGGCCTACACATCCATTAGTCAAACGGCGGTGGGGCCAGCACTTCACGATTACCGTTGTGCCCCTGTTCGCTGACGATCCCCTGCGCTTCCATCTGTTCGATAATACGCGCCGCACGGTTATAACCAATGCGGAACTGACGCTGTACGCCTGAAATTGACGCTTTGCGTTTTTCAGTGACAAACTGCACCGCCTGATCGAACAACGGATCCAGTTCTTCAGCGCCATCGAAACCGCCCGCGCCACCTTCGCTTTCACTGTCGGAGGTGATGCCATCAACATACTGTGGGCGACCACGCGCTTTCCAGTCCTGCACCACGGCATGAACTTCCTGATCCCGAACAAAGGCACCATGAACACGTACCGGCATGGTGGAGTTCGGCCCGGAGTAGAGCATATCCCCCATGCCCAGTAACGATTCGGCACCAGCCTGATCGAGAATGGTTCGTGAGTCAATTTTACTGGATACCGTAAAGGCGATACGGGTCGGAATATTCGCTTTAATCAGACCTGTAATAACATCAACTGATGGACGTTGCGTTGCCAGTACGAGGTGGATACCTGCGGCACGGGCTTTTTGCGCCAGACGTGCAATCAGCTCTTCCACTTTTTTACCCACCGTCATCATCAGGTCGGCAAATTCATCGACCAGAACAACAATATAAGGCTCTTTTTTCAGCACCGGATGCTGAGCATCCATACTGTCGCCCGGTTTCCAGTACGGATCTGGTATTGGGCGCATCATACGGTCAGCTTCAGCAATTTTTTCGTTATAACCCGCCAGGTTACGCACACCCAGCGCAGACATCAGTTTATAACGACGCTCCATTTCGTTGACGCACCAGCGTAAAGCGTTGGCAGCATCTTTCATGTCGGTCACGACTTCCGTTAGCAGATGCGGAATACCTTCATATACCGAAAGCTCCAGCATTTTCGGGTCGATCATGATGAAACGCACATCTTCCGGCTGCGCTTTATAGAGCATACTCAGGATCATGGCGTTCACACCGACTGACTTACCGGAGCCGGTAGTGCCCGCAACCAACAAATGCGGCATTTTTGCCAGATCGGCAACGACCGGATCGCCAGCGATATCTTTACCCAGCACTATCGTTAATGGCGATGGGTTATCGCGGAACTTAGCGTTGTCCAGCACTTCGCGCAGGTAAACGGTTTGGCGTTTTTTGTTGGGTAACTCCAGACCTACGTAAGGTTTACCCGGAATAACTTCAACGACACGAACCGCCACGGTTGATAGCGAACGAGCGAGGTCACGTGATAAATTAGAAATACGCGCCGCTTTTACGCCCGGTGCCAGATTCAGCTCAAAGCGGGTGATAACTGGCCCCGGAGAATAATTGACGACATCGGCTTTAATGCGGAAATCAGCCAGACGCGCCTCTACCAGACGCGCCATTTGCTCAAGCGCAAAGGTATCTACGGGTTCCACTTCGCTCGGCGGCGGCGTCAGCAAATCCAGAGAAGGCAGCGGCGTCGTCGGTTTGTGTAGTGGACGACTGTCGCCATTGCGCATTAACAGCGGATGAAGCAGGGTATCCTGCGGCTGCGGCGCTACCGGTTGCTGCGGCTGCTGATATTGCGGCTGTGGCGCTACCGGTTGTTGCGGCTGTTGATAGTGCTGCTGCGGTGCTACCGGTTGTTGCGGCTGTTGATACTGCGGCTGTGGCGCTACCGGTTGTTGCGGCTGTTGATACTGCGGCTGTGGCGCTACCGGTTGTTGCGGCTGCTGATATTGCGGCTGTGGCGCTACCGGTTGCTGCGGCTGCTGAACAGGTTCAACAATTGGCGTAAACAGCGGTTCGTGTGGACCATCATCCACTAACGCTTTCATCGGTGAAAATTCGAAATCATCCAGCGAGAACGGATTCGCCCCAGCCGGTTGTTCACCGGAATAACGCTGCTGCTGAGTCTGGGCAAACTGACGAGCCAGCTCAGCCTCTGCCGCAGCATCTGCATCTTCCGCGTTCACTGGCACATCATGTTGATATTGCTCGCCATAGCGTTGCTGCTGCGTCTGGGCGAACTGACGAGCCAGTTCATCCTGCTGCATCGCATCGATTTCATCATCGTTATACTGCCCGCCAGCATCGTACTGGTTGCGCTGGGCTTCACGAGCCTTCTCTTCCGCTGCACGCTGTGAGGGCAGCTTAATGCCATATGACGCCAGTTCACGACGTGTTGGTACGCGGATACGCTTCGGTCGAGGTAACTGCGGGCCAATGCCCTCTTTCACTTGCGGACGCGGCGCACCGCTATTTGCCAGGCTGAAAACAGGCGCAGCAACCGTCGCTGCGGCTCCCGTCGCCAGGGTCGCTTTTTTCACGCCCGATGCCAGCGGTGAAACAGCGGCAGCGGCTTCTACTGGAGGTACTGCTGCAACAGAAGTTGCTTTCAGCGAAGATTTGATCGGTTCTGGTTCTTTAACCGGTTCAGGAATCGGTTGATACCAGGCCGCAAGTTGTTCACGTTCACGGGCACGCTTCTCTTCCACTTCTTCAAAATAGTAAAGCGGCGGACGCGCAGGCTTTGTCTCTTCTACAACAGGCTCAGGTGTCGCGACAGGCTGCTGTTCAACAGGTTGCGGCTGTTGGTACAACGGCTCCTGAACGGCTGGCTGCTGATAAGTTTGCTCAGTCTGGTATGTAGACTGTGGAGCAAAAGCGGATTGCTGCTCTTCGGCTTGCCAGGCGTTACCAGCCACCGGCTGTTCTGGTGCAGGGGCATAATACGGCTGTTGAACAGGTTGTTCCGCAGCAGGCGCGTAAGATGGTTGCTGAACAGCTTGTTCAGGGGCGTAGTAAGGTTGCTGAACCGGTTGTTCCGCAGCAGGCGTATAGTACGACTGCTGTGGCGGTACAGGCTGTTGCAGCGGCTCATTATATTGCACCGCAGGCTGCGAATATTGTGGCTGCTGTGGGTAACCTTCCGCTGCAGGAGCAATAACCGGCTCGCCCGTTTGCGGCTCCGGTACAGGCTGCCAGGCAACAGTAGGTTGCGCAGGTGGAACATCAACAGAGGCAACAGGCGGCGTCTGAGTAACAGGTTCAACCGGCGCGGCCCAGCTTTGCGTCGCCGTGGTTGCAGCCGCTGCGGCAGCAACAGGCTCGGTAATCGGCGCACCATTTAATAAAGGATCGTATTCGTCATACTCTGGCTGCGTTGCACGATTGCCCGAAAACAGGACGTCATCAGGATCGGCTGCTACGCCGCGCGCAGTGTAGGTAACATCGTCTTCATCATCCATCCGCTTGCCGGAGAATAACGCAGCGTCTGTTTGCCGCCCCATCGGATTAATGAATTTTTCCGCCAGGCGTTTACGACGCGCTAGCGCGCCGCGAAGAATACGGGCACGGCGCGATTCATGCTGTTTGCCGTGATTTTCATCTTCATACTCTTCGTCGTCTTCATACTCATCTTCATCGACCCAGGTATCATCGCGACGGGTGCGATTACTGGCGAAGGTGAGAATGTTTAAAATCCAGCCGCCCAGTTTTTCGGCAATAGTCACCCAGGACCAACCGGTAAACAGCGTCAGGCCAGCTGCCCAGACGCAAAGCAGCGCAATAGTTCCCCCACTGCTGTGTAGCAGAGGCTGCAACGTGGTGCTTAATAAACTACCGATTACGCCACCAGAGGCAAAATACCAGATATCGTCGGCGTTAATGGCTGCCAGACCACAGGAGGTAAGGATGAGCGCCAGCACGCCAATAATACGTAACGAAACGGCAAAATAATCAATGTATTCGTCGCTGGCCTGATGACGCCACGCAAACCAACAGCCACCGACAATGATGACGGGGATGGTGTAAGCCATCACGCCAAAAATGAAGAACAGGGTATCGGCCAGCCACGCACCAGGAGCCCCACCTAAATTATGGATAGGCTCATGCCAGGCCGTTTGCGACCAGCTAGGATCCGAAGGGTTAAAACTCAATAAAGCTGCCATCAACCAGACGGCAAACAGGACAATAAGAATCAGCAACGCCTCCAGAAGTCGGCGCCCGCTGCTTAACTTTGTCAATGTGACTTCTTTGTCTTCAGTGTATTCCTGGCTCAAGAAAGGCTCTCCAGGTTACAGGCTTTTCCTGCCCGATGCTAAAACGGACAACAGTACCAGGTTACCCCAGTACTGTTGCTGTATGGATTAACAGGAGTGTAATCAAAATACGCCGATTTTGCACCTGTTCCGTGTTAGCGCGTCTTAATAACCAGACGATTACTCTGCTTGACTTCTTCCATAACAACGTATGTCCGTGTGTCATTGACGCCAGGCAGACGCAGCAGAGTTTCCCCCAGCAGCTTACGGTAAGCTGACATATCCGGCACGCGTGTTTTCAACAGGTAGTCGAAATCACCAGATACTAAATGACACTCCTGAATTTCTTCAAGTTTTTGTACAGCGGTATTGAATTGTTCAAACACATCCGGAGCACCACGATTCAGAGTAATCTCAACGAATACCAGAAGTGATGCATCCAGATAATGCGGGTTCAGCAGTGCCGTATAGCCCTGGATAAACCCTTGTCTTTCCAGCCGACGCACACGCTCAAGGCACGGCGTTGGGGAAAGTCCCACACGTTTAGAAAGCTCGACGTTAGAAATACGCCCATCCTTTTGCAACTCATTAAGAATGTTACGATCGATACGGTCGAGATCTTTGCCAGGGCGCTTCTTGCTATCTACCATTATTATTGTCTCTCTGTATTCCTTCCCTACTCCTGTCTGACCCTGAAAACATCACTGTTCAGAGTCGCTACCCGTCACGATAGACCGAAATCATTAAGATTCACGGCGCGCAATGCCTGGGTCTACGGTGAGAAGACCGTTGCCTGGAGGCTGCTATCGACATCACGAATGGCGTCTGTCCACGCCATGCGTAGATTTCACTAGCACGGTAAACATGGTATTTACATGCATGATTATGCGCATATAAGAATACTGTTTTTTTCTTCCTCGAATGTTTTCGCAAAACACCAGGTGATTGTCAAAGCAAAACATCGTTTTTTAGTACAACATGCCAGTTATTCATTAACAGTCGCGTTTAATCATCATTTAATCGGCTTATAAACCGGAAAAATTAAGTAGCAGGCGTGATAATGACAGAAGAATTTGACATGCTTATCGCTTCTGACGATTGCACAAATCGTTAACAAAATCGTCATACTCTTTTTTTACGTCTGTAAATTCCCTACAATCCTGCCCATTGTCTGCCAACAACTATGGGGATCTCATGGGCACGACCAAACACAGTAAACTGCTTATCCTGGGTTCAGGCCCGGCGGGCTATACCGCTGCTGTCTACGCGGCGCGCGCCAACCTGCAACCCGTGCTGATTACCGGCATGGAAAAAGGCGGCCAACTGACCACCACCACGGAAGTGGAAAACTGGCCAGGCGATCCAAACGATCTGACCGGTCCGTTATTAATGGAACGCATGCATGAACATGCCACCAAATTTGAAACTGAAATCATCTTTGATCACATCAACAAAGTGGATTTGCAGAATCGTCCGTTCCGTCTGTCTGGCGACAGCAGCGAGTACACCTGCGATGCGCTGATTATTGCTACCGGAGCTTCTGCTCGCTATCTCGGCCTGCCCTCTGAAGAAGCCTTTAAAGGACGTGGGGTTTCTGCCTGTGCGACCTGCGATGGATTCTTCTACCGTAATCAGAAGGTTGCGGTTATCGGAGGCGGTAATACCGCTGTTGAAGAGGCATTGTATCTCTCTAACATTGCTTCTGAAGTACACCTGATTCACCGCCGCGATACTTTCCGCGCAGAAAAAATTCTGATTAAGCGTCTGATGGATAAAGTGGAGAACGGCAACATCATTCTGCACACCAACCGTACGCTGGAAGAAGTGACCGGCGATCAGATGGGTGTCACTGGCGTTCGTCTTCGTGATACGCAAAACAGCGATAACATCGAGTCACTCGACGTTGCCGGTCTGTTTGTTGCCATCGGTCACAGCCCGAATACTGCCATTTTCGAAGGGCAACTGGAACTGGAAAACGGCTACATCAAAGTACAATCGGGTATTCATGGTAATGCCACCCAGACCAGCATTCCGGGCGTCTTTGCCGCAGGTGATGTGATGGATCATATTTATCGCCAGGCCATTACTTCCGCCGGTACAGGCTGCATGGCGGCACTGGATGCTGAACGCTACCTCGACGGTTTAGCTAACGCAAAATAATTTTACAAATCAGTAACAAAAGTAAAGAAGGCGACACCATGCGACTATGGGTCGCCTTTATTATTCCTCCGTTGTAACATTGCCCTGCAAAAAATTCTGATAACTCACCTGCTAAGCGTGCAATGAATAAATCCCGTCAAAAAGAGTTAACCCGCTGGTTAAAACAGCAAAGCGTCATCTCCCAACGGTGGCTGAATATTTCTCGTCTGTTGGGCTTTGTAAGTGGCATATTGATAATTGCCCAGGCCTGGTTCATGGCGCGTATTCTGCAGCACATGATTATGGAGAACATCCCCCGCGAAGCCCTGCTTCTGCCCTTTACTTTACTGGTGCTGACCTTTGTGTTGCGCGCATGGGTGGTCTGGTTGCGCGAACGGGTGGGTTATCACGCCGGGCAGCATATCCGTTTTGCCATCCGCCGCCAGGTTCTCGACCGTTTGCAGCAAGCAGGACCGGCGTGGATTCAGGGCAAACCAGCGGGGAGTTGGGCGACGCTGGTACTCGAGCAAATTGACGATATGCATGATTACTATGCTCGCTACCTGCCACAAATGGCGCTGGCAGTGTCGGTGCCGCTGCTGATTGTGGTAGCAATATTCCCTTCTAACTGGGCTGCGGCGCTTATTCTGCTGGGCACTGCGCCGTTAATCCCGTTGTTTATGGCGTTAGTTGGAATGGGCGCCGCCGATGCTAACCGACGTAACTTTCTCGCACTTGCCCGCTTAAGTGGGCATTTCCTCGATCGCCTGCGCGGCATGGAAACGCTGCGTATTTTTGGTCGTGGTGAAGCTGAAATTGAAAGCATTCGTTCTGCTTCGGAAGATTTCCGTCAACGGACAATGGAAGTGCTGCGGCTGGCATTTTTATCCTCCGGCATACTGGAGTTCTTTACCTCGCTGTCGATTGCCCTTGTGGCGGTGTACTTTGGTTTTTCCTATCTCGGCGAGCTGGATTTTGGTCACTATGATACTGGCGTGACGCTGGCTGCGGGTTTTCTGGCGCTGATACTTGCGCCTGAGTTTTTCCAGCCATTGCGCGATCTCGGTACGTTTTATCATGCTAAAGCCCAGGCTGTTGGCGCGGCGGACAGTTTGAAAACGTTTATGGAAACCCCGCTCGCCCATCCGCAGCGCGGTGAGACGGAATTAACATCGACCGATCCGGTGACCATTGAGGCCGAGGATCTGTTTATCACATCGCCAGAAGGTAAAACGCTGGCCGGACCGCTGAACTTTACTTTGCCAGCAGGTCAACGTGCGGTGTTGGTTGGTCGTAGCGGTTCAGGTAAAAGTTCACTGCTTAATGCGCTTTCCGGTTTTCTCTCATATCAGGGATCACTACGGGTCAACGGGATAGAATTACGTGATTTATCACCGGAATCGTGGCGTAAACATCTCTCCTGGGTTGGGCAAAATCCACAATTACCAGCAGCAACACTACGGGACAATGTGCTACTGGCGCGACCTGATGCCAGCGAACAAGAGTTACAAACAGCACTGGATAACGCCTGGGTCAGTGAGTTTCTACCGCTCCTGCCACAAGGAGTTGATACGCCTGTTGGCGACCAGGCTGCCCGCCTTTCCGTGGGGCAGGCGCAACGCGTGGCGGTGGCTCGCGCATTACTGCATCCCTGTTCGCTATTACTGTTGGATGAACCCGCTGCCAGCCTGGATGCACACAGTGAACAGCGAGTGATGGAGGCGCTGAATGCCGCCTCTTTGCGCCAGACTACGTTAATGGTCACCCACCAGTTAGAAGATCTTGCTGACTGGGACGCCATATGGGTGATGCAGGATGGTCAGATTATTGAGCAAGGGCGTTACGCGGAATTAAGCGTGGCTAACGGTCCTTTCGCTACATTGCTGGCTCATCGTCAGGAGGAGATTTAAATGCGCGCTTTGCTACCCTATCTGGCTCTGTATAAACGTCATAAATGGATGTTAAGCCTTGGTATTGTGCTGGCGATTATTACTCTGCTCGCCAGTATCGGTCTGTTGACGCTTTCCGGCTGGTTCCTCTCCGCCTCAGCGGTTGCGGGCGTTGCAGGACTGTACAGCTTCAACTATATGCTCCCCGCCGCAGGGGTGCGTGGCGCGGCAATCACCCGTACCGCAGGGCGTTATTTTGAACGTCTGGTGAGTCATGACGCGACTTTCCGCGTATTGCAGCATCTGCGCATTTACACCTTCAGTAAACTTTTGCCGCTCTCCCCTGCCGGGCTGGCGCGCTATCGTCAGGGCGAATTGCTCAACCGCGTCGTGGCGGATGTTGATACGCTCGATCATCTTTATTTGCGCGTTATCTCACCGCTGGTGGGCGCTTTTGTGGTGATTATGGTGGTGACAGTCGGGTTAAGTTTCCTTGATTTCACCCTCGCCTTTACGCTGGGCGGCATTATGTTACTGACGCTTTTCCTGATGCCACCGCTGTTTTATCGTGCGGGAAAAAGCACCGGGCAAAATCTGACTCATCTTCGCGGGCAGTATCGCCAACAACTGACGGCCTGGCTGCAAGGGCAAGCTGAGCTGACCATTTTTGGTGCCAGCGATCGTTATCGCACGCAACTAGAGAATACTGAAATTCAATGGCTGGAAGCGCAACGCCGTCAATCTGAACTGACCGCATTGTCGCAAGCGATAATGCTGCTCATTGGCGCGTTAGCGGTGATCCTGATGCTGTGGATGGCGTCCGGCGGCGTTGGCGGCAATGCTCAACCCGGCGCGTTAATTGCACTGTTTGTCTTCTGTGCGTTAGCTGCGTTTGAGGCTCTGGCGCCGGTGACAGGTGCATTTCAGCATCTGGGGCAAGTCATTGCCTCTGCAGTACGGATCACTGACTTAACGGATCAAAAACCGGAAGTCACCTTCCCTGATACCCAAACCCATGTTGCCGATCAGGTTTCCCTGATGTTACGTGATGTTCAGTTCACTTATCCGGAACAATCACAACAAGCTCTTAACAGGATTTCCCTTCAGGCAAACACCGGAGAACATATTGCGATTCTCGGTCGAACGGGATGCGGTAAATCAACACTGTTACAACTGCTGACCCGCGCATGGGACCCGCAACAGGGCGAGATTTTGCTTAACGGTAGCCCTATAGCCAGCCTGAATGAAGCGACTCTGCGCCAGACCATCAGCGTTGTGCCACAGCGTGTACATCTGTTTAGCGCAACGCTGCGAGATAATCTGTTACTTGCAGCACCAGGCAGCAGTGATGAGGCTCTGGCGGAGATCTTGCGCCGCGTCGGTCTGGAGAAGCTGCTTGAAGACGAAGGACTCAACAGTTGGCTGGGTGAAGGTGGACGCCAACTCTCCGGTGGCGAACTGCGCCGTCTGGCTATCGCCCGTGCGCTATTACACGATGCGCCGCTGGTATTGCTGGACGAACCAACTGAAGGCTTAGATGCCACAACTGAAAGCCAGATCCTTGAATTACTTGTAGAAATGATGCGTGAGAAAACGGTGTTAATGGTCACCCATCGACTTCGCGGTCTCTCTCGTTTCCAGCAAATAATTGTGATGGACAACGGACAAATTATTGAGCAAGGTACTCACGCAGAACTGCTTGCCAGACAGGGGCGTTATTACCAGTTTAAGCAGGGTTTGTGAGCTATTATTGAACGATCCGACTTGCGTAGTGGAGTTTTGCGGTCATGCGCCTGGTTCAGCTTTCTCGCCATTCAATAGCCTTCCCTTCCCCGGAAGGCGCATTACGTGAGCCTAACGGCTTGCTGGCGCTGGGGGGCGATCTAAGCCCTGCGCGTCTGTTAATGGCTTATCAACGCGGTATTTTTCCGTGGTTTTCTCCTGGCGACCCCATTCTGTGGTGGTCGCCCGATCCGCGCGCGGTATTATGGCCAGAATCACTGCATATTAGTCGTAGTATGAAACGCTTTCATAAACGCTCGCCCTATCGTGTCACAATGAATTACGCCTTTGGTCAGGTTATTGAAGGTTGTGCCAGCGATCGCGAAGAAGGAACCTGGATCACGCGCGACGTGGTTGAAGCCTACTACCGCCTGCACGAGTTGGGTCATGCCCACTCGATTGAAGTCTGGCGTGAAGACGAGCTTGTCGGCGGCATATATGGCGTGGCGCAGGGAACGTTATTTTGTGGTGAGTCGATGTTCAGCCGCATGGAAAATGCGTCCAAAACGGCGCTCCTGGTATTCTGCGAAGAATTTATCCATCACGGTGGCAAATTAATCGACTGTCAGGTGCTTAATGATCACACAGCTTCGCTTGGCGCCTGCGAAATTCCCCGCAGGGATTACCTCAATTATCTTAATCAAATGCGCCCGGAACGATTGCCGAATAACTTCTGGGTGCCACGGCAATTGTTTTCGCCTCAGAAATGAATGTTTTCGGCACATTTCTCTCCAGAGTGTTATAATTGCGGTCGCAGAGTTGGTTACGCTCATTACTCCGCTGCCGATAAGGAATTTTTCGCGTCAGGTAACGCCCATCGTTTATCTCACCGCTCCCTTATACGTTGCGCTTTTGGTGCGGCTTAGCCGTGTGTTTTCGGAGTTATGTGCCAAACCTGTTTGTTGCGATTTAGCGCGCAAATCTTTACTTATTTACAGAACTTCGGCATTATCTTGCCGGTTCAAATTACGGTAGTGATACCCCAGAGGATTAGATGGCCAAAGAAGACAATATTGAAATGCAAGGCACCGTTCTTGAAACGTTGCCTAACACCATGTTCCGCGTAGAGTTAGAAAACGGTCACGTGGTTACTGCACACATCTCCGGTAAAATGCGCAAAAACTACATCCGCATCCTGACGGGCGACAAAGTGACTGTTGAACTGACCCCGTACGACCTGAGCAAAGGCCGCATTGTCTTCCGTAGTCGCTGATTGTTTTGCCGCCTGATGGGCGAAGAGAAAGAACGAATAAAAGGTCGGTTTAACCGGCCTTTTTATTTTGTGATATGTATGAAGTACTTTGGAAGTATAAGTCCATAACTTGTCTCGATGTAGATATACTGCACAAGTTGTTTACAGTATGAGCAAACAATAATTATCATTAAAATTCTTCTTGACCGTTTTACTCCAACTCCCTATAGTAGCGCCCCGTTGCCACCCATGAGGTTTGGCAGCAAAACAATTTGGTGAGGTGTCCGAGTGGCTGAAGGAGCACGCCTGGAAAGTGTGTATACGGCAACGTATCGGGGGTTCGAATCCCCCCCTCACCGCCATATTTAAAGAAGAGCTCGTACGAAAGTGCGAGCTTTTTTTCGCATTTTATCTGCCTGTACGGCAGTGAACATGGTGGGCGGGTGGAGTATGTTACCTGTGAATTTCTAAGCTGCCTGTACGGCAGTGAACCGAATGGCTTTTGATTCCTCGCTAAAGCGCACTTTCTAAGCTGCCTGTACAGCAGTGAACTCAAATACTACACGTTTAGCCCGTTGTTAATAAAGCAAAACCATCTCATTTTCCTGCTACCACCCTTTTTTATCCTTACCTTCCCGCAGGACTAATTATCAACAACTTACCATCATCATTAAAAAAAGGGTCTGAACCTCCTCCACCCCATAAACAAAAAGTCCGTAACCTCTTTCGAGATTACGGACTTCACCAACCTACCTAACAATCAGATTAATGCGCTGCTTCCGCCTTGTGCTTTTGCGCACTCTGGAACCCGTAGGTCAGCTCATTTTTCTCTTTATCCAGTGCAACGGTGACCTGACCGCCGTCCACCAGCGAGCCAAACAGCAGTTCGTTAGCGAGCGGTTTTTTCAGGTTGTCCTGAATGACGCGAGCCATCGGACGTGCACCCATTGCCCGGTCGTAACCTTTCTCGGCCAGCCAGTTACGTGCTTCCTGACTCACTTCCAGAGAAACACCTTTTTGATCCAGCTGAACCTGCAACTCGACGATGAATTTATCCACCACCTGATGGATTACGTCGGTTGACAGATGATCGAACCAGATAATGTTGTCGAGACGGTTACGGAACTCTGGCGTAAAGATCTTCTTGATCTCTTCCATCGCATCGGTGCTGTTATCCTGGTGGATAAGGCCAATAGATTTGCGCTCGGTTTCACGTACCCCGGCGTTGGTGGTCATCACCAGCACCACGTTACGGAAATCTGCCTTGCGTCCGTTGTTATCGGTCAGCGTGCCGTTGTCCATCACCTGCAACAGAATGTTGAATACGTCCGGATGCGCTTTCTCGATTTCGTCCAGCAGCAGCACCGCGTGCGGATGTTTGATCACCGCATCGGTCAGCAGACCACCCTGATCAAAACCAACGTATCCCGGAGGTGCACCAATCAGGCGGCTGACGGTATGACGCTCCATATACTCGGACATATCAAAGCGTAAAAGCTCAATGCCCAGGGCTTTGGA
Source organism: Escherichia sp. MOD1-EC6842 (assembly GCF_002965705.1). Classification (NCBI taxonomy): domain Bacteria; kingdom Pseudomonadati; phylum Pseudomonadota; class Gammaproteobacteria; order Enterobacterales; family Enterobacteriaceae; genus Escherichia; species Escherichia sp. MOD1-EC6842. Next base: position 149,429 of record NZ_PTRF01000010.1, on the reverse strand, counting down.
AAGCTGTACCGTCACCTCGGTTTTCCCGACCCCAGTTGGACCAGCAAACAGGAACGAACCGACCGGTTTATGTTCGTGGCCTAAACCCGCACGCGCCATCTTGATAGCCTCAGTCAGCGCCTCAATGGCTTTATCCTGACCGAAGACCAGCATTTTCAGGCGATCACCGAGGTTTCTCAGCGTATCGCGGTCACTCTGAGAAACGCTCTTCTCTGGAATACGCGCAATACGGGCTACCACGGACTCAATATCCGCCACATTGACCGTTTTCTTGCGCTTGCTTACCGGCATCAGGCGTGCGCGAGCGCCCGCTTCGTCGATAACGTCAATCGCTTTATCCGGCAGATGACGATCGTTTATGTATTTCACCGCCAGCTCTACCGCCGCACGCACCGCTTTCGCGGTATAACGCACGTCGTGGTGCGCTTCGTACTTCGGTTTCAGGCCGTTGATGATTTGAACAGTTTCTTCGATCGACGGTTCAGTAATATCAATTTTCTGGAAGCGACGCGCCAAAGCACGGTCTTTCTCGAAAATGTTGCTGAACTCCTGATAGGTTGTCGAACCAATTACGCGAATTTTACCGCTGGAGAGCAACGGTTTGATCAGGTTAGCTGCATCCACCTGACCGCCAGAGGCTGCACCTGCGCCGATGATGGTGTGGATCTCATCAATAAACAGGATGCTGTTTGTATCCTGCTCAAGTTGTTTAAGCAATGCTTTGAAACGTTTTTCAAAGTCGCCGCGATATTTGGTGCCCGCTAACAGAGAACCGATATCGAGGGAGTAAATCGTACAGTCAGCCATCACTTCCGGTACATCGCCCTGAACAATACGCCAGGCAAGACCTTCCGCAATGGCGGTTTTACCGACGCCAGACTCCCCGACCAGCAGCGGGTTGTTTTTACGGCGGCGACAGAGAACCTGAATGGCGCGCTCCAGTTCCTTCTCACGACCAATCAGCGGGTCGATTCCTCCCACGCGTGCAAGCTGGTTCAGGTTAGTCGTGAAATTCTCCATACGGTCCTCCCCACCAGCTTGTTCTTCACTGCTCGGCTGGTTTCCTGGTTCAGAAGACTGAGATGGCTCGTCTTTACGCGTGCCATGAGAAATAAAGTTCACCACATCGAGACGGCTGACTTCATGTTTGCGCAACAGATACGCCGCCTGTGACTCCTGTTCGCTAAAGATAGCAACCAGAACATTCGCACCGGTAACCTCACTGCGACCGGAGGACTGTACATGGAAGACCGCACGTTGCAGTACACGCTGAAAACTCAGCGTCGGCTGTGTGTCGCGCTCCTCTTCACTGGCAGGCAGAACGGGTGTGGTTTGTTCAATAAAGGCTTCCAGTTCCTGACGGAGCGCCACCAGATCCACGGAACATGCTTCCAGCGCCTCCCGAGCAGACGGATTACTGAGCAATGCCAGTAACAAGTGCTCGACGGTCATAAACTCATGACGGTGCTCGCGCGCTCTGGCGAAAGCCATGTTTAAACTGAGTTCCAGTTCTTGATTGAGCATAGGCACCTCCCCCAATTTTTATGCCTGCATTCAGGCTTTTTCCAGCGTACACAGCAATGGATGCTCGTTCTCCCTCGCGTACTTGTTCACCATCGCCACTTTGGTTTCTGCAACCTCGGCGGTAAAGACTCCGCAAATGGCCTTCCCCTGGTAGTGAACAGCGAGCATCAATTGCGTTGCACGTTCTACATCATAAGAAAAGAATTTTTGTAACACGTCAATAACAAACTCCATCGGAGTGTAATCATCATTGACTAATATCACTTTATACATAGATGGCGGTTTTAGCGCGTCACGCATTTTTTCTTCCGCCAGTTGATCAAAGTCCAGCCAGTCGTTCGTTTTACCCATTGTCAGTTATCATCTTCGGTTACGGTTATCGGCAGAACGCTCTGCCGCTGACAAGAGCTTATTTGCCTGACCAATCTACTCCACATAATAGATAAGTATCATCTATCGTTGGCATCAGCGACATCAGTCACATTACTGTCAATAGCGTTAACTGCTTCAAATTTTTGATGCATACCTACCCCCTGGCTCCTGTCAAACGCTTGACGACTCGCCCTATTTCTCTAAATTGTATTTCTAGAGTTGGCGAGGTTTTGAACTGCCCCCTCTCTGACCCCGGTTTATTCCATCTTACTTGTATAAGATTTGCGAAGGATGTCGAAGCATGGAAAAGGGTACTGTTAAGTGGTTCAACAATGCCAAAGGGTTTGGTTTCATCTGCCCTGAAGGCGGCGGCGAAGATATTTTCGCTCATTATTCCACCATCCAGATGGATGGTTACAGAACGCTAAAAGCTGGGCAATCCGTTCAGTTTGATGTCCACCAGGGGCCAAAAGGCAATCATGCCAGTGTTATTGTGCCCGTCGAAGTAGAAGCGGCAGTCGCATAGCTCTTCTGTCTCATTGTGTACATCCTACAGGCAAAATGCCAGCCCGATCGGCTGGCATTTTTATCTCAAATACTACTCTCGCGCCAGAGCATCCACTGGATCCAGCCGTGCCGCATTTCTCGCAGGCAGCCAGCCGAATAAAATCCCGGTTATGGTCGAGCAAAGAAACGCCAGCAGCAGCGCCAACGGAGAAAAGCCAATTTCCCAGCCGGGTAAAAAAAGCTGCAAGGTGAAAGCGATTAACAGCGAAAGAGAGATCCCTAACGCGCCACCCACCAGACAAACCAGCACGGCTTCGATCAGAAACTGTTGCAGTACATCGCTGGCTCGCGCCCCCACAGCCATGCGAATGCCAATTTCCCGCGTTCGCTCGGTCACTGACACCAGCATAATGTTCATTACACCAATGCCTCCGACCACCAGCGAAATCACCGCCACCAGCGTCAGAAACAGTTGTAAAGTACGTGTGGTCTTTTCGACGGTTTTCAAGACGCCGTCCATGTTCCAGGTGAAGAAATCCTTTTTGCCGTGACGCAGCGACAACAAACGCGTCAGTTGCTGTTCCGCCTCGGCGCTGTCAAAGCCTTCTTTCACTCTTACGGTAATTGAGTTAAGCCACGACTGTCCCATAACTCGCCCGGACATCGTGCTGTAAGGCAACCACACGCGCAGCACTTTACTGCTACCAAACATCGACTGTTTTTCTTCCGCTACGCCGATGACCCTCGCTGGCATATTACCAACCAGAATCACCTCGCCAACCACATCCGCTTTATGCGGGAAAAGCTGACGGCGGGTATTACTGTCGAGAACGACGACCTGCGCGCGACCGTTGAGTTGCTCCTGATTAAAGGTGTTGCCTTCGCTGAAGGTCATGCCATAGACATTGAAATAATCGCCGCTCACGCCGTTGGCACTGGCAGCTACATCAACATTGTTATAACGCAGGCGCAGGTTTTGCGAGACAGCGGGGGTGGCAGAGGCGACCCACGGCTGTTTTTGAATAGCGATTAAGTCGTCGTATTTCAGCGCCTGTTGATATTGCGGATCGTCATCGCCAAAATCTTTCCCGGGATAGACATCAATAGTATTCGTACCAATAGAACGAATATCCGCCAGCACCATTTGTTTGGCGGCGTCGCCCACCACGACAATAGAAACCACCGACGCAATACCGATAATAATCCCCAGCATGGTCAGTAAAGTACGCATTTTATTCGCTGCCAGCGCCCGCCACGCCATCGTCAGCGCCTCGTTAAAACCGCTGACAAACTGCCGCCAGCCAGACGCCGTTTTGACTACAGGCTCCGTCCCGCCAGCAACATTCTCCTTTTCAATAGCGGGCGGATTGCGCACGATTTCGCCGTCGCGAATTTCGATCACCCGCTCGGCCTGAGCAGCGACCTGCGGATCGTGGGTGACAATAATCACCGTGTGCCCGCGATCGCGTAACTGATGCAGGATCGCCATGACCTCTTCGCCAGAATGGCTGTCCAGTGCGCCGGTCGGTTCATCGGCAAGGATCACCTGCCCGCCGTTCATCAATGCCCGCGCGATACTGACGCGCTGTTGCTGACCGCCGGAAAGCTGCGCAGGGTAATATTCTGTGCGGTCTTCCAGCCCCAGTCGTTGCAGTAACTCCTGGGCGCGCAGCAGTCGCTGTTTCCTCTCAAGACCGGCATAGACGGCGGGTACTTCAACGTTCTGCTCGGCGGTTAAATGCGAAAGCAAATGGTAACGCTGGAAAATAAAGCCAAAATGCTCGCGGCGCAGTTGCGCCAGCGCATCGGCGTCCAGTGTGGCAACATCCTGGCCGGCAACGCGATAGGTGCCGCTGGTGGCTTTATCCAGGCAGCCGAGAATATTCATCAGGGTCGATTTACCAGAACCCGAAGCGCCGACAATCGCCACCATCTCACCGGCATAAATATCAAGGCTGATGCCCTTCAGCACCTCGACCTGCTCATCCCCAGCGGGATAGCTGCGGCGAATATCCTTCAATTCGAGCAAAGGCGTCATTGCGCAGCTCCTGGCTTGGCCTCACCAATCACCACTTCATCGCCCGCTTCCAGCCCTTTGACAATCTCAACATCGGTATCGTTACGTGCGCCAATCGTCACTTCACGCTCGCGTGTTTCACCATTACGCAACAATTTAACCTTATAACGATTATCACCAACCGGATCGCCTAACGCTGACAGAGGGATCGTCAGCACGTTTTTCACATCGGTGAGCTGAATATGAACCTGTGCGGTCATATCCAGTCGCAGCAAACCATTGGGGTTTGGGACTTCAAAACGGGCATAGTAGAAAATGGCGTCGTTAACCTTTTCCGGCGTCGGTAGCACGTCTTTAATCTGCCCTTCGTAGCGCGTCAGCGGATCGCCAAGCACCGTAAACCAGGCTTTTTGCCCCGGCTTCAGGTGAATGACGTCCGCTTCAGAAACCTGCGCTTTTACCAGCATGGTACTCATATCCGCCAGCGTCAGAATGTTCGGTGCTTGTTGTGCGGCAATCACCGTCTGACCTTGCAGAGTGGTGATTTGCGTGACTTCCCCAGCCATCGGGGCAACGATGCGGGTGTAATCAAGATTGGTTTTAGCGGTGTCGAGAGAGGCCTGATTGCGCTTGATTTGCGCGTCAATAGTGCCGATTTGCGCCTGTTTCACAGCCATCTCCGTCGCGGCGGTGTCGAGATCCTGTTGTGAAACCGCCTGCGTTTGCGCCAGACGTTGTTGACGTGAATACGTCACCCGCGCCAGTTTCAACTCCGCTTCCGCCTGTTGCCGCTGCGCGCGCAGCTCCATCAGTGTTGCTTCCACTTCCTTGATCTGGTTTTCAGCCTGCTCAGGATCAATAACCCCTAAAAGCTGATCTTTTTTAACTTTATCGCCAATCGCCACCGACAGCGTTTTCAACTGACCGCTAACCTGCGCGCCCACGTCAACCTTACGCAGCGCGTCCAGCTTTCCGGTCGCCAGTACGCTTTGCTGCAAATCACCGGGGCGAACAATCAGTGTCTGATAAGTCGGCACGGGCGCGTTGAGAATTCTCCATAACGCAATCAGCCCGGCGATGACTATCACCAGCGCAATAACGTAACGTTTCTTCACGGTTCTCCGATTTTTCATAAATATTCTGAATACTCCATATGCCAATCCGGGTCATCAACTTCAACGAAATATCAACAAAACCCTAAAATTTACGTTAGTAATCACACTATTGATGTTTGGTTAAGATACGCAATGGTGAAATCGGCGTCATGTACAACCATTGATTTCATGAATATGTCGCAGCTAACTGAACGGTCCTTAACGCCATCTGAATCTCTCAGCAGCCTGTCTCTTTTTCTTAGTCTGGCACGCGGACAGTGTCGACCAGGTAAATTCTGGCACCGACGTAGCTTTCGTCAGAAATTTTTGCTGCGCTCGTTGATTATGCCGCGCTTAAGCGTTGAATGGATGAACGAACTATCCCACTGGCCTAATCTCAATACGCTGTTAACACGCCAGCCGCGACTGCCTGTTCGTCTGCATCGCCCTTACCTTGCCGCCAATCTTAGCCGTAAGCAATTACTCGAGGCGCTACGTTACCATTATGCATTGCTGCGTGCGTGTATGTCGGCAGAAGAATTCAGCTTATATTTGAATACCCCCGGCCTGCAACTGGCGAAGCTGGAAGGTAAAAATGGTGAGCCGTTCACGCTTGAGCTGACCATGATGATCTCAATGGATAAAGAAGGTGACAGCACAATCCTGTTCCGCAACAGTGAAGGTATTCCTCTGGCAGAGATCACTTTTACCCTGTGTGAATATCAAGGGAAAAGAACGATGTTTATTGGTGGACTGCAAGGTGCGAAATGGGAAATTCCGCATCAGGAAATTCAGAATGCGACGAAAGCCTGCCACGGGCTATTTCCAAAACGCCTCGTGATGGAAGCGGCCTGCCTGTTTGCCCAACGTTTACAGGTAGAGCAAATCATTGCCGTCAGTAATGAAACGCATATTTACCGCAGCCTGCGTTATCGCGATAAAGAAGGCAAGATCCACGCTGATTACAACGCTTTCTGGGAATCGGTTGGCGGCGTATGTGATGCTGAACGCCATTACCGCCTTCCGGCACTGATAGCACGAAAAGAAGTTGCCGAAATCGCCAGTAAAAAACGAGCTGAATACCGTCGGCGCTATGAGATGCTCGACGCCATTCAGCCACAGATGGCAACGATGTTTCGCGGTTAATCTGCCCGACCGCGCGCCAGCCACAGCACGCGTGAGAACATTTTTTTCAGCAGCGTCGGTACGGATTCCACACCACGACGACCGGCCTCCATTGCCACTTCAATGGCAAGATCGGGTTTGGAAGAGCGATGGATCGCCTTCGAGATAATTTTGCGCAGATTCATCGGCACATTTTCCGGGATCTGCGCCACGCGGTGGAACACATCGGAAAATCCCTGGCGATACATAAAATGTTCCATATCCAGCGCCGGTAACGCCGTTAAATGTTCTCGTTCAGCTTCCCGATCGTTATTCAACAGGCTGCGTACCGTAGCGGCATATTTCTTCCCTGCTTCATCGCCATCGACCAGTACATGCCATTCAATCCCCATTCGCCGGGCAAATTTAACCAGTGGCTTTAGCCCGGACTGGGCAAATTCAATGACCTTGATCCCTTCGGCATCGAAATGGTGTCCACACTGGCGCGCCAGTTCATTGATAACCCAGGTTTCTGTTTCCCCTTCCACCAGCAACCAGCAGCGAGCAAACAGCGATGACGGACGATTAAAACGAATATGAAAGGATATGCGTCGGCTATCTTCAGTACTCAAGCCACTCGGCCCCAGACGCCAGGCGGCAACGCGAGAAGATTCACGCACCAGACGGCAAACATGCTCTACCGGTGTTAACGAAAGCAGCTCGCCAGAGTTGGTTGTAGCAATACGTTGCAATGGCAGAAGATTCAGCAGATGCCAGGCAACGGAAAGCATAATGGGGTGTAAACGGGTTTCTGGATCTTCTATCAGCAATAATGGACGGGCGTCTTTATCCAGCCGTAATGTACCTTTTGCCTGCAATAAAGTGGCAAACAGGCCGAGCAAAATAACCCTATACGAGCGACCTCCAGGCCGGTCAATCATCCGGTTGATGATATCCAGATATCGCCAGCTTCGTTGCTCATTGCTGGCTCGCCGCCGCATTAAACGATATCTCGCCTGTCCGGCTCCCTGCTCAGAGAAATAATGCTCAAGCAGTTGCACCATTGCCGAAAGTCCCTGACGAATCTGCCCATCAGAGAGATTTTGTGGATGCGAGGATAACTCACGGGCGAGGAAATCGAGCTGGCGTGCGGTGACTTCCACATTGGGGACATTTGGCACCGTGCCACTACGAATACGGCGCATAAAACGGGCATCACGCAAGCGCAGCACCGGCATTAAACGCACCAGATGGCGTGCCTGATCGTTAATATCCTCGACATCAATCGGATGTCCGTCTTTATCGAGAAAACTGCGGAGTGTCATCACACTGCCGTCTTCCGCACTCTCCCCTTCCAGGCGATAAAAAATACGGTGATAGCCATCGGCGCACGGCGTCCAGCACGCTTCCAGCGGACGATAGCAGCGCACCCGATGTCGGCCTGGCAGCGATTCGCGGAAGGTCAAAATGATATGCAGATGATGTTCCCGCCCATTGATATCTCCCGTCGGAAACCAGAAATCGTCGCGCTCAAAATGGTAGAGATCTGACTCTGGCGATAACAGCAGGGTTAAAGCGTCCAGCAAGCTGGATTTACCCCACGCGTTCTCCCCAATCAGGACATTGTTTTGTTCCAGCATCAACGATAAACGGTTGATACCGCGAAAACCCACAATTTCAACGCGCTCAAGAATCATATCCCCTCCAGAAATATGTTATTTATCTTCTACTCCGGCAGTATAACGAGAAAGACGGTGACAATACGTGATGACAGCACAATTAAGCATGGCAAATGACTGAAAAATGAGCGAATAATTGTGTTATATACCCTCTTAACGATCCCCCTGAAAAAACAACGAAATCAAATAATTAGCTTATGAATTATTTTTGTTACCACCAAAGGCTTAATTCAGTTGTTTGCACTACAATGTCAATCAGGCAAATGACTATATGAGGGAACTGACTATTGCCCTAAATCAAAATTACTGGATTTATTTATCTGGCGAATGACTCGCCTTCGTTTTTAAAATACCCACGCATTATTTCTGTCGTCACTTTTTTACGACGACCCTATAAAACGACCATATTTTTCACAGGGTCAATTTTTAATTGAGGTGGATATGTTCAGAAAATTAGCAGCTGAATGTTTTGGTACTTTCTGGCTTGTATTTGGTGGCTGCGGTAGCGCAGTGCTGGCAGCAGCGTTCCCGGAATTAGGCATTGGTTTTGCTGGTGTCGCGCTGGCTTTTGGTCTGACCGTACTGACCATGGCCTTCGCTGTCGGTCATATTTCTGGTGGTCATTTTAACCCGGCAGTCACTATTGGTTTATGGGCTGGCGGTCGTTTCCCGGCAAAAGAAGTCGTTGGCTATGTGATTGCCCAGGTTGTCGGCGGTATTGTGGCGGCGGCATTGCTGTATTTAATTGCCAGCGGCAAAGCTGGATTTGACGCGGCAGCCAGCGGTTTTGCTTCTAACGGTTATGGCGAGCATTCACCGGGCGGTTATTCCATGCTTTCTGCACTGGTGGTTGAACTGGTACTGAGTGCGGGTTTCCTGCTGGTGATCCACGGTGCAACCGACAAATACGCTCCGGCGGGTTTTGCACCCATTGCCATTGGTCTGGCATTAACACTGATTCACTTAATCAGTATTCCGGTGACTAACACTTCCGTTAACCCGGCGCGCAGTACTGCGGTTGCTATCTTCCAGGGCGGTTGGGCATTAGAACAACTGTGGTTCTTCTGGGTGGTGCCAATTGTCGGCGGTATTATCGGTGGTCTGATTTACCGTACTCTGCTGGAAAAACGTGATTAATTAGCATTGGCATTTTATCTGCCCTGATTGTTTTATCTTCGACGTTACAAACCGCACGGGTGTTGGTGGCGTCAAAATCGCTGAAGCGTTCCCCGAAGGCCGGGGCAGCCCACATGGATGTGGGCTGAGGGCGCGTCTTACAGGGACGTTACCTCGCGCTCGACCCGGTAGCCGAAGGGGATAAGCTGAAGGCACCGCGCAGCGGCGATTTTGTTCGCCAGAGCCCGGGGGTGCAGGGGGCGGCGGCGACTGGCCGCCCCCTGCGCGCTCCTTGCACCAGTGGCTTTATATGGCATTGCACATGAAAGGAGTGCAACAATGTTAAGCTCTCAAATAGAATGACGAGATCTTTAAGCTCAACGCAGTCCCCTTCTTGTGCATAACATTTCCTTTTAATTGCAACTTTACTCGTCCTTCCGCTTTCAGTAGTGTGTCATCGCGCATTTCGACTTCTTTCTTTGCAAGGACTGGGTTTTCATGTTTTCTGGGCTGTTAATCATTCTGGTTCCCCTGATTGTGGGTTACCTCATTCCGCTTCGCCAAAAAGCTGCATTAAAAGTTATTAATCAGCTATTAAGCTGGATGGTTTACCTTATTCTCTTTTTTATGGGTATCAGTCTGGCGTTTCTCGATAACCTCGCCAGTAACCTGTTGGCGATTCTGCATTATTCTGCCGTCAGTATTACCGTTATTTTACTGTGTAATATTGCCGCCCTTATGTGGCTGGAGCGCGGTTTGCCGTGGCGTAATCACCATCAGCAAGAAAAACTCCCGTCACGTATTGCGATGGCGCTGGAGTCGCTAAAACTGTGCGGCGTAGTCGTAATTGGTTTTGCCATTGGCCTTAGCGGATTAGGTTTCTTACAACACGCCACTGAAGCCAGCGAATACACCTTAATTCTGTTACTTTTCCTCGTCGGTATTCAGCTACGCAATAATGGCATGACCTTAAAGCAGATTGTCCTTAATCGCCGGGGAATGATTGTCGCTGTAGTGGTGGTTGCCAGTTCTTTAATTGGTGGCTTAATTAACGCCTTTATTCTTGATCTCCCCATCAATACCGCGCTGGCAATGGCCTCCGGTTTCGGCTGGTATTCTCTTTCCGGTATTTTGTTGACCGAATCTTTTGGGCCGGTAATCGGAAGCGCGGCGTTTTTTAATGATCTGGCTCGTGAGCTAATCGCCATTATGCTCATCCCCGGTCTTATCCGTCGCAGTCGCTCAACGGCACTGGGTTTGTGCGGTGCCACATCAATGGATTTCACCCTACCCGTGCTTCAGCGGACAGGCGGGCTGGAGATGGTTCCAGCGGCGATTGTTCACGGTTTTATTCTTAGCCTGTTAGTGCCAATTCTGATCGCCCTTTTCTCTGCGTAATACCTCTCTGGCGGTAGATCCCTGCCGCCAAAATTGCGCTAAATCAATCTCCCTTAAAGTTGCATGAAAAACCCCTTTTATCCCGTCTTGAAGAGTCTTAACCTTAAACATGTATATTAAATATAACTTTAAAAGGTGTGATCATGTTTTGTGTGCAATGTGAACAAACTATCCGTACTCCGGCAGGAAACGGCTGCTCATACGCGCAGGGGATGTGTGGTAAAACGGCGGAAACCTCTGACCTTCAGGATTTACTCATCGCGGCGCTGCAAGGGCTTTCGGCCTGGGCGGTTAAAGCGCGTGAATACGGCATCATCAACCACGATGTAGACAGCTTTGCGCCACGCGCATTTTTCTCAACCCTGACCAACGTTAACTTCGATTCTCCGCGTATTGTCGGCTACGCTCGTGAAGCGATTGCCCTGCGCGAGGCGTTGAAAGCGCAATGCCTGGCTGTAGATGCCAACGCCCACGTCGATAATCCGATGGCGGACTTACAACTGGCGAGCGACGATCTCGGCGAACTGCAACGTCAGGCAGCAGAATTTACTCCGAACAAAGATAAAGCGGCGATTGGCGAAAACATTCTCGGCCTGCGTCTGCTCTGCCTGTATGGCCTGAAAGGTGCGGCAGCCTATATGGAACACGCGCATGTTCTCGGTCAATACGACAACGATATTTACGCCCAGTACCATAAAATCATGGCATGGCTGGGGACGTGGCCTTCCGATATGAACGCACTTCTCGAATGTTCAATGGAAATCGGTCAGATGAACTTCAAAGTGATGAGCATTCTGGATGCAGGCGAAACCGGTAAATATGGTCACCCGACGCCAACTCAGGTCAACGTGAAAGCGACGGCGGGTAAATGCATCCTGATTTCCGGTCACGATCTCAAAGATCTCTACAACCTGCTGGAACAGACCGAAGGCACGGGCGTTAACGTCTACACCCACGGCGAAATGCTGCCAGCGCATGGCTATCCGGAACTGCGTAAATTCAAACATCTGGTCGGTAACTACGGCAGCGGCTGGCAGAATCAACAAGTTGAGTTCGCTCGCTTCCCTGGTCCCATCGTGATGACCTCTAACTGCATCATCGACCCAACCGTGGGCGCTTATGACGATCGTATCTGGACCCGCAGTATTGTTGGCTGGCCGGGCGTGCGTCATCTGGATGGCGAAGATTTCTCTGCGGTTATCGCCCAGGCGCAACAAATGGCGGGCTTCCCGTACAGCGAAATTCCGCACCTGATCAATGTGGGCTTTGGTCGCCAGACGCTGCTTGGCGCGGCGGATACGCTGATTGATCTGGTCAGCCGCGAAAAACTGCGTCATATCTTCCTGCTTGGCGGCTGTGACGGCGCACGCGGCGAACGTCACTACTTCACCGATTTCGCCACCAGCGTGCCGGATGACTGCCTGATCCTGACCCTCGCCTGTGGTAAATATCGCTTTAACAAACTTGAGTTTGGCGATATCGAAGGTCTGCCGCGTCTGGTGGATGCCGGTCAGTGTAACGATGCATACTCGGCGATTATTCTGGCGGTAACGCTGGCAGAAAAACTGGGATGCGGTGTCAACGATCTGCCGTTGTCGCTGGTGCTCTCCTGGTTTGAACAGAAAGCGATTGTCATTCTGCTGACACTGCTTTCTCTGGGCGTGAAAAATATCGTCACCGGCCCGACTGCACCTGGCTTCCTGACCCCAGACCTGCTGGCGGTGCTGAATGAGAAATTCGGCCTGCGTTCTATCACCACTGTTGAAGAAGACATGAAGCAACTGTTGAGCGCGTAAGGAGTTTGTCGATGACGATGCCAACGAATCAATGCCCGTGGCGGATGCAGGTTCATCACATTAAGCAAGAAACGCCGGATGTGTGGACGATTTCCCTGATTTGCCACGATTACTATCCGTATCGCGCCGGGCAATATGCGCTGGTCAGCGTGCGAAACTCAGCCGAAACGCTGCGTGCTTATACCATCTCCTCCACACCTGGTGTGAGTGAATACATCACCCTGACCGTGCGGCGGATTGATGACGGTGTCGGTTCCCAGTGGCTGACCCGCGAAGTGAAACGCGGTGACTATCTCTGGCTTTCGGACGCGATGGGGGAATTTACCTGCGACGATAAATCTGAAGATAAATTCCTGTTACTGGCGGCCGGCTGCGGCGTCACGCCGATTATGTCGATGCGTCGCTGGCTGGCGAAAAATCGTCCGCAGGCAGATGTACAGGTGATCTACAACGTGCGTACGCCGCAGGACGTCATTTTCGCCGATGAGTGGCGTAATTATCCGGTGACGCTGGTGGCAGAAAATAACGTCAGTGAGGGCTTTATCGCTGGGCGTCTCACTCGCGAACTGTTGGCAAGCGTTCCTGACCTGGCTTCGCGTACTGTGATGACCTGTGGCCCGGCGCCGTATATGGATTGGGTGGAACAGGAAGTGAAGACGCTTGGCGTGACACGTTTCTTTAAAGAGAAATTCTTTACGCCAGTGGCGGAAGCGGCGACCAGCGGTCTGAAATTCACCAAACTGCAACCGGCGCAAGAATTTTACGCACCGGTTGGCACCACGCTGCTGGAGGCGCTGGAAAGCAACAAAGTTCCGGTTGTCGCCGCCTGCCGTGCGGGTGTTTGCGGCTGCTGTAAGACAAAAGTGGTTTCCGGTGAATATACGGTGAGCAGCACCATGACGCTGACCGACGCCGAAATCGCTGAAGGTTACGTACTGGCGTGTTCATGTCATCCGCAGGGGGATATGGTGCTCGCCTAAAGTTTAATGCCCGGCAAACTTAGCCGGGCATTTTTTAAGGAATTATCGCCAGGCAGAATTACCCGCCACGGCATAACGTCCGGCACCAAGAAAAGCGACGGCGAGAGCTGCAATAAAGAAATAAACCAGGCTTTCAATCGCCCAGGCTCCGGTTTTATCCAGCATCCCTGTTTTTCCCATTCCCACCATCAACCACGCCACGACCATTGTCAGGGCGATAACCAATGCGGCAGGTCGCGTCAAAATACCGAATATAATCAATATCGGCGCAACCACTTCCCCAATCAGTACGCCGTAGGCAGTAAAGCCAGGAAAACCTTTTGCAACCAGCATTCCACTAATACCGTCAATTCCGGCAAATAACTTATGTATCCCGTGGAAAAGCATCAATCCTCCCACCGCCAGGCGTAACAATAATTTGCCAAAATCCTCATGCGTCAGCATCCGGTTCACTGCATTTAACATTGGTGTAACCATCTGAATTAACTCCTTTTATCGTAAAAATGCCATTCGCATCAGCCTTGGCGATTCCCGGATTAAAAGCAACAGAAATATCAGTATTCAGCCAGCGCAACAGGCAGCATCTACTAAACTTGTTACCGTTATCACATTCAGGAGACGGAGAACCATGAAACAAACGGTTGCAGCTTATATCGCCAAAACACTCGAATCGGCAGGCGTGAAACGCATCTGGGGAGTCACGGGTGACTCTCTGAACGGTCTTAGCGACAGTCTTAATCGCATGGGCACTATCGAGTGGATGCCTACTCGCCATGAAGAAGTCGCGGCCTTTGCCGCTGGCGCTGAAGCCCAGCTTTCGGGAGAACTGGCGGTCTGTGCCGGATCGTGCGGCCCCGGCAACCTGCACTTAATCAACGGCCTGTTCGATTGTCATCGTAATCACGTTCCGGTACTGGCGATTGCCGCCCACATCCCTTCCAGCGAAATTGGCAGCGGCTATTTCCAGGAGACCCACCCGCAAGAGTTATTCCGCGAATGTAGTCACTATTGCGAGCTGGTTTCCAGCCCGGAGCAGATCCCACAAGTGCTGGCGATTGCCATGCGCAAAGCGGTGCTTAACCGTGGCGTTTCCGTTGTCGTTTTACCGGGCGACGTGGCGTTAAAACCTGCGCCAGAAGGGGCGACCTCGCACTGGTATCATGCGCCACAGCCGGTAGTCACACCGGAAGAAGAAGAGTTACGCAAACTGGCGCAACTGCTGCGTTACTCCAGCAATATCGCCCTGATGTGCGGCAGCGGCTGTGCGGGGGCGCATAAAGAGTTAGTCGAGTTTGCCGGAAAAATTAAAGCGCCAATCGTCCATGCCCTGCGCGGTAAAGAACATGTCGAATACGACAATCCGTATGATGTCGGAATGACGGGATTAATCGGCTTCTCATCAGGTTTTCATACCATGATGAACGCCGACACGTTAGTGCTGCTCGGCACCCAGTTCCCCTACCGCGCGTTCTACCCGACCGATGCCAAAATTATTCAGATTGATATCAACCCAGCGAGCATTGGCGCACACAGCAAGGTGGATATGGCACTGGTCGGCGATATCAAATCGACTCTGCGTGCATTGCTGCCGCTGGTGGAAGAAAAAACCAATCGCAAGTTCCTCGATAAGGCGCTGGAAGATTACCGCGATGCCCGAAAAGGGCTGGACGATTTAGCTAAACCGAGCGAGAAAGCCATTCACCCGCAATATCTGGCCCAGCAAATCAGTCATTTTGCCGCCGATGACGCCATCTTTACCTGTGACGTAGGTACGCCAACAGTATGGGCAGCGCGTTATCTGAAAATGAACGGCAAGCGTCGCCTGTTAGGTTCGTTTAACCACGGTTCAATGGCTAATGCCATGCCACAGGCGCTGGGTGCTCAGGCGACGGAGCCGGAACGTCAGGTGGTCGCCATGTGCGGCGATGGCGGTTTTAGCATGTTGATGGGCGATTTCCTGTCAGTAGTGCAGATGAAACTGCCGGTGAAAATTATCGTCTTTAACAACAGCGTGCTGGGCTTTGTGGCGATGGAGATGAAAGCCGGAGGCTACCTGACAGACGGCACCGAACTGCACGACACCAACTTTGCCCGCATTGCCGAAGCGTGCGGCATTACGGGTATTCGCGTAGAAAAAGCGTCTGAAGTCGATGAAGCACTGCAACGCGCCTTCTCCATCGACGGCCCGGTGCTGGTGGATGTGGTGGTTGCCAAAGAAGAGTTAGCCATTCCGCCGCAAATCAAACTCGAGCAGGCCAAAGGATTTAGCCTGTATATGCTGCGGGCGATCATCAGCGGACGCGGTGATGAAGTGATCGAACTGGCGAAAACAAACTGGCTAAGGTAAAAAGGGTGGCATTTCCCGTCATAAATAAGGACATGCCATGATTGATTTACGCAGTGATACCGTAACCCGACCGAGCCGCGCCATGCTCGAAGCGATGATGGCCGCCCCGGTAGGGGACGACGTTTACGGAGACGACCCTACCGTTAATGCTTTGCAGGACTACGCCGCAGAGCTTTCCGGTAAAGAAGCCGCCATCTTTCTGCCGACCGGCACCCAGGCTAACCTGGTCGCTCTGCTCAGTCACTGCGAACGTGGCGAAGAGTATATTGTCGGTCAGGCCGCGCATAATTATCTGTTTGAAGCCGGTGGCGCTGCGGTGCTGGGCAGTATTCAGCCGCAACCCATCGACGCTGCTGCCGACGGCACGCTACCGCTGGATAAAGTGGCGATGAAAATCAAACCCGACGATATTCACTTCGCCCGCACCAAATTACTCAGTCTGGAAAACACCCACAACGGCAAAGTGCTGCCGCGTGAATACCTGAAACAGGCATGGGAATTTACCCGCGAGCGTAATCTGGCGCTACACGTTGACGGCGCGCGCATCTTTAATGCCGTAGTAGCTTACGGCTGCGAACTGAAAGAGATCACGCAATATTGTGATTCGTTCACCATTTGCCTGTCGAAAGGTCTTGGGACGCCAGTCGGTTCATTACTCGTCGGTAATCGTGATTACATTAAACGCGCCATCCGCTGGCGGAAAATGACAGGTGGCGGGATGCGCCAGTCCGGCATTCTGGCTGCCGCCGGGATGTATGCGCTGAAAAATAACGTCGCGCGGTTGCAGGAAGACCACGACAACGCCGCCTGGATGGTGGAACAGTTGCGTGAAGCAGGCGCGGATGTGATGCGTCAGAACACTAATATGCTGTTTGTCCGCGTCGGGGAAGAAAATGCTGCCGCGTTAGGTGAATACATGAAAGCGCGAAACGTACTGATCAACGCCTCGCCGATTGTCCGCCTGGTGACGCATCTTGACGTCTCGCGCGAACAACTGGCGGAAGTCGCCGCCCACTGGCGCGCTTTCCTGACGCGTTAAGGAGAGAGACGTGCCGCAACGCATTTTAGTTCTCGGTGCCAGTGGCTACATTGGTCAGCATCTGGTGCGCACACTCAGCCAGCATGGGCATCAGATCCTGGCGGCGGCACGTCACGTCGACAGACTTTCGAAGCTGCAACTGGCTAATGTCAGTTGCCATAAAGTCGATCTTAGCTGGCCGGATAACCTACCGGCACTATTGCAGGATATCGATACCGTCTATTTTCTGGTGCACAGCATGGGCGAAGGCGGCGATTTTATCGCGCAGGAGCGCCAGGTGGCTCTCAACGTCCGCGATGCGCTGCGCAAAGTGCCGGTTAAGCAATTAATCTTCCTCAGTTCACTGCAAGCCCCGCCACATGAGCAGTCAGACCATCTGCGCGCCCGTCAGGCTACGGCGGACATTCTTCGTGAAGCGGGTGTCCCGGTGACCGAATTGCGTGCCGGAATTATCGTTGGCGCAGGTTCAGCGGCGTTCGAAGTCATGCGCGATATGGTATACAACCTGCCGGTGCTAACCCCGCCGCGCTGGGTTCGTTCACGCACCACGCCCATCGCGCTGGAAAACCTGCTGCACTATCTGGTGGCGCTGTTAGATCATCCGGCCAGCGAACACCGCATCTTCGAAGCTGCCGGACCAGAGGTGCTCAGTTATCAACAACAATTTGAACATTTTATGACCGTAAGCGGTAAGCGCCGCTGGTTGATCCCCATCCCCTTTCCCACCCGCTGGATTTCGGTATGGTTTCTCAATGTGATTACTTCCGTACCGCCCACCACCGCCAAAGCGTTGATTCAGGGGCTGAAACACGATCTGTTAGCAGATGACACCGCGTTACGTGCACTCATTCCACAACCGCTGATCGCTTTCGATGATGCGGTACGTAGCACGTTGAAAGAGGAAGAAAAACTGGTCAACTCCAGCGACTGGGGATACGACGCTCAGGCCTTTGCCCGCTGGCGACCAGAATACGGTTATTTCGCCAAACAGGCGGGGTTTACCGTTAAAACTTCCGCCAGCCTTCAGGCTTTATGGCAGGTGGTGAATCAAATCGGCGGTAAAGAGCGTTATTTCTTTGGCAATATTTTGTGGCAGACCCGGGCGCTAATGGATCGCGCGATAGGTCACAAACTGGCGAAAGGTCGCCCCGCACGGGAATATCTGCAAACAGGCGATGCGGTGGATAGCTGGAAAGTGATTATCGTCGAACCGGAAAAACAACTTACCCTGTTATTTGGCATGAAAGCGCCGGGGCTGGGAAGACTGTGTTTTACTCTGGAAGATAAAGGCGACTATCGCACTATTGATGTACGCGCCTTCTGGCATCCTCACGGTATGCCAGGGTTGTTTTACTGGCTACTGATGATCCCAGCGCATCTGTTTATTTTTCGCGGCATGGCAAAACGAATCGCCAGACTTGCAGAACAAAGCACAGATTAATCGAAAAAAACCTGCGTTATTCTTTCACGTTTCCCATTGCATCAAGGAGGAAATCACGGAAGAATGCGCTCGTCGTTTTATCAACAACAGTGGAATGATATGAAGGTACTGGTTACCGGCGCCACCAGCGGTTTAGGTCGAAACGCGGTTGAGTTTTTATGCCGGAAAGGCATCAGTGTGAGAGCAACCGGTCGCAACGAAGCGATGGGCAAATTGCTGGAAAAAATAGGTGCAGAGTTTGTCCATGCGGATCTGACTGAGCTGGTCTCATCGCAGGCGAAGGTGATGCTCGCAGGCATTGATACACTGTGGCACTGTTCCAGCTTTACCTCGCCATGGGGAACGCAGCAGGCTTTCGATCTGGCAAACGTTCGCGCCACTCGCCGCCTGGGCGAATGGGCTGTCGCCTGGGGTGTACGTAATTTTATTCATATCTCTTCACCCTCCCTGTACTTCGACTATCACCACCATCGCGATATCAAAGAAGATTTTCGCCCTCACCGCTTCGCCAACGAATTTGCCCGCAGCAAAGCCGCCAGCGAAGAGGTGATCAATATGCTTTCGCAGACCAACCCACAAACGCGCTTTACTATTCTGCGCCCCCAAAGTCTGTTCGGCCCGCACGATAAAGTTTTTATTCCCCGTCTGGCGCATATGATGCACCACTACGGCAGCATCCTGTTACCCCACGGCGGCAGCGCGCTGGTCGATATGACCTACTATGAAAATGCCGTGCACGCTATGTGGCTGGCGAGTCAGGAAGCGTGCGATAAGTTGCCTTCTGGTCGTACGTACAACATTACCAACGGCGAACATCGCACTCTGCGCAGCATCGTACAGAAACTGATCGACGAACTGAACATTGATTGCCGTATCCGGTCGGTGCCTTACCCGATGCTGGATATGATTGCCCGCAGTATGGAGCGTTTAGGACGCAAGTCAGCAAAAGAGCCGCCGCTGACCCATTACGGCGTCTCCAAGTTGAATTTTGACTTTACGCTGGATATCACGCGTGCGCAGGAAGAGTTAGGTTATCAGCCGATCATCACGCTAAATGAAGGTATTGAGCAAACTGCCGCCTGGCTGCGCGACCACGGAAAACTGCCGCGCTAATCCTGACCATATTTCTCCAGCAACGCTTCGACAATCGCCTGAGTTTCTGCATCCGCTTCGCCGTTATATAACGTCGGGCGGAAATGCATCTGAAACGCCATAATCACTCGCTGCTGTTCGCGCGGCGTCATTTCAGGTTTTACGTCATAGCCGTAGCGTGCCAAAAGCTCAAGCAACGATGCGGTTTCTACCGGCGTGTGGGGCGCGCGCCCGGCCAGATAAAAGCTAACGCGCGATGCATCCGGCCAGGCACCAATCCCCTGCTGCGCCAGTTGCTGCCACGGGAACAGTGGACCAGGATCGTCTTTGCGCTGTGGGGCAATATCCGCATGTGCCACTACGTTTTCTGGTTTGATGTGATAGCGGGCGATAATATCTTTCGCCAGTGGAATGAGCGCCTGAATTTGCGCTGGTTCAAACGGCGTAAAATATTTCATCCCCGCTGATTTCTGCCAGCCGCGATTTTCCAGCTCAATGCCAATAGAGGTATCGTTAATCCGCGTCGCCCCGCGCCAGGCGCTAATCCCCGCGTGCCAGGCCAGTTCTTGTTCCGGCACCAGTTGCCAGATACGCGGTTTGCCGTTGAAACGCGGCGGCACGGCTGGCACCAGGTAGTGCGAGCTGACTTTTTTATCGGTCAGCGTCGCCAGCGACGTGTCGAAATCATCCGCCGTGTAGTGGATCACCAGCACTTTAATGCGCGGATACGCCGCCTGCGCCTGGCGTCGGGTATCGAGTTGGTATCCCTCTTTCTCGACAATGCCTTTTTCGCCTGCACACCCTGCCAGTAACAGGATCGCCGCAACCAGCCAGAAAACGCTTCTCATCGACGTGTTTTCACCGCCGTTCCGCTGACGCTGACCATCAGCATACTGCCGTTTTGCCCGACAGTTTCGTAGTCGATATCAATGCCAACCACTGCGTCCGCTCCCAGCGCCCGTGCCTGGGAGCCTAATTCTTCAAACGCAATCTCCCGGGCTTTGCGCAGTTCCTTTTCGTAAGCCCCTGAACGACCGCCGACGATATCGCGGATACCGGCAAAGAAATCACGAAAAATATTGGCGCCTAAAATCGCTTCGCCCGTCACCACACCGCAATATTCAACGATGGTCTGACCTTCAAGTGTTGGGGTTGTGGAAAATTGCATGATCGATCTCCTTGTTTGCTAAGCCTTCGATCTCAAAAGCATTATCGGACTGATACGCTATTATTGAAAGGATATCATTATTATCGTAGAACGCTTTCAAGGTGTTCGCTTATAAGGAAATCATTATGCGCTACAGCAAATTGACCATGCTTATCCCTTGCGCACTGTTACTCAGTGCTTGCACCACCGTCACGCCAGCCTATAAAGACAACGGCTCCCGCACAGGTTCTTGCGTCCAGGGCGGCCCTGACAGCGTGGCTCAGCAATTCTATGACTACCGTATTCAGCATCGCAGTAACGACATTACCGCTCTGCGTCCGTACTTGAGTGACAAACTGGCGGCACTGCTCAGTGATGCCAGCCGCGATAACAACCAACGCGAATTGTTAAGCAGCGATCCCTTCTCCAGTCGTACCACCTTGCCAGACAGCGCCCGCGTCGCCAGTGCTTCTACCATCCCGAATCGCGATGCACGTAATATTCCGCTGCGCGTGGATCTAAAACAAGGCGACCAGAGCTGGCAGGATGAGGTGCTGATGATTCAGGAAGGCCAGTGTTGGGTCATCGACGATGTGCGCTATTTAGGTGGCAGCGTTCACGCCAAAGCGGGGACATTACGCCAGTCCATTGAGAATCGTTAATCCCTTGATTAGATTATAACCCCCATAAATTGTCCGGCATTCTGAGAGGAATGCCGACATTTATGCTCGCCGAACAACGCCCCCGTTATTTTGTGCTATGTTTATTGAATAATGCGCTTTGCTTTTAACTTTTAAAGCAGAAATATTGCATAATTATTCTGTCAAAGGTACTATCTTCGACCTCAATAGCTATCAGACTGCCAGTATACGAGTGTCAATGAGTATTCAATTAAACGGCATTAATTGCTTCTACGGCGCACATCAGGCGCTGTTCGATATCACGCTGGATTGCCCGCAGGGCGAAACGCTGGTGTTACTTGGCCCCAGCGGCGCGGGGAAAAGCTCGCTGCTGCGTGTACTCAATCTGCTTGAGATGCCGCGCTCCGGTACGCTCAACATTGCAGGCAACCATTTCGATTTCACCAAAACACCGTCAGACAAAGCGATTCGCGACCTGCGTCGCAACGTCGGCATGGTGTTTCAGCAATACAATCTGTGGCCGCATCTCACCGTACAGCAAAACCTGATCGAAGCACCATGCCGCGTACTCGGCTTGAGTAAAGATCAGGCGCTGGCTCGTGCAGAAAAACTGCTGGAGCGTCTGCGTCTCAAACCTTATAGCGATCGTTACCCGCTGCACCTTTCTGGTGGTCAGCAACAACGTGTTGCTATTGCCCGTGCGCTGATGATGGAGCCGCAGGTACTGCTGTTTGATGAACCGACCGCCGCGCTGGATCCGGAAATTACGGCACAAATCGTCAGCATCATTCGTGAGCTGGCGGAGACCAATATTACCCAGGTGATCGTCACCCACGAAGTTGAAGTGGCGCGTAAAACCGCCAGCCGTGTGGTGTATATGGAAAACGGTCACATCGTTGAACAAGGCGACGCGCGCTGCTTTACCGAGCCGCAAACCGAAGCATTTAAAAACTATCTCTCTCACTAAAGATTCGGGATAACGACAATGAAAAAAGTTCTGATTGCCGCGTTAATTGCAGGTTTTAGTCTTTCCGCCACAGCTGCCGAAACCATTCGTTTTGCTACCGAAGCCTCCTATCCTCCGTTTGAATCTATAGACGCGAATAACCAGATCGTCGGTTTTGACGTCGACCTCGCACAGGCGCTGTGTAAAGAGATTGATGCAACCTGTACTTTCTCCAACCAGGCATTTGACAGCCTGATCCCGAGTCTGAAATTCCGCCGTGTGGATGCCGTTATGGCAGGTATGGATATCACTCCAGAGCGTGAAAAACAGGTGCTGTTCAGCACTCCGTACTATGACAACTCCGCCCTGTTTGTGGGTCAGCAAGGTAAATACACCAGCGTTGATCAGCTGAAAGGCAAGAAAGTCGGTGTGCAGAACGGGACGACACACCAAAAATTCATTATGGATAAGCATCCGGAAATCACCACAGTTCCGTATGACAGCTACCAGAACGCAAAACTGGATCTGCAAAACGGGCGTATCGACGGTGTATTCGGTGACACCGCAGTAGTAACCGAATGGCTGAAAGATAACCCGAAACTGGCGGCAGTGGGCGACAAAGTGACCGATAAAGATTACTTCGGTACTGGCCTCGGCATCGCAGTACGTCAGGGCAACACTGAACTGCAGCAGAAATTTAATACTGCGCTGGAAAAAGTGAAGAAAGATGGCACTTACGAAACCATCTACAACAAATGGTTCCAGAAGTAATTCCTGATGAATGAATTTTTTCCTTTAGCAAGCGCCGCCGGGATGACCGTCGGCCTTGCCGTTTGTGCATTGATTGTCGGACTGGCGCTGGCGATGTTCTTTGCAGTATGGGAGTCAGCAAAATGGCGCCCTGTTGCGTGGGCAGGTTCGGCGCTGGTGACGATTCTACGCGGCCTGCCAGAAATTCTGGTGGTGCTGTTTATCTATTTTGGCTCCTCGCAGTTACTGCTGACGCTTGCGGATGGCTTCACCATCAATCTTGGGATTGTAGAGATCCCGGTGCAGATGCAGATTGAAAACTTCGATGTCAGTCCGTTCCTTTGCGGTGTTATCGCTCTGTCACTGCTGTATGCCGCTTATGCTTCGCAAACTCTGCGTGGCGCACTGAAAGCGGTGCCGGTGGGTCAGTGGGAATCGGGTCAGGCGCTGGGGCTGTCGAAATCGGCTATCTTTTTCCGTCTGGTGATGCCGCAGATGTGGCGTCATGCGCTGCCTGGTCTCGGCAACCAGTGGCTGGTACTGCTGAAAGATACCGCGCTGGTCAGCTTGATTAGTGTGAATGATTTAATGCTGCAAACCAAAAGCATCGCCACCCGTACCCAGGAACCGTTCACCTGGTACATTGTGGCGGCGGCGATTTACCTGGTGATTACCCTGTTGAGCCAGTACATTCTCAAACGCATTGACCTGCGCGCGACACGTTTTGAGCGGAGACCTGGCTGATGCTTGAGTATTTACCCGAACTGATGAAAGGGCTGCATACCAGCCTGACCCTGACGGTTGCCTCGCTGATTGTGGCGCTGATTCTGGCGTTGATTTTTACCATCATCCTGACGCTGAAAACGCCGGTGCTGGTGTGGCTGGTGCGTGGTTATATCACGCTGTTTACCGGTACACCGCTGCTGGTGCAAATCTTCCTGATTTACTACGGACCAGGTCAGTTCCCGACGTTGCAGGAGTATCCGGCGCTGTGGCATTTGCTGTCGGAACCGTGGCTGTGTGCGCTAATTGCATTGTCGCTGAACAGTGCGGCGTATACCACGCAGCTGTTTTACGGGGCGATTCGCGCGATCCCGGAAGGTCAATGGCAGTCCTGTAGCGCGCTGGGAATGAGCAAAAAAGATACGCTGGCGATCCTTCTGCCGTATGCCTTTAAACGCTCGCTCTCGTCTTATTCCAACGAAGTGGTGCTGGTGTTCAAAAGTACCTCTCTGGCATACACCATTACGCTAATGGAAGTGATGGGCTACAGCCAGTTACTGTACGGACGCACCTACGACGTAATGGTGTTTGGCGCGGCGGGGATTATTTACCTCGTCGTCAACGGCCTGCTGACGCTGATGATGCGTCTGATTGAGCGTAAAGCACTGGCATTTGAACGTCGGAATTAATGTGACTGCGTACACATTCGCCGGGGGGTTTTGTAGGTCTGAGAAGACGCGCCAGCGTCGCATCAGACACCTGCACGGTGCCTGTGCCGGATGCGGCGTAAACGCCTTACCCGGCCCACATAGTGCATAAATCCTTATAATGAAGACGGACAACCCACTAAGTTGTCCGTCTTTTTTTATCTCGCACAAACTATTTAATCATATTTATTGCATATAAATTCATTTGATGGCATTGTAAATCCATGCCGCAGACACGGCTAATAATCATAAGATTGACAGACGGGAGTTCCATCATGAAAAAGCTAGTTCTTGCCGCATTACTTGCATCCTGTGCATTCGGCGCTTCTGCCGTAGAGAAAATCAATTTCGGCGTCTCTGCCACTTATCCGCCATTCGAATCGATGGATGCAAATAACCAGATCGTCGGCTTTGATATCGATCTGGCAAAGGCGTTATGCAAACAAATGCAGGCAGAATGTACTTTTACTAATCACGCTTTCGACAGCCTGATCCCGTCACTGAAATTCAGAAAATATGACGCTGTGATTTCCGGGATGGACATCACACCGGAACGTAGCAAACAGGTCGCCTTTACCTCCCCCTATTACGAAAACTCAGCCGTTGTGATTGCCAAAAAAGATACCTATAAGACTTTTGCCGACCTGAAAGGTAAACGTATTGGTATGGAAAACGGCACTACCCACCAAAAATATATTCAGGATCAGCATCCGGAAGTGAAAACCGTCTCTTATGACAGTTATCAGAATGCATTTATCGACCTGAAAAATGGTCGTATTGATGGGGTATTTGGTGATACAGCGGTAGTTAATGAGTGGCTGAAAACCAATCCGCAACTGGGCGTTGCGACTGAGAAAGTAACCGATCCGCAGTACTTCGGCACCGGTCTGGGCATCGCTGTACGTCCGGATAACAAAGCTCTGCTGGAGAAACTGAATAACGCACTGGCAGCCGTTAAAGCAGACGGTACATATCAGAAAATCAGCGATCAGTGGTTTCCGCAGTAATTGAGACTGAGACGAAAGTAAGATGCCTGATGCGCTACGCTTATCAGGCCAACATCGACTCTGCAATGTATTGATTTAGCAAGATTTGTAGGCCGGATAAGGCGTTCACGCCGCATCCGGCATGAACAAAGCGCACCAAGTCTGCGATCTGAAGCCGCAGATGCGGCTTTTTTATTGCTTCACCAGCAGCGTCAGCACTTCATAATGTGCGGTGTGGGGGAACATATCGAAAAGCTGTACCCGCTCAATGCGATATCCTGGCAGTTCGCGGATATCTTTCGCCATCGTTTGGGCGTTACAGCTTGAGTAGATAATAAAATGCGGTGCCATCGTCGAAAGATAATCACACAGCGGTTTACCAATGCCGCGACGCGGTGGATTAACCAGCACCAGCTCCGGCACTTCGCCCTGAGCGGTGGCAAACTGAGTGGAGTCCAGCGCCTGAAATTGCAGACGCGTTAGACCCAGTTCAGCAGCAGATTGTTTCGCACAGGCTATCGCTTCTGGCGCAATTTCAATCCCCGTTAGCTGCATTTCTGGCGTTGCGCAATGCAAACCAAAACCACCAACGCCGCAGAACAGATCCCACATATGATTTACCGGCAATTGCCGCACCCAGTCACGCGCGGTGGCGTACAGCTGGCTGGCGACCGCCGGATTAGTCTGGAAGAAACTTTGCGGGCGGATCCACAGCGGCACGTCATTAAAACGCTCTGCCAGCGCCTGCTGTTCGGTCAGGTAGATCTCCGTCTCCCCTTCCATTATCGCCATATGCACTGGCTGAATATTGACGGTAATGACTTTTAGCTGCGGCAGTTGCGCCTGTAACCACGGCAGCGCCTTACGCAGTTGCGCCAGCTTGGTTTCAGAGCGCAGTACAAAGCGCAGCATCATACCGCCATCCATCTGGCTTTCAGTCAGCAGAATATATTTCAGTTCGCCACGCTTGCGCGCCACGTTGTAGGGCGTCAGCCCCGCACGGGCGATAAACGGTTTTAGCGCCGCAAAAACAGGCGCAAATGAGGCAGGGTAAAGCGGACAGTCGCAAAGATCTTCTGGCGTACCGTCGCGGTGTAGCATTCCGAGCAGTGGTTTTTCAACGCTACCACTCACCACCATTTTGGCTTTATTGCGAAACCCTTGTTCCGGGCCAGACACCGGCGCGCACCATTCCGCGACCGGAAAATCGGCCAACAGATTTTTAAGATCGGTGGTTTTAGCGGAGAGTTGCTCTGGAATCGGCTGCGTTATCCACTGACAGGAGCGGCAGCGACCCGCGTCGTAAAGTGCGCACTGCATACATTGACCTTCACATCATCAGGGGCGAGGATTATACACATTATTGCAACTGGAAGAACCGCCTACTGGTGGCGGGAACAAACAGCAGCAATAAGATGAGCATGTCCGGCAGCTTTTGTAACATCAGGCTATGGAAGATTTCGCGTTTCGATTCACCAGGAATGCTGAACAGCTCAGGGTAACCATAACCGAGCGAAGCTGCCCACAGATAACTGGCGGCCGTGATTTGCGTCAGCAGATACAGCCAGCGCGCCAGGCGACGCCCTTTCACTAGCGAAAACGCACACCAGATTTCAATAAAAACCAGCGCAAGGCTGCTTAGAAAGACCAGCGTTAAACTCCAGGTTTGTACGCTGCGATGTATGAACTCGCCGATACCGCGCACGCCCAGCGTATTGAAAATCATCAGCACGTCGAGGCCACGGATCATAATAATGGCGAGCGCCGCCACCTGCACCAGTGCAGGCACATTCAGGCGAGCATGTGATGAAGATGTTTTCTTAAAAAATCCCAACGTTTCGTCTTCCATGAAAACAATGCCGCGACATGCGCGGCATTATGTAGCCAGGTTGGCAAATTTTAGTGTCTTCAGCCACGTCTTGCACGCTGGATATCGCGTATCCGCTGCTTTTCTGCGCGCGCCATTAAATACCAGGCGATAAATCCGACAATTCCTACCGCGCCGAGAATCAATGTTGCCAGGGCGTTGATTTCCGGATTCACCCCCATCCGCACGCTGGAGAAGACCAGCATTGGTAAGGTGGTGGCTCCCGGCCCGGAAACAAAGCTGGCGATCACCAGATCATCAAGCGACAGAGTAAAAGCCAGTAACCAGCCAGAAATGATCGCCGGCATGATCATCGGTAGTGTAATGACGAAAAACACCTTCAGCGGCGTCGCGCCGAGATCCATCGCCGCTTCTTCAATGGAGCGATCCAGTTCCCGCAGACGCGAAGAAATAACAACTGCCACATAAGCCGTACAGAAAGTGACGTGCGCCAGCCAGATAGTTAACATACCGCGATCGGCAGGCCAGCCGATCGCATGAGCAAGAGCAACGAACAATAACAACAGCGACAGGCCAGTGATCACATCCGGCATGACTAGCGGCGCGGTGATCATAAAGGCAAAGCCATTTGATCCACGAAACCGCCCAAAGCGTACCAGCACAACCGCCGCGATAGTTCCAAGAATTGCCGCCGCCGTCGCCGCACAGGCGGCAATCGTCAGACTTAAGCCGACCGCACTCATCATCGCATTATCACGCAATAACTCGCCGTACCAGCGCGTTGACCAACCGGCCCACACCGTCACCAGCTTCGAACTGTTAAATGAATAGATGACCAGCATCAGCATCGGCGCATAGAGAAAGGTGAAGCCCAGCAACAAAATCACCATTCGCCAGGGCGAACGAACGACCGGTAAATTATTCATCCGTGTTCCCCCACGCTTTTTTGCTGATATTTGTGGAACCACATAATTGGCACAATCAGCAGCAATAACATAACGATTGCCACCGCTGAGGCCACCGGCCAGTCACGGTTATTGAAAAACTCCTGCCATAGAACGCGCCCGATCATGATGCTGTCCGGGCCGCCGAGCAGTTCCGGGATCACAAACTCACCCACCGCCGGAATGAAAACCAGCATCGATCCGGCGATAATCCCACCTTTGGTAAGCGGCACTATCACCGTAAAGAAAGTCTTCAGCGGACGCGCGCCGAGATCAAGCGCAGCTTCCACCAGCGAATAATCAATGCGAGTTAACGCGGTGTAGATAGGCAACACCATAAACGGCACATAGGCGTAAACAATGCCGATATAAACGGCCAGATTGGTATGCAGAATGGTCAGCGGCTGATCGATAACCCCCAGCCACAGCAGGAAATTATTCAGCACGCCATTGTTTTTTAGTATCCCCATCCAGGCGTAAACGCGGATCAAAAATGAGGTCCACGAAGGCAGGATCACCAGCAGCAATAAGATATTGCGGGTCGAAGGTTTACTGTGCGCCACTGCCCACGCCAGCGGATAGCCGAGCAATAAGCAACAAACGGTCGAAATCGCCGCCACCTGTAACGACTGGAGATAAGCATCGAAATAGAGCGGATCGTCAGTCAGTTGCAGGAAATTGCCGAGATTGAGGGTGACAGACAGTTGCCCGTCAGCCCACTCCATCAGTTCGGTATAAGGCGGAATGGCGCGCGCCATCTCAGCCAGGCTTATTTTAAAGACGATAAGAAATGGCAGCAGAAACAACAAAATCAACCAGATATACGGCAGCGCAATCACCAGTTTGCGACCGTGCTTCATCTGCCACTGTGTAAGCCACTGCTTTAATCCGCCCGGCTGGGCAGCAGGTTCAAGTGTACTCATCTTTGCTCCTTAAACCGTCAGCACCACACAACTGTCTGATTCCCAGCACAAACGAACTTCATCGCCCCAGGTCGGTAACCCTTTGCGAAAACGATGGGCGTTTTGTAACTGGGCGCTGATCATCTGCCCGCTTTTCAGGCGGACATGATAAACAGACAAATCACCGAGATAGGCAATATGTGTCACCTCTCCCACTGCAAAATTGCAGCCATCAGCAGGCGGTTCGTCACAGAGCATGATTTTTTCCGGACGCAGCGCCACATGCACCGGCACGTTATCCACCACCGACGCATCGGGATCGACTTTCAACGGATGCACCAGCCCAGGCGAATAAAGCAACAGGCCATCTTCCTGGCGTTCCTTTAGCAGCCCTTCGAAAACATTGACCGATCCAATGAACTCGGCGCTATATCGTGTCGTCGGGTGCTCATAAATTTCCTCCGGCTCGCCAATCTGAACAAATTTACCGCGATTCATAATCGCGATGCGCCCCGCCATGGTCATCGCCTCTTCCTGATCGTGCGTTACCATCACACAGGTCACGCCGACACGCTCCAGAATATCCACCACTTCAAGCTGCATCCGGTCGCGCAGCTTTTTATCCAGCGCACCCATCGGTTCATCGAGCAGTAATAGTTTCGGGCGTTTAGCGAGGCTTCGGGCCAGCGCCACTCGCTGACGTTGGCCACCGGAAAGCTGATGCGGTTTGCGTTTGGCAAACTCCTGCATATGCACCAGCCCCAGCATTTCATTGACCCGACTGGCAATTTCCGCTTTTGGTAACTTGTCTTGTTTCAGACCAAAAGCAATGTTTTGCTCCACGGTCATATGGGGGAATAGCGCGTAGGACTGGAACATCATGTTGATGGGGCGCAGATAAGGCGGAACCTGTGACAAATCAACACCATCAAGCATAATTTGCCCGGCAGAAGGTTGTTCGAAACCTGCCAACATACGCAGCAGTGTGGACTTGCCACAGCCGGATGCGCCCAGCAGTGCAAAGATTTCGCCTTTATAAATGGTCAGACTGACATCATCGACCGCATGTTGACCATCGTAAGATTTGGTCAAATTGCGGATTTCTAATAGTGGTGTCAGCGACTTACGACTTTTCGCCTGCGGGCGAGGGATAGCGTCATTCACGGCTGCTCTCCGGCATTTAATGTGTGCAAGCGCACCAGGATGGTGCGAATTGCCGGCGGGAGTGGTGCGCCCGTCCGGCATCTACGGCAGCGGATTATTTTCCGCTCTTCACTTTGGTCCACGCGCGGGTGCGCACACGATCGATTTTCGGATCCTGCACTTGCAGGGTGAACATTTTGGCGCGAACGTCCGCCGGAGGATAAATCCCTGGATTATCACGCACTTCCGCACTCACCAGCGGCGTAGCTGCTTTATTGGCGTTGGCATAGAACACATGGTCAGAGATATGTGCTACTACATCCGGGCGCAGCAGATAATTCAGGAACTGATACGCTTCGTCTTTATTTTTGGCATCGGCAGGCATGGCAAAGACATCAAAGAATGCCATCGCCCCTTCTTTCGGAATCGAGAAAGAGACATTCACGCCATTCTTCGCCTCCTTCGCGCGGTTGGAGGCCTGCCAGACATCGCCCGCCCAGCCAATCGCCACGCAGATGTCGCCATTAGCCAGGTCGTTAATATATTGAGATGAATGGAAATAACGAATATTCGGGCGCAGTTTCAATAGCAGGTCAGTCGCTGGTCCGGTGTAATCATCCGCTTTGGTGCTGTTCGGATCTTTACCAAGATAATTCAACACAGTGGCAAAAACTTCTTCCGGCGCATCGAGGAAAGAGACACCACAGCTTTTCAGTTTTTCCAGATTTTCTGGTTTGAGGATCAAGTCCCAGCTATCGACCGGCGCGTTTTCGCCCAGCACTGCTTTGACTTTATCGACGTTATACCCAATCCCGGTAGTCGCCCACATATACGGCATAGCAAATTTATTATCCGGGTCGTGTTTTGCCACCAGCTTAAGTAATTCTGGATCGAGATTCTTCCACTCCGGCAATTTGCTTTTATCCAGCGGCTGGAATACTCCCGCAGTCAACTGGCGCTCCAGAAAGCTGGCTGACGGCACGACCAGGTCAAAACCGGTACTCCCCGCCATTAATTTGCCTTCCAGCACTTCGTTGGAATCAAAAACATCGTAGACGACTTTAATACCGGTCTCTTTTTCAAAATTTGCCACCGTATCCGGGGCGATATAATCAGACCAGTTATAGATGTGGAGTGTTTTTTGTTCAGCCGCGAGCGTGCCGACAGAGACGGCCATCAGAGCACCCGCAATCAGACCCGATAGCCATTTTTTATTTAAGGCGGTCATATCTCTTTCCTTCTGAAAGTTCGTTAACAAACGAACAAAAGTTGTCACACTGAAAGATATGCAATAAACGTGCATATTTTTTATCGGCGCGGTACAAGAAAAGAGAACTCTCTCCCGGCCAGCATTGCTCGCTATATAAAAGCCTCGCAAGAATAACTTTAGCCAGGGTTTGAAACTATAGCTGTAATTAAAAAACGGTATTTAACAAATTTTTATGCGCATTTGCTCTATGTGATAAAGCAAATCTGGCACAATGGAAGTGAAACAATCTTTAATGAAAGGTTAAAATCAGCAGGAAATATTACGGCGCGCAGTCACTGCGGCAGCGACTGCGTGCTCGAAGAAAGTTATCAGTGAAGGAAATAGTTTTCGGTAACGTTGTTTTGCCCTTCATCGTCAGTCGGCAACAGCAGCTGATGGGCATTAGCTTCGAGGATGACCATTGAAATCTGCTCTTCGCTCTGGCGTACAAACCATGCAAACTGTTCATAGGTTACGCCCTGCATAACAGATAAAGACTGGCAAACCACCAGCTTTGGCAGATTATCATCCTGCATATCGAGAAATGCTTTCACGGTCAGTGAGCTGGCATTGATAGCTGATAAATCCGCCGCCAGCGGCAACACGGCTGAAGGCCTGACTTCCGCCATGGCAGAAAACAGGATTGTGTTATCAATCAGGTCGATTTTGGCATCAAAGACACCGTCGAAATTCTGCATATGGGGCAGATGCAAAGCCTGACAGTTATCACATTCAAAAAAACTCATCCCCAGGTCATCGAGCCATTGACGCAACGTATCCAGACCAGGAACGACCAGCGATGTCATAATTTTGTACAACCTCTTCCGATAAAAAGACTGGCACAGCTTACGCAAAAAGCGCAGGCAAAACCATGATCAGTAATGTGATTGCGACTAACCACCCGTTTTCAGGCAATATTCTGCCGTGGCGTGGCGTTCGATCCAGCGGATCATTTTACCCGCAATGTCGATACCGGTGGTTTTTTCTATTCCTTCCAGCCCCGGCGACGCATTCACCTCCATCACCAATGGCCCGCGATTGGCACGCAGAATATCCACACCGGCAACATCCAGCGCCATCGTTCGCGCGGCTTTGATGGCGATTTCACGCTCCTTCGGCGTGATACTGGCGATGCTTGCCGCGCCGCCACGATGCAAATTGGAGCGAAAATCGCCCTCTTTCGCCCGCCGTTCAATCGCCGCGACAACTTCATCACCGACGACCAGACAGCGGATATCGCACCCTTGCGCCTCTTTGATATATTCCTGCACCAGAATATGGGCGTTCAGGCCGCGAAAAGCATCAATCACGCTTTCTGCCGCCTGGCGCGTTTCCGCCAGCACCACACCAATTCCCTGCGTGCCTTCGACCAGCTTAACCACCAGTGGCGCACCACCGACCATATCGATTAAGTCGCTGGTATCATCCGGCGAATGCGCAATCCCCGTGACAGGCAGGTCAATGCCCTGACGCGCCAGCAGTTGCATGGAACGCAATTTGTCACGCGCCCGGGCAATCGCGACCGATTCGTTCAGCGGATAACTGCCCAGCATTTCGAACTGGCGCAGCGCCGCCGTCCCATAAAAGGTTATAGCAGTGCCAATGCGTGGGATCACCGCGTCAAAATGGGGGAGTTTGCGGCCTTTATAGTGAATGGAAGACGCCGCAGGATTAATGTTCATGTAGCAAGAAAGCGGATCGAGAATTTCAACCAGGTGACCACGCTGTATGGCGGCTTCACGCAGCCGCTTACACGAATAGAGCGTTCCATCCCGGGACAATATGGCAATTTTCACCCTGCACCTCTCTGTCAGACCTGGTCAAAAGCCCGCGTATAATACATCGCCGTAACGGTTTTAGCGCGTCGCCCAACCTTGTTTATGCAAATAATCGAGAATAAAAGGACGGCTTTCTTTGATAATCGTCCGGCGAATATGATCGCTCCAGGTATCCCGGCGATTATTGCTGCCACGGGTAAGATAATATTCCGCCAGTTGCTCGTCATACTGCGCCAGAGCATCTTTATCCAGCGGTTGGTAGCTGTTTTCATGCACCAAAATGGAAGCCGGTAAACGCGGCTTGAGATCCGGGTTATCCGCAGGCCAGCCGAGACACAGGCCAAACAGCGGCAGAACATGCTTTGGTAATTTCAGCAGTTCCGTCACCGCTTCAATGTTATTGCGCAAGCCGCCAATATATACACCGCCTAACCCCAACGATTCCGCTGCGGTTAAGGCGTTTTGTGCCATCATCGCCGTATCAACAACACCGAGCAACAACTGTTCAGCCAGGCCGAGTTGAGCATCCGGGCAGATCTGCAAATGACGGTTAAAGTCGGCGCAAAACACCCAAAACTCCGCCGCTTGCGCAACATGTTTTTGCCCGCCGGTCAGCGGCACCAGGGCTTCACGCAATGCGGGGTCGGTAATGCGAATAATGCTACTACACTGCAAAAAGCTGGAACTGGAGGTCGCACGGGCGCTGTTGATAATCGCCTCACGCTGTTCAGCGGAGATAGGTTCATCAGTGAAATGGCGAATGGAGCGGTGACCACAAATAAGTTCAATGGTTGGCGTCATTATCTTTTTCTCTTTCTGAACGTGAAGATTCCGGTGGATGATTCATCAGTTGCGGGGCCAGCCGTTTTGCCACCTGAAGAATAACCACCACCGCAGCGGGAAGCATGAGCAAAACACCGAGAAAAATCATCAGAATTTGCGCTTCTGGCGTAGAAAACGGCGCTGGAAGCGAAAAGTTGTCACTTATCGACAGTAACGCCGCCGCCAGTAACATCATTCCGAGAAATTCCAGTATCAACACGCTTTTAGGCAATTTACCGATCGCGCGCATAAACTTCCCTCTGCAAAGTGAGCTGCCAGTTTAAAACCTTTCGCCGCGTTGTGCTTAACAGTTATAGCTTTAAGCAATCAATGCAACAGGTTAAACCTACTTTCAGCGAATAAGATTTGGCGTGATCATGCACACATGACAGATAAATGGAGAAAGCCAATGCAAACCGTTATTTTCGGTCGTCCGGGTTGCCCTTACTGCGTGCGTGCCAAAGATTTGGCAGAAAAGTTAAGTAATGAACACGATGATTTTCACTATCAGTATGTGGATATTCGTGCTGAAGGGATCACTAAAGAGGATCTGCAACAGAAAGCTGGCAAGCCGGTAGAAACCGTACCGCAGATTTTTGTCGATCAGCAACACATCGGTGGCTATACCGATTTTGCTGCCTGGGTGAAAGAGAATCTTGACGCCTGATTACCGGATAAGCCCTCTCTGTTTGAGGGCTTTATTGATTTTTTCTGTGTTGTGGCCTGAACAAGCTACTAATAAACAAAAAACATAACGCGCCCAGCGCACACCAGAAGACGGCACTCAACAACCACGCCAGCTCCTGCCAGAATGAGCGTGATGGTGAAAAAAACAGACGCATAATTAACATAGAACAGGGTGCTGCCAGCATTGCGCCAAACAGTGGTTTAAGGACTTCTCTACGCCGCGAAAAAAAGCTGGCTACAGCCCCAGGAAGAATAAAAAACAGTAAGCCGATTTCAGGGTGCCCGGCAGCCCGAAAAGCTCCCTTCATATGTGTCGCCAGAAAAAGGCACACCACAATAAAGAGGACAAAACAGCAAATTGCCCCCGCCCAATGTTGTTTATGTTTCACATGTTCCTCCTGACACTGCCTCTATCGAACACATTTTTCGCCGGTGTGGCGCTCAGTAAGATAAAGCCGCTTCGCATTCCATGCTAATATAGGCCAACACAATTCTTATAGCCGTTGGTATCTAATGTGATTACACTAGTAAAATATATTGTTACTTTACTATTGATTAAGTGCGCTGAATGAATCTGCGCTCTGAATTCAGGTAAAAACATTATCTTAAATTACCATTTCTTTCAACAGCTTACTCGTAAACAAGAAGTTAGTCTCCGTGAATATAAACGTCGCCGAATTGTTAAATGGGAATTACATTCTGTTATTATTCGTGGTCCTCGCGCTTGGACTATGTCTCGGAAAATTACGACTTGGTTCAATCCAACTGGGTAATTCCATTGGCGTTTTAGTCGTATCACTGTTATTAGGGCAACAACATTTCAGTATTAACACCGACGCGCTTAATCTTGGCTTTATGCTGTTTATTTTCTGCGTCGGGGTCGAAGCCGGACCCAACTTTTTTTCCATTTTTTTCCGCGATGGTAAAAATTACCTAATGTTAGCCCTGGTAATGGTCGGTAGTGCACTGCTGATCGCCTTAGGGCTGGGTAAGTTGTTTGGCTGGGACATCGGCCTGACGGCTGGTATGTTGGCTGGCTCAATGACATCAACACCGGTTTTGGTTGGTGCGGGCGATACCTTACGCCACTCTGGAATAGAAAGCAGGCAACTCTCTGCGGCACTGGATAATTTAAGCCTCGGGTATGCATTAACCTATTTGATTGGCCTGGTGAGTTTGATTGTTGGTGCGCGTTACTTGCCTAAGTTGCAGCATCAGGACTTACAGACCAGCGCCCAGCAAATCGCTCGTGAGCGAGGTCTGGACACCGACGCCAGCCGTAAAGTCTATCTGCCGGTAATTCGCGCCTACCGCGTCGGCCCAGAACTGGTCGCCTGGGCCGACGGCAAAAACTTGCGTGAACTGGGTATTTATCGACAAACCGGTTGCTACATTGAACGTATTCGTCGTAACGGGATTCTGGCAAATCCGGATGGTGACGCCGTGCTACAGATGGGCGATGAAATAGCGTTGGTAGGATATCCCGACGCCCACGCCCGACTCGATCCCAGCTTCCGTAATGGTAAAGAAGTTTTTGATCGAGACCTTCTCGACATGCGTATCGTCACTGAAGAGGTGGTCGTCAAAAACCATAACGCTGTCGGTAAACGTCTGGCACAACTGAAGTTGACCGATCACGGTTGCTTCCTTAACCGCGTTATTCGTAGCCAGATTGAGATGCCGATAGATGACAACGTCGTGCTTAACAAAGGTGACGTTTTACAAGTCAGCGGCGATGCCCGCCGCGTAAAAACCATCGCCGATCGCATCGGCTTTATCTCGATTCACAGCCAGGTCACTGACTTGCTGGCATTCTGCGCGTTCTTTGTTATTGGGCTGATGATCGGGATGATCACCTTCCAGTTCAGCACATTCAGCTTCGGCATGGGTAACGCTGCCGGGTTGTTATTCGCTGGTATTATGCTGGGCTTTATGCGAGCGAACCACCCAACCTTCGGCTATATTCCCCAGGGCGCGTTAAGCATGGTGAAAGAGTTCGGTTTGATGGTATTTATGGCGGGCGTTGGTTTAAGTGCCGGCAGCGGCATCAATAACGGCCTGGGCGCGATTGGCGGTCAAATGTTGATTGCTGGGTTAATTGTCAGTCTGGTGCCTGTTGTTATTTGCTTCCTGTTTGGCGCTTACGTGCTGCGCATGAACCGCGCGCTGTTGTTCGGTGCAATGATGGGCGCGCGTACTTGTGCTCCAGCAATGGAGATCATCAGCGACACTGCGCGCAGCAACATTCCGGCATTAGGTTATGCGGGCACTTATGCAATAGCTAACGTGCTGCTGACGTTGGCAGGGACAATCATCGTAATGGTATGGCCAGGACTCGGATAAAACTGAAGTTGCCCCAAAAATGAAATTTTTTTGCACAACCGCAGAACTTTTCCTCGGGGCATCAGTCTTAATTAGTGCCACTGCTTTTCTTTGATGTCCCCATTTTGTGGAGCCCATCAACCCCGCCATTTCGGTTCAAGGTTGGTGGGTTTTTTGTTGCCTGAATTTTATCTCCTGCCCTGCCAATTGCGCCACCATCTGCAAAATATCCTCGCGCGATAGCGGCTTACGGTCAGTGACAAAATGCAGTGTCATCCCTTCAATAAACGCATCCAGCGCGCGGGCGGTTCCGGGTTCAAACCATTGTTCGAGCGTTTGCTGACTGCGCTGCATCCAGTTTTGCATCACCGTTTTTAATAGCGGTTTTCGGCTGGCCAATGCGTAGAGTTGATACATCAGTTCCATGTTATCCGGCGTTGCAACCTGCGAGCTGTAGATCATGTCGGTTATGGCCTGGCAGGCGCCTGAAGCATCACTGACATCGCTAAAAAATGCCTGATATTGCTTAGACATGATCTCTGTAAAACTGCTGAACGCCTCCAGCAGCAACTCATCAATTCCTGAAAAATAGTAGGTCATCGACCCCAACGGCACTCCGGCAAGAGTAGCGATTTTGCGGTGTGTAACGGCATGTATTCCGTAAAGTTTCACCGCCTCCAGCGTGGCCTGGATGATTTTTTCTCGCCGTTGCGGATCGTTAGCGCGACGCATGTCATTTCCTCTCTTTGCAATTGTGTACAAATGTACACAACCTTGCTAATGTTGTCTTCCCTCTTCTTTTTTTGACGTGATCTATGACCGTAAATTCTTCACGTAATGCCTTGAAACGCCGAACCTGGGCGCTGTTTATGTTCTTCTTTTTGCCAGGCCTGTTAATGGCATCCTGGGCAACCCGTACGCCTGCTATCCGCGATATTCTTTCTGTCTCGATCGCTGAAATGGGCGGTGTCCTCTTTGGCTTGTCGATCGGTTCGATGAGCGGAATTCTCTGCTCGGCGTGGTTAGTGAAACGTTTTGGGACGCGTAATGTCATCCTGGTCACGATGTCCTGCGCGTTGATCGGGATGATGATATTAAGTCTGGCGCTCTGGCTGACATCGCCCGTGCTCTTTGCCGTGGGTCTTGGCGTCTTTGGAGCCAGTTTTGGTTCTGCGGAAGTGGCGATAAACGTTGAAGGTGCCGCCGTTGAGCGAGAAATGAATAAAACGGTTTTGCCGATGATGCACGGCTTTTATAGCCTGGGCACGCTGGCAGGTGCTGGTGTCGGGATGGCGCTGACGGCCTTTGGCGTTCCGGCAACTGTGCATATTTTGTTGGCGGCACTGGTCGGCATCGCACCTATTTATATCGCCATTCAGGCAATCCCTGACGGAACAGGAAAAAATGCCGCCGATGGCACGCAGCATGGCGAAAAAGGCGTACCTTTTTATCGCGATATCCAGTTGCTGTTGATTGGTGTCGTGGTGCTGGCGATGGCGTTTGCAGAAGGTTCTGCCAACGACTGGTTACCCTTATTAATGGTTGATGGTCACGGTTTTAGCCCTACTTCCGGCTCGCTGATTTATGCCGGTTTTACCCTGGGGATGACCGTTGGACGCTTCACTGGCGGTTGGTTCATAGACCGTTACAGTCGCGTTGCCGTGGTTCGGGCCAGTGCGCTAATGGGTGCGTTGGGTATTGGGCTGATTATTTTTGTCGATAGCGCCTGGGTCGCGGGGGTGTCTGTTGTCCTTTGGGGGTTGGGAGCTTCTCTGGGCTTCCCACTGACCATTTCTGCCGCCAGTGATACCGGCCCCGATGCGCCGACCCGCGTCAGCGTGGTAGCAACAACCGGTTATCTGGCTTTCCTCGTCGGGCCGCCGCTGCTGGGCTATCTCGGCGAACATTATGGATTACGTAGTGCAATGCTGGTTGTACTGGCGCTGGTTATTCTCGCGGCTATTGTCGCGAAGGCCGTCGCCAAACCCGATACCAAAACGCAGACGGCGATGGAGAATAGTTGATGAGCATTAAATTAATTGCGGTAGACATGGATGGTACTTTCTTAAGCGATCAAAAAACCTATAACCGCGAGCGGTTTATGGCTCAATATCAGCAAATGAAAGCACAAGGGATTCGCTTTGTGGTCGCCAGCGGGAATCAATATTATCAGTTGATCTCTTTCTTCCCCGAAATTGCCGATGAAATTGCCTTTGTGGCAGAAAACGGCGGTTGGGTAGTGAGCGAAGGCAAAGATGTTTTTAATGGCAAGCTGTCGAAAAATGCATTTACCACTGTAGTGGAACATTTACTGACGCGCCCGGAAGTGGAAATTATTGCCTGCGGAAAAAATAGCGCCTATACCCTCAAAAAATATGACGATGCCATGAAAACGGTGGCGGAAATGTATTATCACCGTCTGGAATATGTCGATAACTTTGACAACTTAGAAGATATCTTCTTTAAGTTTGGCCTGAATCTTTCCGATGAACTGATTCCGCAAGTGCAAAAAGAGTTACATGATTCGATTGGCGATATTATGGTGCCGGTTCACACCGGCAACGGTAGCATCGATCTGATTATCCCCGGCGTACATAAAGCCAATGGCCTGCGGCAACTCCAGAAGTTATGGGGAATAGACGACAGTGAAGTGGTGGTCTTTGGTGATGGCGGTAACGATATCGAAATGCTGCGCCAGGCTGGCTTTAGCTTTGCGATGGAAAATGCCGGCAACGCGGTCGTAGCTGCGGCGAAATACCGCGCAGGCTCCAATAACCGTGAAGGCGTACTGGATGTGATCGATAAAGTTCTTAAGCACGAAGCGCCATTTAATCAATAAAACGGCAGCACGCCCGGCAACACAATGCCTGAATGAAGGATGCATAATTCGCGGAAATTCCCCTTCTGGATTATTTCAGGCGAAATGATGATGAAAAATTGTGTACTGCTGGGCGCGTTTCTATTGAGTTTTACTGGTGTGGCAATGGCGCAAAGTGTCACCGTTGATGTGCCGAGCGGATACAAAGTGGTGGTAGTCCCCGATTCAGTCAGCGTTCCACAAGCGGTCAGCGTCGCGACTGTACCGCAAACTGTCTATGTGGCGCCTACTCCAGCGCCGGCTTACCGCCCACATCCGTATGTTCGTCACCTTGCCAGCGTAGGCGAAGGGATGGTTATCGAACATCAAATCGACGACCATCACCATTAATCCATGAATGCCTGATTGTGCAAAGCAACCAGGCATTTTCTTATCCGTCGTTTGAATTTCCTGTTTGTTTATCTTTTAAAAAGATAAACATCAGCAGCAGCCACAAAATTCCGTTGGCAAGGTTAAAGAGATTAAACAGGCCGTTGCCCCCGTTCAGCCAGGCATGTTTACTGATTTCGATACCGACGGTAAAGATCAGCATTTGTAACATCCCCATCGCCGCAGAAACCGTACCTTTACTCATATCGCTGGCAAACAGGGTTAATCGCACCAGCCCCGCATTCGCCAGGCCAATACCAAAAGCATAAATACTTAACCCGGCGGTCATCCATAAATACGCGTGCGATGAGATAACCGTTGCGGCAGCGGCGACTAACAGGCCAATCATAATCGGCCAGCCGCCCATGATGATCAATGCACGAACGGTGCGGCGCGAGGTCAAACGCGCTAACAGCAAGTTACCCGCAATTAACGCCCCGAAAACTGGCACTTGCAGCAAACCATATTCATAGCTGCTCAACTTTTCGCCAGTGATAATGATAATTGGTGACTGGGCGATCCACGCCAGCAACGGCAGGCTGACGAACCCCAGCGCCAGAGCTCCGGCAACAAAGCGACCGTTCTTCAGCACCAGCTTGTAGTCATGCCCAAGCTCTTTCAGGGACAGTTTCTCACCAATACGCGTGGCGGTTTCCGGCATAGCGCGTTGCAGACCGAAAAAGGAGATCGCTGCCAATGCGGCAAACAAGACAAACATCCCCTCCCAGGGCAGCACATGGATCCATGCGGCGCCCACCAGCGGACCGAGTAGCGGAGCAATCAGCGCCACGTTCGCCATCAGCGCGGTGATCTTGATACAAACCGCCTCTTCGAAGGATTCCTGAATCGCGGCGTATCCGACAGCGCCAATGAAACAAAGGCTTATCCCTTGCAGGAAGCGTAATAGCGTGAATTGTTCAATGTTTTGCGCCAACAATATTGCCAGACAGGTGACGATAAACCACACCACGCCCGCCAGCATCACCGGACGGCGGCCAATACGATCCGACAGCGGTCCCAGGAGCCACTGTAAAAACATCCCGCCCGCCAGGTAAGCGGTCATCGAAGTAGGAACCCAGTCAATACCCGCCTGATACTCTTCCACTACAGCGAGCATACCGGGTTGAATCATATCATTGCCGATATAGGTCGAGAATTCGTAGAGCACCAGACAGAGAGGAAAAAGTAACGCCTGACGTCCAAGCCGGGCACCGGAAGCTAATCTATTTTGCATGCAATTTCTTCGCCAATAATAATCGCGCAAAGTTTAATAAAAGCGCGGCAAACGAGAAAGCAAATTTTGTAGGTGAAACCACGCTTAAGCACATTCTTACATTATTCCGAGTATAGCTACTCTTTCTTTAAGCTTTATTTAATTCCTTCGCGTTACTATTCCCTGTTGTAAACCAATCCGAAAGTGAAATAAGACGATGCCGCTTTACCCTGTTTAACATGCACTTTATGCTCATCGACTTGCCTGATGGCTCCCCAATAATCACCTTTTGAGTCTGAAAGTTATGCTGGAAAATCTGAATTACTCATTATTCTCTCTTATTAACGCGACGCCAGACTCATCCGCATGGATGATTTCGTTAGCGATTTTTATTGCCAAAGATTTAATTACTGTAGTACCGCTGCTGGCTACGGTGCTTTGGCTATGGGGGTTTACAGCGCAACGGCAACTGGTGATAAAAATCGCTATCGCGCTGGCGGTCGGCCTGTTTGTTTCCTGGACGATGGGGCACTTATTTCCGCACGACCGTCCGTTTGTTGATCATATCGGCTATAACTTCCTGCATCATGCGGCGGATGACTCTTTCCCAAGCGATCACGGCACGGTGATATTTACCTTTGCGCTGGCATTTTTATGCTGGCATCGCCTGTGGTCAGGCGCAATCCTCATGACGCTGGCGGTGGTCATTGCCTGGTCACGTGTTTATCTCGGTGTTCACTGGCCGCTGGACATGCTCGGTGGATTGTTGGCAGGAATGATTGGTTGCCTTAGCGCCCAGATTATCTGGCAGGCTGTGGGGGCAATGCTCTACCAGAAGCTGCAATTATGGTATCGCTTCTGTTTCGCCTTACCTATACGTAAAGGCTGGGTGCGTGGCTGATTTCGGATAAAAAGTGTAATATCAGGCGGCTCGCTTCAATAACTATTCAGAGGGAATATGGAAACACGTCGCGAAGAGCGTATCGGGCAGTTACTACAAGAATTAAAACGCAGCGATAAGTTACACCTGAAGGATGCCGCCGCCCTGCTTGGGGTTTCAGAGATGACGATTCGTCGCGATTTGAATAACAACAGTGCCCCCGTCGTACTACTCGGCGGCTATATTGTTCTGGAACCGCGTAGTGCCAGCCATTACCTGTTAAGCGATCAAAAATCCCGCCTGGTGGAAGAAAAACGCCGGGCTGCGAAACTGGCCGCGACGCTGGTTGAACCCGATCAGACCCTCTTTTTTGACTGTGGCACCACCACGCCGTGGATTATTGAAGCGATAGATAATGAAATCCCTTTCACCGCCATTTGTTATTCACTAAATACCTTTCTGGCGCTGAAAGAGAAACCCCATTGTCGCGCGTTTCTTTGCGGTGGTGAATTTCACGCCAGCAACGCTATTTTCAAACCCATTGATTT
Organism: Escherichia sp. MOD1-EC6842; assembly: GCF_002965705.1. Classification (NCBI taxonomy): domain Bacteria; kingdom Pseudomonadati; phylum Pseudomonadota; class Gammaproteobacteria; order Enterobacterales; family Enterobacteriaceae; genus Escherichia; species Escherichia sp. MOD1-EC6842. The sequence continues at coordinate 106,460 of NZ_PTRF01000010.1, read as the reverse complement.
TCAGCAAACACTGAATAATTTTTGCCCGGATATCGCTTTTTATTCCGCAGCTGGCGTGCATGTCAGTAAAGGCGCAACCTGTTTTAATCTTGAAGAGTTGCCGGTAAAACACTGGGCGATGTCGATGGCACAAAAGCACGTGCTGGTTGTCGACCACAGTAAGTTTGGCAAGGTACGTCCGGCGCGCATGGGCGAGCTGAAACGCTTTGATATTGTGGTGAGCGATTGTTGTCCGGAAGATGAGTATGTGAAGTATGCGCAGGCGCAGCGTATTAAGTTGATGTATTAATGACGCATAACCGGATGACGTTTCCGCGCCATCCGGTCATCAGAAGATTAAGAGAACCAGCTGCCGAACCACTGATGGAATTTCATCATCACGAAGTCCCACATCCGACCAAAGAACCCACCCTCTTCCACATTTTCCATCACGATCAGCGGACGCTGTTCAATAGATTTACCGTTAAGCTGGAAATCAATGGTGCCGACAACCTGACCTTTTTTCAGCGGCGCGGTGAGCTGCGGTTCCGTTAACGTATAACTCGCTTTCAGGTTTTTCAGTTGCCCGCGTGGGATGGTCACTGATCCCCCTTCGCCTGCGCCGAGATTCACTTCGCTCTTATCACCGAACCAGACGCGCTGAGTCACAAAGGTGGCATCAGGTTTAATTGGCGTCACGGTTTCAAAAAAGCGAAAGCCCCAGGTCAGTAATTTCTCAGACTCATTAAAACGGATGCGGTCAGTTTTTGCCCCCAGCACTACGGAGATTAAACGCATATCACCCTGGGTAGCCGAAGCAACCAGATTATATCCCGCACCTGCCGTGGTTCCGGTCTTCATGCCATCAACATTCAGATTGCTGCTCCACAGCAGACGATTACGGTTAGGCTGACGAATTTTGTTAAAGGTAAACTCTTTCTCTTTATGAATAGCGTACTCTTCCGGCACATCGTGGATTAACGCTTTACCCAGCAATGCCATATCGCGCGCGGTACTGAATTGCCCCGGCGCATCCAGACCGTGCACCGTCTGGAAGGTGGTGTTGGTCAGGCCCAGTTTTTTGGCATAACCATTCATCAAACCAATAAATGACTCCTGACTCCCGGCAACGTAATCGGCCAACGCAATACAGGCGTCATTACCGGACTGGATAATCACACCTTTGTTCAAATCCGCCACCGAAACCTGATCGCCCGGTTTGAGGAACATTACCGACGAACCGCGCAGTGCCGGGTTTCCCGTCGCCCAGGCATCTTTACCGACCGTCACCATATCGGTGAGTTTGATCTTATCGGCCTTAAGCGCCTGCCCAACCACATAGCTGGTCATGATTTTAGTCAGACTCGCGGGATCCAGTTTCTCATCCGCATTGCCTTCTGCCAGCACTTTACCGCTGGCGTAATCCATTAAAATCCATGCACGCGCATCCACGCTCGGCGCTTCAACGGTTTGTTCTGCCGCGAATGCCGTTGGGGCAAAAAGGAATAAAAATGCAGAACCCGCTGCAAGACCACGAAGGAAAGAGGAGTATTGCGTCATAAATGCCACCCGAGTATCCATTCAAAAAAAATACGTTATATCGCCGTATGATAAGTTCGGTGATTAATAACGCACACACAAGTTTAAAGAAACCGTAAGTTGGTAAAGTTTTTAAAGTTTATGCAATATCCTGCCGCTTCGCTGCTTCTGGCGTCATTTTTTTACTCGCTGTTGCTTAAAAGTTAACTTTACTTCACCATCGGAGTCCTGTTCAGCCTGTGGCTGCCTGTCGGAAAAGGGGTGAGTATGATTACGTTGTGGGGTCGGAATAATTCAACCAACGTTAAAAAAGTGTTGCTGACGCTCGAAGAACTGGAACTGCCTTATGAGCAAATTTTGGCGGGTCGTGAGTTTGGGGTAAACCATGACGCCGATTTTCTGGCGATGAACCCTAACGGGCTGGTGCCGCTGTTGCGTGATGACGAAAGTGATTTAATTCTTTGGGAATCAAACGCCATTGTCCGCTATCTGGCGGCACAGTACGGGCAAGAACGTCTGTGGATCGACTCACCGGCACGTCGCGCAGAAGCCGAAAAGTGGATGGACTGGGCAAACCAGACGCTCAGCAATGCCCATCGTGGGATCCTGATGGGATTAGTCAGAACACCACCGGAAGAGCGCGACCAGGCCGCCATTGATGCCAGCTGCAAAGAGTGCGATGCCCTGTTTGCCCTACTCGATGCGGAGCTGGCAAAAGTAAAATGGTTTTCTGGCGACGAGTTTGGTGTGGGCGATATCGCTATCGCACCGTTTATTTACAATTTGTTTAACGTTGGCCTGACCTGGACACCGCGTCCGAATCTGCAACGCTGGTATCAGCAACTCACCGAACGCCCCGCTGTGCGCAAAGTGGTGATGATCCCCGTTAGCTAATTGCGTGGGCTAACTTTGAGTAATTCCCCGTTGGGCTCGTCGGTGAGAACGTATAAATAACCGTCGGGTCCTGTGCGAACGTCACGAATTCGCTGCCCCCTGTCCGTTAATATGCGGCCATCTTCCGTCACTTTGTCGCCTTTGACGCTCATCACGATGACATCTTTATCTTTCAGCGCGCCAATAAATAATTTTTGCTGCCACTGGGGGAATTTGTCACTGTTATAGAAGGCCATACCGCTCACGGCGGGCGAATCTTTCCAGTAAAAAACCGGTTGCTCGGTTCCGGCGACGATTTCCCCTTTTGCTTCCGGTATTTTAAAACCTGAGTAATTAATGCCCCAGGTTGCCAGCGGCCAACCGTAGTTTTTGCCTTTTTGCGGGATATTAATTTCATCACCACCGCGCGGGCCATGTTCATTCAGCCACAGCGCATTACTCCACGGATTCATCGCCATCCCTTGCGGGTTACGAATGCCATAAGACCAGATCCCGGCTCGCGCACCGGATTCGTTTACAAAGGGATTATCATCCGGGATCTCGCCCTGTTCGGTCAGACGCACCAGTTTGCCCTGTAATTTATCCAGATCTTGCGCCGTCAGACGCTGATTGTTTTCGCCCAGAGCAATAAAAAGATAACCGTTACCGTCGAAGACCAGCCGCCCGCCAAAATGGTTGCCGGTAGAAAGTTTTGGTGTCTGGCGAAAGACAGTGCGGAAGTCGGTCACTTTTGAGAGATCATCACTTAAGCGGCCATACCCCACGGCAGTTCCGGCTTTGCCATCATCGCCAACTTCGGAATAACTTAACCAGATGCGGCGCGACTGGGCAAAATCAGGCGCTAATGCCACATCCAGCAGGCCGCCCTGCCCGCGCGCCCAGACTTCCGGCACACCGACAAGCGGCGCAGATAATCCTTTTCCTGCTTGCCAGTGACGCAACTCGCCACCGCGCAGGGTGATTAACATGCCGTGATTATCAGGTAAAAAGGCCAGCGCCCACGGATGGTCGAGTTTGTCTTGCAGTACTTCGACATTTACCGGCGCGGGAGCCGCCCAGAGAGCGGAAGAAACACAGAGAAAGGGCACAAGGAAAAGGGATTGTCGATGCATAACGCCTCCGGATTGACTCTGGCTTAAAGCGTAGTCAGTGGAGGAGATGACAAATTCATTTTTACAAAAACTTAAACATGAAGGGGGAGACGCTTTCTCCCCCTTAGTTTTCAGGCCTGCGCAAGCATGGTGTGCTTTTCAAGGCTCTGGATACTCAGCGTTAAGCTCATCAGACAATTTTCAAGCTTATCGGCGTTGACGGTAATAACAGTCGGGCAATCATGATGCCCACTCATCAAACATACTGCGGCTGTCGCTAATGCTTCTTCAGCATGATGAAGAGCACTCCACTCTTCCTGATCCAGATGAAGATTCAACCGCAGCGATTTATCGTGCAGTTCGCGATTCAGTTTAAAAAAGTTATCTCGTAGATGATTGCTTTCGCTGACGGACATGTATCCTTTGGCCTTCCTCAGTTGCACATATGCGGCGAGGTCAACTCTTGCATCGATCAACCGGTTAAGTAGATCGCTTCGCTGTCTGTCAACGAACATACTTCGATCCTCCTCTTTGCAGCCTTTGTGCAATTAAATAGTATGGCTACTTTTTGTACAAAATGCTGTCAGGGATCAATACTTCACATTTTATTAATAAGAATTTACATTATTTCTCTTTCCAGCACCTCGCATCCCCACGGAGCCAGTTCTAAGTCTTGTGAACAAGCTTTACCTGTTTCCGCCACTCGCCACGCTCCAGGAAGCACAATATTTTGTACATGAGCAGTGTAGTTTTGTACAAAAACCCATTCCTGATCGCCGTCTGTCCGACGCGTTGCAATAACGCCAGCAGGAAGTTCAGTAGCAAGTGCTTTTGGGAGATGAAGTGTGTTGATCAACATCGCGGCAAACGCTTGATGAAATAACGCATCATTACGCGAAGCCACATAGAAAGCTCGACCTTGTCCGACGTGATTTACCGTTAACGCAGGCGTACCCGCATAAAAATCCTCGCCATAGCGCGCCAGAACCTGTGCACCTTCGGCGTGAATAACCGCACATAATTCCCGTGCCTGCCATTGCCCCTGCAGTCCATATGCATTCGGCTCACAGATAACTTCGTTATGCTGATAATCATTAAGGCTATCAATCTCTTCAGCCCACACACCCATCAGGTCACGCAACGGGCCAGGGAACCCACCCAGGTGACATAAATCGGTTTCATTGACAATCCCGGACCAGTAAGTGGTGACAAAATTGCCACCAGCGTCAACATAGGCGCGAGCACGAGCAGCAAATCCATCGCGAACCATATAGAGCATTGGGGCAATAACTAACTGATAACCCGTAAGATCACAATCAGCATTGATAATATCGACCGCCACGCCCTGCTCCCAGAAAGGTCGGTAATGCTCCACTACCGTTTGCTCGTAGTGGATACCGCAATTGCGCGGCCCGGCAGCATCATTGACCGCCCAGCGGTTTTCCCAGTCGAAAATAATGGCAACTTTTGCCTGCGTTTTCGTCCCAACCAATTGGTTAAGATGAGCCAGCCGTTGCCCCAGTTGTATGACTTCGCGCCCGGTACGCGTCTCCAGATGACCGACATGATCAACTACCGCACCATGAAACTTCTCCACGGCGCCACGACTCTTACGCCACTGAAAATAGTGCACGCCGTCTGCGCCGTGAGCGACGGCCTGTAAGGAAGAAAGAATATTCATTCCCGGCTTTTTCAATTTGCTGGTTGGCTGCCAGCTTGTCTGGCTGGGCGTGGATTCCATCAGAATAAACGGTTTATTTTTCAAGGTACGCATCAGGTCGTGATACATCGCTGTTTTACAGGCAACGGCGCGTTCATCTTCCTGTTTATGCCACATGGGATAGCTATCCCAACTCACAAAATCAACCACTTCGGCTAATGCCCAGTAGTTGTAGTCATTGAAATACCACATAAAATTGGTCGTCGCAGGTAAATCTGGGCGTTCAGCTTTTAACGGCGCGATCTCCATTTGGTAGAACTCTTTTACCTGCGATGTGACAAAGCGCCGCCAGTCAAGATTCAAACCGTGGTTAGACATCTCACCTAATGGGGAAGGCGATTCAATTTGTGACCAGTCACTGTATGTATGGCTCCAGAAGCCAGTCCACCATGCCTGATTAAGCGCCTCAAGAGTGGTGTAACGAGTCTGCAACCAACGGCGAAACGCCTGTTGGCATCCCTTACAATGACACTCTCCGCCATATTCATTACTGATATGCCACCCCAGAACCGCCGGATGATTGGCGTATCGCTGCGCCAGCTTACGGTTAATTTGCGTCACTTTATCTTTATACACTGACGAAGAAAGGCAATGATTATGGCGACCTCCGTGAAGCATTTTCTCGCGTGAGGCGCTAACTCTCAGAACCTCTGGATAACGAGCTGCAAGCCAGGCGGGTTTTGCTCCGCTTGGTGTTGCGAGGAAGACAGAAATCCCGCCAGCATGAAGTTTATCCAGCACTTCATCCAGCCAGTCAAAGCGATACTCACCCTCTGTGGGTTCCAGCATTGACCAGCTAAAAATGCCCACCGACATGGTGTTACAACCAGCCTGTTGCATCATGGCGATATCTTTCTCCAGAATCCCAGGGACATGTAACCATTGCTCCGGATTGTAATCAGCACCATGAAGTAACCATGGGGCCCTGGGGATGATCGGTGGGTGCTTGTCCATGCTGACTCCTGAATTGTTTTAAACAGACAAAAAATGTTATTCGTTCACAACGATATCATCTAGTAATTAATTGCTTCGCTATGCAAGGAATGTCCGGCAAGAATGTGATCAAGTACGCGTTTTTTCCCTTCAAACAGGTTCGTCGGTTCAGCTTACCAGCACTGAGACAGGTGAGCGTGATACGTATGACATTCACTGCGGTATACTGTGACAAATCTTTTAGCCGGGGCGAATATGAAAACCAAAGCTGCAACCCTTGCCGATGTTGCTCGTCATGCCAATGTTTCTTATCAGACAGTGTCGCGGGTGCTTAACAATTCAGCGAACGTGTCTGCCAAAACACGTCAAAAAATTGAACAAGCCATTGCCGAACTTAAATACGTTCCAAATCGCGTAGCTCAACAGTTGGTAGGGAAAGAGAGCAAAACGATCGGGCTGGTTACAACTTCGCTCGCCCTACATGCCCCCTCGCAAATTGCGGCAGCAGTGAAAAAATATGCCGGAGAACAGGGATATCAGGTGCTGATATCCATGATCGATGATATTGATATTAAAGGTATTCAGGCTGCAATTAATGACTTAAAAGCACAACGGGTAACAAAGATTATTATCAACGCACCGCTGGAAACGGCATTGGCTGAAACTCTGGTTGCTGAAAACAGCGATGTGTTGTGTCTGTTTCTCGACGTGGACCCTTATAGCCCGGTATTTAACGTCACCTTTAATCCCGCAGAAGGTGCACGCGCCAGCGTGAAATATCTTTACGATTTGGGGCATCGTCAATTTTGCCTGGTCTCTGGCCCAGAAAATTCAGTACCAGCGCGGCTACGACTCAATACCTGGCGCGATACCCTCTCCTCACTCCAACTGACGCCGCTGGCCATTCATTACGGTAGTTGGGACGCTCAAAGCGGCTATCTGGCGACGTTACAGATGCTACGTGAAACGCCACAGGCGACCGCTCTTCTGATCGCCAATGATCAGATGGCATTGGGGGCGTTAAGCGCCTTACATCAACAAAAACGTAAAATCCCGCAAGATATTTCTGTCATTGGCTATGACGACACCTATGAGAGTGCGTTTTTTGAACCTTCGCTAACGACCGTCGCAATCGACTTTGATTTACAAGGGAAAATTGCCGTTCAACAGATTTTACAGCCGGACGATGAACATGCGATGCTCCGCTCTTCAACCATCCTTCCCAGTCGCCTGGTCGTGCGTAACTCTGCTGGCCCTCTGCACTCAGCACAGACTGATCTGATGAATATTGCTGAACACCTTCGCACACTGGCGGATGAGCTAACACGCAAGGCATAAAAGTAATACGTTCTCATAAAAAGATTTAGTGATCTATTTCGCTAAATCTTTTTTATTACCAGCAATAATTGTGATGCAAATCGCAAACATTCATTTAACACATTGCCTAATCATCGCGGTCAGGGTCAGAGTAAAAATGAAATTGTTAACGTATGACATTTTCCGGAGATGCATACCAAAACAATAACCAGTAAGCACAGCGAATGCCTGTGCCAACGGTAAATGACCCAACGCCAGTGATTGAGGATATGGCTATGTTATTGCCCGGTAAACGTAATTATATTTTGCTCAGTATTTTCGATTTCCTGTACCTCTTTGCCTGGTCGGCAACGATGGCATTTTTTGTCATATGGACGACACAGCATCTGGAAATTACCGCCACACGCACAGGATTACTTTATTCCGTTAATGCTTTCATTGCGTTATTAATGCAACCGTTCTTCGGTTTCATCTCCGATAAATTTGGTCTTAAGAAACAACTCATCTGGCTCCTCGTCGCATTATTACTTCCCGTAGGCCCATTCTTTATTTATGTGTACGCCCCGCTTCTGGTTCATAACTTCTGGCTGGGCGCTGTTTTGGGTGGCGTTTACCTGGGGATCATTTTTAATTCTGGCTGTGGCGTTCTGGATTCCTGGATAGATAAAGTTTCGCGTCGTTATCATTTTGAATATGGTCGCGTAAGAATGTGGGGCTCTCTGGGATGGGCCGCCGCCGCGTGGATTGTGGGTAAATACATTGATACCAGCCCTAATCTCTCTTTCTGGCTGGCAAGCTGTGCCATTGTGGTCGCCGCAATCTGCTTTATGTTTACCAAAATCGAACTGACCGAGGCGGAAATTGAAAAAACCAATTCGCTGAAAGCTATCCATGCGCTTGAACTGGCGAAAAATAGTCAGTTCTGGTTTTTATTGATGTTCACTCTGTTCGTAACGCAAGTTTATGACACCTACGATCAACAATTCGCACAATATTTTTCGCTGCAATTTCCGACACCAGAAGAAGGCAATCGCTGGTACGGGATTCTGGCTTCTGTCCAGGTCTGTGGAGAAACCCTATTTCTCTGTCTGATGCCGTGGTTTGTTAACCGCACTGGCGCAAAATGGGCATTAGTGATTGCCGGAACCATTATGTCGTTGCGCATTGCCGGTTCTGCAATCCAACTGGGACCAGTGTGGATTGCAGCCGTTAAAATGATGCACGCCATCGAAAAACCACTGATCCTGGTATCTGTGTTTAAATTTATCGCAGCTAACTTTGATCATAAACTCTCTTCGACGGTCTACCTGCTGGTGCTTTTTGTGGCATCCATCGCCACGGCAATCTATTCACCTATTGCCGGCTATCTGTATGACACCATTGGCTTTGCTGAAACCTATCTCATCCTGGGGGCGATTGCCGGTTGTTTCACGCTTATTTCGGTCTTTACGCTGCGGGACAAATCCAGCAACCAGCCTGCAAAGGCGCTAACTGAAAACCCTGTAGCCTGATAACCATTTGCGCCCCGATATTTGGGGCGTTTTCCTCGCCTGTTGACCAGATTACGATACAAATTTTATCCAGAACTCTGTAGAATCCCTGCCCTGACCTTTCCTGTAACTGAATATTTTTTAAGCTATGAGCAAAGTAACTCCCCAGCCGAAAATCGGCTTTGTTTCCCTCGGCTGTCCGAAAAACCTCGTCGATTCAGAGCGTATTCTGACCGAATTGCGCACTGAAGGTTATGACGTAGTACCGAGCTACGACGACGCAGACATGGTAATCGTCAACACCTGCGGTTTTATTGACAGTGCGGTGCAAGAATCACTGGAAGCCATTGGCGAAGCGTTGAATGAAAACGGCAAGGTAATAGTGACCGGTTGTCTGGGGGCGAAAGAAGATCAGATCCGCGAAGTCCACCCGAAAGTGCTGGAAATCACCGGCCCTCATAGCTATGAGCAGGTTCTGGAGCACGTTCATCACTACGTGCCAAAACCGAAACACAACCCATTCCTGAGCCTGGTGCCTGAGCAAGGCGTTAAGCTGACGCCACGTCATTACGCTTATCTGAAGATATCCGAAGGCTGTAACCATCGCTGCACCTTCTGCATTATTCCGTCTATGCGCGGCGATCTGGTGAGCCGTCCGATTGGCGAAGTGTTAAGCGAAGCGAAACGCCTGGTAGATGCGGGCGTTAAAGAGATTCTGGTGATCTCCCAGGATACTTCCGCGTATGGCGTTGATGTTAAACACCGTACAGGCTTTTACAACGGCGAGCCGGTAAAAACCAGTATGGTCAGCCTGTGCGAACAGTTATCAAAACTGGGGATCTGGACACGTCTGCACTACGTTTACCCTTACCCGCATGTAGATGACGTTATCCCGCTGATGGCTGAAGGCAAAATCCTGCCGTATCTGGATATTCCGTTACAGCACGCCAGCCCGCGAATTCTCAAACTGATGAAGCGCCCGGGTTCTGTAGATCGCCAACTGGCACGCATCAAACAGTGGCGCGAAATCTGCCCGGAACTGACCCTGCGTTCAACCTTTATTGTCGGCTTCCCTGGCGAGACGGAAGAAGATTTCCAGATGCTGCTCGACTTCCTGAAAGAAGCACGTCTGGATCGCGTTGGCTGCTTTAAATACAGCCCGGTTGAAGGCGCAGACGCCAATGCCCTGCCTGACCAGGTTCCGGAAGAAGTGAAAGAAGAACGCTGGAATCGCTTCATGCAACTGCAGCAGCAGATTTCCGCCGAGCGCCTGCAAGAAAAAGTGGGCCGTGAAATTCTGGTCATTATCGACGAAGTGGACGAAGAAGGCGCAATCGGCCGCAGCATGGCAGACGCTCCGGAAATCGACGGCGCGGTTTATCTCAATGGTGAAACCAACGTTAAGCCGGGCGATATCCTGCGTGTGAAAGTCGAGCATGCCGACGAGTACGATTTGTGGGGTAGTCGGGTTTAATTAATTCAGGCCGGGCAAAATCATTTGCCCGGTTCGTTAATAAAAATTACTGCCAGCTAATCTGTGCCCTGCCGTTTTTCTTACTTTTATACAGCCGCTCATCCGCCAGCATTTTTAACCGTTCAACGGTAGTACATTCATTTGAATGCGCCACGCCGATACTGGTGCTTAAATTAATACTCCCCACCTGGAAATTGACGATATCTTTTAAAATCGATAGCAACTCATCCAGGGTTCCGCCAGTATAAATCACCGCGAATTCGTCGCCGCCAAAGCGGTAGACTTTGCCTTTATCCACCGGAATTTGTGATTTAAGGATTTTCACGACCTTCATCAACACTTCATCGCCCAACAAATGACCGAAGGTATCGTTAATATTTTTGAATTTATCGACGTCAAACAGGCATAAATAACCGCCTTTTTCCGGTAAGGTTTTTAAATCTTCGTCAAAGGATTTTCTGCCCATTGCTTTTGTCAGATCGTCAAGAAACGCCGAGTTATACATGCTGTAGAGTTTTTTGACATCCGCCGCCGAAAAGAAAAGCCCACCGTCCAGCACGCGATCAAAATGGTTATTAATAATGGCTTCTTTCTCAACAATGCCACGATTAATCACTCTGCGTATCAGATAGAGGCAACTTGTGCCTGAAATAACTGCCACCAAGGCAGCAAAGAAAATAATCAGCGTACATACCTGCAAATAAACGTCTTTTTTATAAGCAAATACGTACAATCCGGTCGGCAAATAGGAGAAATGTTCCATCGCTTCCGAAACGGTGAAGATGGCGTTTTTGGCATTATATTCATCACCGGTAACTGGCTTGCCGTTCTTAAACAGTGAGAACATCAGGTTCTCGCTATCCATTGCCAGTGACTTTGACAGTAACGAAAATCGCTCCAGCCCAAGCAAAAATATCAAACTGCGATTGTGAGTAACCGGATAGAGATAATAGACGAAGGTTTTGCCGTCAAAAGAGATGAACCCCGTATTTTTAACATGCCGATACTTAACAACTTGCATAATATCTGCACAATAATTATTTTCATACTCCTTAACCTGAATACACTCATCACTGGAAATCAGATAAGGACCAACATCATACAAATAAGAAGGTGAAACCGAGTCAGCGTAAGCTGTGCGCAAGCCAGCCAGCAATTCTTCTTCAGTCGGGTTAAGCGTGTTAATGAGATCAATTGCCACACTACGCCGATATTCAGCAATATTTGCCACCGCAAAAGCAGTATCAATAACGGACTGTTTCAGGCCATACACCCGTTCTTTTACCATCTGGGTATAGATCCCGCAGGCAACTGCTGAAATCATGATAAAAATCAGCAGACTGACTGTAAGTACGAATTTATTGATTCTGGACATACCTAAACTACTCTTTTACTAACTTTCCACTTTTGTCCCAGGCAGAGAATGGCAACGGCTTCTGGTACAGATACCCCTGGGCCTGAACACACCCTAATTTGATTAATTCACGCGCAACCTCTTCGCTCTCAACACCTTCTGCAATCACCGGGATCCGGTTATAGCGTGCCAGGTCGAAGATAATGCGCAAAATTTTACCCGCAGTGCCGAAAATATCGCCGGTAAATTGCGAGTCCACTTTTATGCTATCAGGATTAATTTCATAAAAACGTTTCAGGTTTGACAAACCCGTACCAAAGTCATCAATCGATATTCGTACCCCTTGTTTACGCAGTTGTTCAATATTGAGATAAAAATGTTCACTAATTCGCTCAATCACAGTTTCAGTGATCTCAATACAGAGACTTTTCGCTGTCAGTTCATGTTCTTTCATGATGGCGATAAAACGCTCATGAAAATGAGGTTCGTTTAACTGCCAGGGCGAAACATTTATATGCAGTAAGAAATCCTGTTTCAGGAGCGCACGCTGGCTAAAATGGCGGAATTCAGCCATCGCCGTTTTAATAATTTGGTAACCCAGTTCATTGATAAAAGCGATATCTTCCGCGATAGCAATAAACTTCAGTGGCGAGATGATCCCCCGCTCCGCAGAAACCCAGCGGCACAGTGCCTCAGCGCCCAGAATTTCACGGGTGTTAATATCAACAATCGGTTGATAAACCAGGAATAGCTCGCCTTTTTCCATTGCATGACGGATATTGCGCGCAATCCAGATATTCTCTTCAATTTCGCTGAGTTTCGCATCATCACAGAAAATAAACTCAGAGAACATATGGTCACGGATGCTGGAAATCGCCAGCTTCAGTTTTTCTGCGTAGCTCCAGGCATTTTCGCCCTTCAGAGGTTCACAAATGGCAGATTTGTGTATACGCAGATTGCGATAGCCAAAGCTACTGTCGAAATCGTTTATCATCGCTATTTTACGAGTAAACGTCTGTATATTTTCCCGACACAATAATAAATAGAGATCGGCATTAAATGTCACGATATCGCAGCATTGTGCATATTTCTCGGCAATTCGCTGACACAGCCTCCTGACGATTTTGTTGCGTTCCTCGACACCAAACACGGCTTCGACGGCTTCCAGTCCGCACAGTTTGATGATCCCGGCGGCCAGATACTGATTATTGTTTGACTCAATAATCGCCATATTTTTGATAAAACCGCTTTCCTGATCGTAGGAGATCAGCGAGAGCAATTTATTTGAACGCTCAACTTCAGCATCTTTCATTTCCGCGATCGAATTTTTGATGCTGATAATCTCTTTCGCATCGCCGTCACGAATTTTCAGTGCCTGCATTTGATCCGCAGAGTCAGGTAAAAACTCCAGCGTATTGACCAGCGTTGTCATTTCTGAAAATTGGCGACGGAACACACGGGTCGTCATTAAGTAAACCGCCAGCAATACGACAATAATGAAAGCAAACGGTAAATAAAAAAGTTTATCTGACGCGTTAAATAGTTTCCCCGTAGGATAATAAAAATAGATTTCGAATAGCGAGTTATTGGGTACGCGCGATGTTTTTGCTATATACTCTGTATCGACAGAATCAATAATATTATAATTATCTTCGCTATTATAAATAATCAATTTTTCACGGGCGAGTTGGTTCTTGGCAATGATTTCATAACCTTGTTTCAGAAACAACACTTCATCAGTTGCGCTGATTTGATCAAGGTATTCGTTCAGGTATCGCCAGTTTAAATCGACATGAATTTTATCAATAGCCAGCAAATCACGGTCTTTGCCGTTAATTCGTAGTGTAAAAGAAATACATTTTTTCCCCGGACGATCAAAGCAATTATATGCCGGATTCCAGCTACTGTCAGAGCCATCCGAAGCTACTGACCACGGGCGCTGCGACGGATTAAAATCGGCAAAGATGACGCGTCCTGCCTCATCAACAAGGGGACCATTTACCTTTTCCTGATGATAAACAAAGATTTTATCATTCGCCCGCCGCGAAAATAGATAATATTTATCATTATCCAGTACCAGCCCCACTGAGTCTAAAAATGGCATCATTTCCATTTTCAGGATGACAGCTCGTTTAATCTCCTCACTGTTTTTCAATAAATAAAGTGAGTCCTTTAACGTCAGAGCGGAACGTTCAATATCTTTAAAGAAATAGCCAACGTTTTTTTGAATAAGTTCAAAGCGGCTATCAGCACGTTTTACCGCACGCTCCGATACCAGCTGATAGTTAATGATGAAAAAAAGAACAATAAATGACAGCGCAGCCAATAAAAATAAAATTATCAGCCTGATCTTTATCTTTTCGTATAAACTCAGCATGTTAATACATTTAACAAAATAACTGTCAGTACGCTGTGCCGCTGCATAAATAGTCCCTCACAGCGGCTTTTTAACCAAATTACTCGATTCTACAAAATTAGAAGAAAGTTACAACACTTGCTTAAGGCAATAATTTCCTCTGAGGTCATTACTCTTTCAAGCAATGTTCAACCGTGACTATCCTTTAATTTTGGGGTCCAGCGCATCACGCAAACCATCACCCAGCAAGTTGAACGCCAGCACGGTCAGGAAAATAGCCAGTGCCGGAAAAACCGCCACATGCGGCGCGATAACCATATCCGCTCTCGCTTCGTTGAGCATCGCTCCCCACTCCGGGGTCGGCGGCTGCGCTCCCAAGCCGAGAAACGACAGACTGGCGGCGGAGATAATTGAGGTGCCAATGCGCATGGTAAAGAACACGACGATGGAAGAGACTGTCCCCGGTAAGATGTGGCGCAACAAAATGGTCATATCGCTGGCACCAATACTGCGCGCTGATTCAATAAAGGTTTGCTGTTTTAACACCAGCGTGTTGCCGCGCACCAGTCGGGCAAACGCAGGAATAGAAAAGATAGCGACGGCGATAATCACGTTAGCAATGCCGCTTCCCAGCACCGCGACAACAGCAATAGCCAGCAAAATGCCAGGGAAAGCAAACAGCACATCGCAAATACGCATGATCAGCCGATCCCACCAGCCTTCGTAATATCCAGCCAGCAAGCCCAGCAACGTCCCTATCGCCGCACCGATAAACACCGCAAACACGCCCGCCGCCAGCGAGATTTGTGCACCAACCAGGACACGGCTGAAAATGTCGCGCCCCAGTGAATCGACGCCAAACCAGTGCTGCAAAGAAGGTCCGTTATTCAGATTGTCATAATCGAAATAATTTTCGGCGTCATAGGGGACGATCCAGCGTGCAAAAATTGCCATCACAATCAACAAAATGACGAATAATGCGGCGGTCATCGCCATATGCTGACGGCGAAAACGTCGCCAGAACTCATGCCACGGAGTACGCACCTGATCAGGTTTTACTAGTGGCATGGCGTTTAACACCGCCTGACGACGCCAGTTAAATAATCGCATCCTTACTTGTACCTGATAGCCGGGTTAATGGCGGCGTAAAGCACATCCACCACTAAGTTGATAAGAATAAATTCCAGCGAGAAAAGCAGAATTTCCGCCTGAATCACCGGGTAATCGCGCATTTCTACGGAGTCAACGAGTAAGCGCCCAAGTCCGGGCCAGTTGAAAACCTTCTCCACCACGATGGAACCTCCGAGCAAAAAGCCAAACTGTAAGCCCATCATGGTCACTACCGGGATCATCGCGTTGCGTAGCCCGTGTTTGAGGACAACCCAGGTTTCACTCACCCCTTTCGCCCTCGCGGTACGCATATAATCTTCGCTTAAGACATCGACAAACGACGCACGGGTAAAGCGCGCCATCACGGCTGCCACTGCCGCACCGAGCGTCAGGGAGGGTAAAATGTAGTGCTGCCAACTATCTGCACCTACGGTAGGCAGCCAGCCCAGCTCAACGGAGAAAACCTGTATCAAAAGCATCCCCAGGGCAAATGCCGGGAAGGAGATCCCCGACACCGCGATGGTCATACTCAATCGATCCGGCCAACGGTTACGCCAGACGGCGGCGATAATTCCTGCCGCCATACCAAATATCACCGCCCAGACCATGCTGGTTATGGTCAGCCACAGCGTTGGCATGAAGCGGCTGGCAATCTCATCGGCAACCGGACGACGCGACACCATCGACAGGCCAAAATCTCCCTGCACTGCGTTGCTGATGTAGTGCCAGAACTGGTGATACAGCGGCTGATCCAGACCCAGTTGCTGACGCACCAGTTCGATGACCTGAGCATCGGCTTCGGGGCCGGCAATCAATCGCGCCGGATCGCCGGGCAGCATATGGACAAATAAAAACACCAGCACCGAGACGATAAACAGCGTCGGAATCAACCCCAGTAAGCGTTTGATAACGTAATTAAGCATTCCACTCCCTGCGTTGCTTATTGCAAGTCCGCATCTTCAAAGCTGAAGCCGGTGTCTGGCATGATCCAAAAACCGGTCAGATTTTTACTGTGTGCCGACACCAGTTTTTCGACCACCAGCGGGATCCACGGCGACTCTTGCCAGATGATATCCTGCGCCGCCTTATATAAGCGGGTCTTTTCCGCCGGATCGTTAGTTTTCAGTGCCTGAGCCAGGAAATCATCCACCTGTTTATTACTGTAAAACGCAGTATTAAACAGCGTCGGTGGCCAGTTCTGTGACGCAAACAGCGGCGATAACGCCCAGTCAGCTTCGCCGGTCGATGCCGACCAGCCGGTGTAGAACAGTCGCACGCCGCTCTCTTTTTGCCCTTTACCTTCTACTTCTGCCGCCCGCTGTCCGGCATCCATCGCCGTCACCTGGGCTTTAATTCCTACCTGCGCTAACTGCTGCTGGGTAAATTGCAGCACTTTCTGCGCGGTGCTGTGGTTATGTGACGACCACAGCGTGGTACTGAAACCGTTGGGATATCCCGCCTCTTTAAGTAATTCGCGCGCTTTTGCCGGATCGTAAGGCCACGGTTGGTAACTTTGCGCGTAGGCGATACTCGGCGGCACCACGCCAGTGGCGGGCGTTGCATATCCCGCAAACGCGACTTTCACCAGCGCCGGACGGTTGATGGCATAATTCAGCGCCTCCCGTACCTTCGGGTTATCGAACGGCTTTTGCGTCACATTCATACTGATATAACGCTGCATAATCGACGGGCTGGCCATCAGCTCGATATTTTTGTTTTTCTCCAGCAGCGCGGCCTGCTCGTAGGGAATGGGGAAAGCAAACTGCGCTTCACCGGTTTGCAACATTGCCGCGCGAGTGTTGTTATCCGCCACCGGACGCCAGGTAATGCTGTCCAGTTTGGGCAGTCCTGACTGCCAGTAACCGGTGAATTTTTTGACCTTCACAAAATCGGTCTGATTCCAGGTGTCCAGTTCATACGGCCCGGTTCCCACCGGATGAAAACCAATCTCTTTGCCATATTTTTCCAGCGCCGCCGGAGAAATCATCGCTGTCGCCGGATGGGCAAGAATATTAATAAACGCGGAGAACGGCTGTTTAAGCGTAATCTTCACCGTTGTCGGATCGAACGCTTCAGTTTTGGCAATATTCTTATACAAGTTATAGCGTTTAAGATGATTCGCTGGGTCACTGGCCCGATCCAGATTCGCTTTTACCGCCGCCGCGTTGAAGTCGGTGCCATCCTGGAACTTAATCCCTTCACGCAATTTCACGGTGTAAGTGAGGCCGTCACCGGAGACGGTATAACTCGCCGCCAGCACATTTTTCAGCTTCATCTCTTTATCCAGACCGAACAGCCCCTGGTAAAACGATTTCGCCACGGCCTGTGACAACGTGTCATTCGCGTCATACGGGTCGAGGGTGGTGAAGTTCGATCCCACCGCCACAACCACATCTTTGGCAGCGAATGCACAAGATGCCATCAACGCTGTGACAATACCCAGCGCCACTAACCCACTACGGTGTACAGCTCTTGCCATTTGATTCTCCGCCTGAATGTTATCTACGCATGAATGCGTATTCTGATTGTGGTTGTGCGACGTAATGCCCCGGCCCGACGCATTGCAACGAGACGGCTGCAACCTCTTCGCCACGCTGATGAATATTGCTGGGAAGATCGTCCGATAGCAGTACGCGCTGTGGTCGCAGCCGGGACGGTTCAGCAACCGGAACTGCCGCCAGTAATTTACGCGTATAAGGGTGCTGTGGATTTTCAAAGACCGCGCGCCGGGGGCCTATTTCGACAATTTGTCCAAGATACATCACCGCTACACGATGGCTGATCCGCTCCACGACCGCCATATCGTGAGAGATAAACAGATATGCAATGCCGAAATCACGCTGGAGATCGAGCAACAAGTTGATAATCTGCCCGCGAATAGAAACATCCAGCGCCGACACGGCTTCATCGGCAATAATGACTTTGGGATTCAACGCCAGCGCACGGGCAATACAGATACGCTGACGCTGACCGCCGGAAAACTCATGCGGGTAGCGCCACGCATGTTCGGGTAACAGACCAACGCGTTCCAGTAGCCACGCAACGCGTGCAGCGGCTTCATTACCCTGCAATAATCCATGAACACGTAGCGGTTCGATAATCGAATCACCGATCGTCTGGCGTGGATCCAGTGAGGCGTAAGGATCCTGAAAAATAAACTGAATATCGCGGCGCAATGCCTGAAGTTTGCCGGGTGACAGAGTATCGATTCGCTGGCCGTTGAAGATAATTTCTCCGCCCTGACTTTCAACCAGGCGCAACAACGCCCGTCCGGTGGTGGATTTACCACTGCCAGACTCCCCCACCAGCGACAACGTTTCACCCGGCCAGAGATCAAAACTAACCTTTTCAACGGCGTGCACTTCCCGCGTTACGCGATTCAACAACCCACTACGCAAAGGGAAACGGGTGACCAGATTACGCACCTGTAAAACAGGTTCGCCATCAACCACCGTTTTCTGCTCGACAGGGCGTTCCTGTTGAGTCGGATGTTCAAGCGATATCAACGGGAAACGTCGGGGATAATCTTGCCCTCTCATCGCGCCAAGCTGCGGAACCGCAGCCAATAGCGCACGGGTATAAGGATGCTGTGGCGCATGAAAAATCTGTTCGACGCTGCCCGTTTCCACCGCCTCGCCCTGATACATCACCAGTACCCGATCGGCAATCTCCGCCACCACGCCCATGTCGTGAGTGATAAAGATGACGCCCATCGACATCTCTTTTTGCAACACTTTGATTAATTGAAGGATCTGCGCCTGAATGGTGACGTCCAGCGCAGTCGTCGGCTCATCGGCAATCAGCACCGCCGGGCGACATGACAGCGCCATGGCAATCATCACCCGCTGACGCATCCCACCGGAGAGTTGATGCGGATAACGCGAAAGAATGGTTTGTGCTTCCGGGATGCGAACCTGATCCAGCATCCGTTTCGCCTCCGACATCGCTTCTTCACGACTGGCGTTCTGATGCAGACGGATAGACTCGGCAATCTGTTCGCCCACGGTAAATACCGGATTTAGCGACGTCATTGGCTCCTGGAAAATCATCGCTATATCCGCACCGCGTATATGCTGCATTTGCCGGGAGCTCTGCTGCTCACTAAGCTCAATCACCTCACGACTGCGGCGCCGCAATAACATTTTGTCGCACTGCACCAGCCCCCCCGCCTGTTCTAACAGACGCATCAACGCCAGTGCTGTAACTGACTTGCCGGAACCGGACTCTCCAACAATTGCCAGCGTCTCACCACGTCGCAGGCTAAAAGAGAGACCGCGAACCGCAGCCACTTTCTGCTGGTCCTGCATAAAGGCAATATTGAGATTATCAACAGCCAGCACATCATCGGCTTCAAGCTCATCACTGTGTGGCAACGGTGTCCCCTTTTTCACGATAGATACCGGTGGTTGGCGTATCGCCTGCGTAGCCCCAGGCGCGATACATTCCCTCGGTGTTAAAAGGTAGCGCGACGTTGCCTTCATGATCGATAGCGATTAGTCCGCCACTGCCGCCAAGCGCAGGGAGTTTTTCCATCACTACCCGCTCGCAGGCTTGTGCGAGGCTTAAGCCGCCGTAATCCATCAACGCGGCGATGTCATACGCCGCCAGCGCGCGAATGAAGACTTCGCCCGTGCCGGTACAAGAAACTGCCACGCTGGCGTTATTGGCGTAGCACCCGGCGCCAACCAGCGGGCTGTCGCCGACCCGACCAGGTAATTTATTGGTCATTCCCCCCGTGGACGTGGCAGCCGCCAGATTGCCATGGAGATCCAACGCCACGGCTCCCACAGTGCCCATTTTCTGTTTTTCATCCAACGGTGCGCCGCTATGGTCGAGGAGCATCTCCCCTTCCTCACGCGCCGCCAGTAATTGTTCATAACGCAAAGGCGTGGAGAAAATCTCCGGCGAGACGCGCTCCATGCCATGAGCAAAAGCAAAATTTTCTGCGCCATCACCTATCATCATCACATGCGGGCTTTGTTCCATCACCAGACGGGCGGCAAGAACCGGATTACGCAGATGACTGACGCCCGCCACTGCACCGGCTTTCAGGGTATTGCCATCCATCACACAGGCGTCGAGTTCATGGGTTTCATCACGCGTAAAGACAGCGCCAATTCCGGCGTTAAACAGTGGGCACTCTTCCAGCAAGCGCACGGCTTCCGTCACTGCATCCAGCGCACTTGCGCCCGCTTCGAGCATTTTCTGTCCGGTTTCAACAATGGCAGACAGTGCCTCAATGTAGCGTAATTCCTGTTGCAGACTCATCTGTGCGCGGCTAATTGCGCCTGCGCCGCCGTGAATTGCAATGACTGCTTTGCCCATAGTATTCGTCCATTAAGGGTGGCTCGCCACTTTGCTATAAATATCAGAATTTTTATGAATTATTCATTCAATTTTTGAATATAGAAAGATGTATATGGCATGTAAAGGCAGGAGCCCGCTCTACGACCGAGGTGGCATACAGTCCGTGGCGTTTTTCTGACATAATAGGCGGATTCGATTTTGCCCCGCAGGAGTGTTTTCATGGAATTTACCACCGGTTTGATGTCGCTCGACACCGCGCTTAATGAGATGCTTTCTCGCGTTACCCCTTTGACTGCTCAGGAAACGCTGCCACTGGTTCAGTGTTTTGGTCGTATTCTGGCGAGCGATGTGGTTTCGCCGCTCGATGTCCCTGGGTTTGATAACTCGGCAATGGACGGCTACGCGGTTCGTTTAGCCGATATCGCCTCCGGGCAACCGCTGCCCGTTGCTGGCAAATCGTTTGCCGGGCAGCCGTATCATGGTGAATGGCCTGCTGGCACCTGTATTCGCATTATGACCGGTGCTCCGGTGCCGGAAGGCTGTGAAGCGGTGGTGATGCAGGAACAGACCGAACAAACGGATGCAGGAGTGCGTTTTACCGCTGAAGTGCGTAGCGGGCAAAATATTCGTCGTCGCGGTGAAGATATCTCTGCGGGTGCGGTTGTTTTCCCGGCGGGGACTCGCCTGACTACCGCAGAGCTGCCGGTGATTGCTTCACTGGGAATTGCCGACGTTCCGGTGATTCGCAAAGTGCGTGTGGCGCTGTTTTCCACCGGTGATGAACTCCAGTTGCCAGGTCAGCCACTGGGCGACGGTCAAATCTACGATACCAACCGTCTCGCCGTACACCTGATGTTAGAACAACTGGGTTGCGAGGTGATCAACTTAGGGATTATCCGCGACGATCCCCACGCCTTGCGCACAGCATTTATTGAAGCCGACAGTCAGGCGGATGTAGTGATCAGTTCTGGCGGTGTTTCGGTTGGTGAAGCGGATTACACCAAAACCATTCTCGAAGAGCTGGGCGAAATCGCCTTCTGGAAGCTGGCGATTAAACCGGGTAAACCGTTCGCGTTCGGTAAACTCGGCAATAGCTGGTTCTGCGGCCTGCCGGGTAATCCGGTTTCAGCAACGCTGACATTCTACCAACTGGTACAGCCGTTACTGGCAAAATTAAGCGGCAACACCGCCAGCGGCCTGCCTACGCGCCAGCGTGTACGCACGGCTTCTCGCCTCAAGAAAACGCCTGGTCGTCTTGATTTCCAGCGTGGTGTGCTGCAACGCAATGCCGACGGCGAACTGGAAGTGATGACCACCGGACATCAGGGTTCCCATATATTTAGCTCTTTTAGCCTCGGCAACTGCTTTATCGTGCTGGAACGCGATCGCGGCAATGTTGAATCGGGCGAATGGGTGGAAGTCGAGCCGTTTAACGCGTTGTTCGGAGGCCTGTAATGGCGGAACTCAGCGATCAGGAGATGCTGCGCTACAACCGGCAAATCATCCTGCGTGGTTTTGATTTTGACGGCCAGGAAGCGTTGAAAGATTCTCGCGTGCTGGTCGTCGGCCTCGGTGGACTCGGTTGCGCAGCCTCGCAGTATCTGGCAAGCGCCGGTGTCGGCAACCTGACGCTGCTCGACTTCGACACGGTTTCGCTCTCGAATCTGCAACGCCAGACGCTACACAGTGACGCTACGGTCGGGCAACCGAAGGTTGAATCTGCCCGTGATGCACTGGCACGGATCAATCCACATATCGCAATTACACCAGCGAATGCGTTACTTGATGATGCTGAGCTTGCTGCGTTGATTGCTAAACACGATCTGGTGCTCGACTGTACGGATAACGTTGCGGTACGTAATCAACTGAACGCAGGCTGTTTTGCCGCGAAGGTGCCGCTGGTTTCCGGCGCGGCAATTCGTATGGAAGGTCAAATCACGGTCTTTACTTATCAGGACGGCGAGCCTTGCTACCGCTGCCTTAGCCGTTTGTTTGGCGAAAACGCGTTAACCTGCGTGGAAGCAGGCGTGATGGCGCCATTGATTGGCGTAATTGGTTCGTTGCAGGCAATGGAAGCGATCAAACTGCTGGCAGGTTATGGGAAACCTGCCAGCGGAAAAATCGTTATGTACGATGCGATGACCTGTCAGTTCCGCGAAATGAAACTGATGCGCAATCCGGGATGTGAGGTTTGCGGGCAGTAATTGTCGCCTCCAGGCCTGATAAGACGCGGCAGGCGTCGCATCGGGCATTGTGCTCCGGGTGTCGGATGCGGCGTAAACGCCTTATCCGACCTACGGTTCGGGCGCAGATTTCCAGGCCTGATAAGACGCGGCAGGCACCGGTGCACTCCGCCACGTTATAAGCAATTTATGAGGATGCAGAACATCCCGTTAAATCGACGTTCTGCCAAACGCGCCCTGCCAGTCCTGCTCAAACTTCGCCACAGCGGCATCCACCGCCGGATAGCTAATCATCTGTTGTGCCACATCCAGTGGCAGCGTGATGGATTCACATCCTGCCAGTAAGCAGTCCAGCGCCTGACGCGGGGTTTTGAAACTCGCGGCTAACACTTTCGCCTGTGGCGCATGCATTTTCAGTAACTGATGCAAATCGGTCACGGTTTGAATACCGCTACCACCCTGAGCATCAATACGGTTGACATAAGGCGCAACATATTCCGCGCCCGCCAGCGCCGACAACAGCCCTTGTGCTGCGCCATACACCGCCGTGCCCAGCGTCGGGATCCCTTCCGCTTTTAACATCTTAATAGCTGCCAGCCCCTCGGCGGTCACCGGGACTTTCACCACGATATCCGCAATAATAGAACGCAATTTACGTGCGTCATTCACCATCCCTTCAGCAGTGGTAGCCATTACCTGGGCAAACAGACGCCCCTGACCGCCCATCGCCTCGTGAAGTTGCGGAAGCACAACGTCCAGCGGTTTTTTACCCGCTGCGATAATGCTTGGGTTAGTGGTCACACCCGCCAGCGGAAAAATACGTGACAGCGCCTTCACCGCAACAACGTCTGAAGTATCCAGATACAGTTCCATAACCATCCTCAAAATGTACTTTTTGTCTGAAACCAGACTACCACGAGAAAACTCTCTGAACAGTTGACGCACATCAACATAACTTTCATTCGAAAGTAATTTAATGTTTGAACGAAACAGAGAGGCATCTATGATCTTCAATATTCAACGCTACTCGACCCACGACGGCCCCGGCATTCGCACAGTGGTTTTTCTGAAAGGTTGCTCGCTGGGTTGTCGCTGGTGTCAGAATCCTGAAAGCCGCGCCCGCACGCAGGATCTACTGTATGACGCACGTCTGTGCCTGGAGGGCTGCGAGCTATGTGCTAAGGCCGCGCCGGAAGTGATTGAGCGCACGCTGAATGGCCTGCTTATTCATCGGGAAAAGTTAACCCCGGAGCATCTGACGGCGTTAACCAACTGCTGCCCGACACAGGCGTTAACCGTGTGTGGTGAAGTGAAAAGCGTTGAGGAGATCATGGCGACCGTTTTGCGCGATAAACCGTTTTACGATCGCAGCGGCGGCGGCTTAACGCTTTCTGGCGGTGAACCCTTTATGCAGCCGGAAATGGCGATGGCACTACTGCAAGCCAGCCACGAGGCCGGCATTCATACTGCGGTAGAAACCTGCCTGCATGTGCCGTGGAAATATATCGCCCCTTCTCTGCCCTATATCGATCTGTTTCTTGCCGATTTAAAACACGTCGCCGACGTGCCGTTTAAACAGTGGACCGACGGTAACGCCGCCAGAGTGCTGGATAACCTGAAAAAACTCGCCGCAGCGGGGAAAAAAATCATTATCCGCGTGCCGCTGATTCAGGGCTTTAATGCTGACGAAACCTCTGTAAAAGCCATTACCGATTTTGCCGCCGACGAGCTGCACGTTGGCGAAATTCATTTCCTGCCCTACCACACGCTGGGCATCAACAAATATCACTTACTTAATCTGCCCTATGACGCCCCGGAAAAACCGCTTGATGCGCCAGAACTGCTCGACTTTGCCCAGCAGTATGCCTGCCTGAAAGGGTTAACCGCGACTTTACGAGGATAACAACCATGACAACACTGAAACTGGACACGCTCAGCGACCGCATTAAAGCGCACAAAAATGCGCTGGTGCATATTGTGAAACCGCCGGTTTGTACCGAGCGCGCACAGCACTATACCGAGATGTATCAACAACATCTCGATAAGCCGATCCCGGTTCGTCGCGCGCTGGCGCTGGCGCATCACCTGGCGAATCGCACCATCTGGATCAAACACGATGAGTTGATCATTGGCAACCAGGCAAGCGAAGTTCGCGCCGCGCCAATCTTCCCGGAATATACCGTCTCCTGGATCGAAAAAGAGATTGATGATCTGGCAGATCGTCCCGGCGCGGGTTTTGCGGTGAGCGAAGAGAACAAACGCGTTCTGCATGAAGTGTGCCCGTGGTGGCGCGGTCAGACCGTACAGGATCGCTGCTACGGCATGTTTACCGATGAGCAAAAAGGCCTGCTGGCGACCGGTATTATCAAAGCAGAAGGCAATATGACCTCCGGCGATGCACACCTGGCGGTCAATTTCCCGCTGTTGCTGGAAAAAGGGCTTGATGGTCTGCGCGAGAAAGTGGCGGAGCGTCGCTCGCGTATCAACCTGACTGTGCTGGAAGATTTGCACGGCGAGCAGTTCCTGAAAGCGATTGATATCGTGCTGGTTGCAGTCAGTGAACATATTGAACGTTTCGCTGCCCTGGCGCGTGAAATGGCAGCCACCGAAACCCGCGAAAGCCGTCGCGATGAACTGCTGGCAATGGCGGAAAATTGCGACCTTATCGCCCACCAGCCGCCGCAGACTTTCTGGCAGGCGCTGCAACTGTGCTACTTCATCCAGTTGATTTTACAGATTGAATCAAACGGTCACTCGGTGTCGTTTGGTCGTATGGATCAGTATCTCTACCCATACTATCGCCGCGACGTTGAACTGAACCAGACGCTGGATCGCGAACACGCCATTGAGATGCTGCATAGCTGCTGGCTGAAACTGCTTGAGGTGAACAAGATCCGCTCCGGCTCACACTCAAAAGCCTCTGCGGGAAGTCCGCTGTATCAGAACGTCACCATTGGCGGGCAAAATCTGGTTGATGGTCAACCAATGGATGCGGTGAATCCACTCTCTTACGCGATCCTCGAATCCTGCGGTCGTCTGCGCTCCACTCAGCCTAACCTCAGCGTGCGTTACCATGCGGGAATGAGTAACGATTTCCTCGACGCCTGCGTACAGGTGATCCGCTGCGGCTTCGGGATGCCGGCGTTCAACAACGACGAAATCGTGATCCCGGAATTTATTAAACTCGGTATTGAACCGCAGGACGCTTACGACTACGCAGCGATTGGTTGTATCGAAACCGCCGTCGGCGGCAAATGGGGCTATCGCTGCACCGGCATGAGCTTTATCAACTTCGCCCGCGTGATGCTGGCGGCGCTGGAAGGCGGTCGTGATGCCACCAGCGGCAACGTGTTCCTGCCGCAAGAAAAAGCGTTGTCAGCGGGTAACTTCAACAACTTCGATGAAGTAATGGACGCGTGGGATACGCAAATCCGTTACTACACCCGCAAATCGATCGAAATCGAATATGTGGTCGACACCATGCTGGAAGAGAACGTGCACGATATTCTCTGCTCGGCGCTGGTGGATGACTGCATTGAGCGAGCGAAAAGTATCAAGCAAGGCGGCGCGAAATATGACTGGGTTTCTGGCCTGCAGGTGGGCATTGCCAACCTCGGCAACAGCCTGGCGGCAGTGAAGAAACTGGTATTTGAACAGGGCGCGATTGGTCAACAACAACTGGCTGCCGCGCTGGCGGATGACTTCGATGGCCTGACTCATGAGCAGTTGCGTCAGCGTCTGATTAACGGCGCGCCGAAGTATGGCAACGACGATGATAGCGTCGATACGCTGCTGGCTCGCGCCTATCAGACATATATTGACGAACTGAAGCAGTACCACAACCCCCGCTACGGTCGTGGTCCGGTTGGCGGCAACTATTACGCAGGTACGTCGTCTATCTCCGCTAACGTACCGTTTGGCGCGCAAACAATGGCAACGCCGGACGGACGTAAAGCACATACCCCGCTGGCGGAAGGCGCAAGCCCGGCTTCCGGTACTGACCATCTTGGCCCAACGGCGGTCATTGGCTCGGTGGGTAAACTGCCTACCGCAGCGATTCTCGGCGGTGTATTGCTCAACCAGAAACTAAACCCGGCGACGCTGGAGAACGAATCTGACAAGCAGAAACTGATGATCCTGCTACGCACCTTCTTCGAAGTGCATAAAGGCTGGCATATTCAGTACAACATCGTTTCCCGCGAAACGCTGCTGGAAGCGAAAAAACATCCGGATCAGTACCGCGATCTGGTCGTGCGCGTAGCGGGCTATTCCGCCTTCTTCACCGCGCTCTCTCCAGACGCTCAGGACGATATCATCGCCCGCACCGAACACATGCTGTAATCCCCTCAGCCCGGCGTCACCGCCGGGCTAAAACATTCACGAAATCAATTTTACTCTCGCTTTCATTCGAAATTAGTTTGTGCTCCGCATCACATTGTCATTACACTGTGGCGTTTGCATTCATTGCCGGGAGCACTTTTATGACTGTAAAAGTTATCGTTTGCGATATGGACGGTACTTTTCTTAACGACGCCAAAATGTACAACCAGTCACGTTTTATGGCGCAGTATCAGGAACTGAAAAAGCGCGATATTGAGTTCGTTGTCGCCAGTGGTAACCAGTATTACCAGCTTATTTCCTTCTTTCCTGAGCTAAAAGATGAAATCTCTTTTGTCGCGGAAAATGGCGCGCTGGTCTACGAACATGGCAAGCAGTTGTTCCACGGCGAACTGACCCGGCATGAATCCAGGATTGTCATTGGGGAACTGCTGAAAGATAAGCAACTCAATTTTGTCGCCTGTGGTCTGCAAAGCGCATACATCAGTGAAAATGCGCCGGAAGCATTCGTCGCACTGATGGAAAAACACTACCATCGACTGAAACCTGTGAAGGATTACCAGGAGATTGATGACGTGCTTTTCAAGTTTTCGCTCAACCTGCCGGATGAACAAATCCCGCTGGTTGTCGACAAACTGCACGTTGCGCTCGATGGCATTATGAAACCTGTCACCAGTGGCGCGGGTTTTATCGACCTGATTATTCCCGGCCTGCATAAAGCAAATGGTATTTCGCGGTTGTTAAAACGCTGGGGTCTGTCGCCGCAAAATGTGGTAGCGATTGGCGACAGCGGTAACGACGCAGAGATGCTTAAAATGGCGCATTATTCCTTTGCGATGGGCAATGCTGCGGAAAACATTAAACAAATCGCCCGTTACGCTACCGATGATAATAATCATGAAGGCGCGCTGAATGTGATTCAGGCGGTGCTGGATAGCTCCGCTCCTTTCAATAAGTAATCTTCTCCCGGCCGGAGCGACCGTTCCGGCATCTCTCTTTTTTGCTCACTTTGTGCACTGACTCAAGATTTTTATCTTGCGTTAACTTATTTTTAACTTAAAGTATCAATCGTAACTATTTTCACTTTCGAACGAAAGTTGCGAGGTTGATATGACTTTTACCTATGAGACGCTGCCAACAGATGCGAAAACGGCTATCCGTGAAATGAAAGCGAAGCTGCGACAACAGATCGGCGATGTACAACAGGTCTTCGAAAAACTCTCTGCAAAAATCGAAGCGCGTGTAGCAGAAATAGACGCACTGAAAGCGCAAGGATTGCCGGTTTGGCCGGAAGTTCCTTATAGCGACATTGCAGCAGGTACAGTGAGTGAAGCCACGCGCAATGAGATAAAACGTCGCGGTTGCGCGGTAATAAAAGGCAATTTCCCCCGCGAGCAGGCGCTGGCGTGGGATCGCGCAATGCTCAACTACCTTGATACCAATCACTTTGATGATGTGTATAAAGGTCCCGGTGACAGCTTTTTCGGCTCGCTGGAGGCGTCTCGCCCCGAAATCTATCCCATTTACTGGTCACAGGCACAGATGCAGGCGCGGCAGAGCGACAATATGGCTGCGGTGCAATCTTTCCTTAACCGTCTGTGGAAGTCTGAAAGCAACGGCAAACAATGGTTTGATCCCGATGTCAGCGTGATCTATCCAGACAGGATCCGCCGCCGCCCACCGGGCACGACGTCCAAAGGTCTGGGGGCACACACTGATTCTGGCGCACTGGAACGCTGGTTATTACCTGCTTATCAGCGCGTTTTTGCCCATGTTTTCAACGGTAATTTTGATGATTACGATCCGTGGGATGCCGCACACCGTACCGATGTAGAAGAATACACCGTCGATAACACCACCAAATGTTCGGTGTTCCGCACGTTCCAGGGCTGGACGGCACTTTCCGATATGTTACCAGGCCAGGGATTGTTACACGTGGTGCCGATCCCGGAAGCGATGGCATACGTTCTGCTGCGTCCGTTGCTGGATGACGTACCGGACGACGTGCTGTGCGGTGTTGCGCCTGGTAAAGTTCTGCCTGTTTCAGAGAAATGGCATCCCTTATTGATGAAAGCACTAACGTCAATTCCGGCAATAACAGCGGGGGATTCTGTCTGGTGGCACTGCGATGTGATCCACTGTGTCGCACCGGTAGACAATCAACAGGGCTGGGGGAATGTGATGTATATTCCTGCCGCGCCGATGTGCGAGAAAAACCGGGTTTATGCGCACAAGGTCAGGAAAGCACTGGAAAAAGGTACATCGCCGGGAGACTTCCCACGGGAAGATTATGAAACAAACTGGCAAGGCCGATTTACACTGGAAGATCTGAACGTTCACGGTAAACGCGCGCTGGGCATGGATGTTTGAGAAGTGATGGATTAGTGGAAGTGAATTGATGTGAGGTTAAGAAAGAAGGTTCGATGTTGCTCAGATTGCTGACAAAGTGCGCTTTGTTCATGCCGGATGCGGCGTTAACGCCTTATCCTGCCTACAAAGTCCTGAAGATTCAATATATTGCAGGTACTGCGTAGGCCTGATAGCAATCTTGTATTTGTCATCAGTAGCCCTGACATAACCAGGGCTACTGACTATAACTTACTCGATTCCTTTACTACGCAGGTAATCTTCGTAATTACCGCTAAAGTCAATCACGCGTTCCGGCGTGATTTCCAGAATACGGGTCGCCAGGGAGCTTACAAACTCACGGTCGTGAGAAACAAAAATCAGCGTGCCCTGATACAGTTCCAGCGCCATGTTAAGCGACTCGATGGATTCCATGTCCAGGTGGTTGGTCGGTTCGTCCATGATCAGAATGTTCGGTTTCTGCATCATTAACTTACCAAACAGCATACGGCCTTTTTCACCACCGGAAAGCACTTTAGCAGGCTTTTTGATGTCGTCCTGGCTGAACAACAAACGACCGAGAATGCTGCGCACCGCCTGCTCGTCATCGCCTTCCTGTTTCCACTGGCTCATCCATTCAAACACGGTCAGGTCATTATCGAACTCATATTCGTGATCCTGCGCGTAGTAACCAATGCGCGCGTTCTCTGACCATTTTACGGTGCCACTATCCGGTTCCAGATCACCCACCAGCGTTTTCAGCAAAGTCGATTTACCGACGCCGTTGGTGCCGAGTACCGCCAGCTTTTCACCCACTTCCAGCAGCAGGTTGAGATTTTTAAACAGCGAACCGTTATCAAACCCCTTGGTCAGCCCTTCCACTTCCAGCGCGTTACGGAACAGTTTCTTATCCTGCTCGAAACGGATGAACGGGTTCTGACGGCTGGAGGCTTTCACCTCTTCCAGTTTGATTTTATCAATCTGGCGCGCGCGCGAAGTTGCCTGGCGAGATTTCGAGGCATTGGCGCTAAAGCGGCTAACGAAAGATTGCAGCTCAGCAATCTGCGCTTTCTTCTTGGCGTTATCAGCCAGCAGACGCTCACGCGCCTGGGTCGCCGCCGTCATGTACTCATCGTAGTTGCCCGGATAAACGCGCAGCTCGCCGTAATCCAGATCCGCCATGTGGGTACAAACCATGTTAAGGAAGTGACGGTCGTGCGAGATAATGATCATGGTGCTGTCACGCTCGTTCAGCACCTGTTCCAGCCAGCGAATGGTGTCGATGTCGAGGTTATTGGTCGGTTCGTCGAGCAGGAGAATGTCTGGATCAGCAAACAGCGCCTGCGCCAGCAGCACACGCAGCTTCCAGCCAGGAGCAACTTCACTCATCGGGCCGTAGTGTTGTTCCACTGGAATTCCCACACCAAGCAACAGCTCACCGGCGCGCGCTTCCGCAGAGTAACCGTCCATTTCGCCGTATTTCACTTCCAGATCGGCAACTTTATAGCCATCTTCTTCGCTCATTTCCGGCAAAGCATAGATGCGGTCGCGCTCCTGCTTCACTTCCCACAACTCTTTATGCCCCATGATCACCGTATCCAGCACGGTGAACTCTTCAAAGGCAAATTGATCCTGACGTAGCTTACCAATGCGCTCGTTGGGATCGAGGGAAACGTTACCCAGCGTCGGCTCTAAGTCGCCGCCGAGGATCTTCATAAAGGTGGATTTACCACTACCGTTCGCGCCAATCAGGCCGTAACGGTTGCCGCCGCCAAATTTGACGGAAATGTTTTCAAACAACGGCTTACTGCCGAACTGCATGGTGACGTTACTGGAAACTAACACAGGCGTATCCTGAAAAGAGATATGACAAACCGCGCATTATGCCATAAGTCTGAAAGAAGATCCCGTCCCCCGCTTAAGGTCTACACTCTTCCCAAAGGCAAAAAATGTGATTTAGTACACATCTGATTTCACTGTTAGCTGGAATGAACATATAATGCGCTTCCAATACTCTAATATTCTCAACCTAATGGCCTGCCAGGCACGAAATCTCGCTTAACATGAATATGAAATTGAAAACGTTATTCGCAGCGGCCTTCGCTGTTGTCGGCTTTTGCAGTACCGCTTCAGCGGTAACTTATCCTCTGCCAACCGACGGGAGTCGCCTGGTTGGTCAGAATCAGGTGATCACTATCCCTGAAGGTAACACTCAGCCGCTGGAGTACTTTGCGGCGGAGTATCAGATGGGGCTTTCCAATATGATGGAAGCGAACCCGGGTGTGGATACCTTCCTGCCGAAAGGCGGCACCGTACTGAATATTCCGCAGCAACTGATCCTGCCGGACACTGTTCATGAAGGCATTGTGATTAACAGCGCAGAGATGCGTCTGTATTACTATCCGAAAGGAACTAACACCGTTATCGTACTGCCGATCGGCATTGGTCAGTTAGGCAAAGACACACCTATCAACTGGACCACCAAAGTAGAGCGTAAGAAAGCAGGCCCGACCTGGACGCCGACCGCCAAAATGCATGCAGAATACCGCGCTGCGGGCGAACCGCTTCCGGCTGTCGTTCCGGCTGGCCCGGATAACCCGATGGGGCTGTACGCACTGTATATCGGTCGCCTGTACGCTATCCACGGCACCAACGCCAACTTTGGTATCGGCCTGCGCGTAAGCCACGGTTGTGTGCGCCTGCGTAACGAAGACATCAAATTCCTGTTCGAGAAAGTGCCGGTCGGTACTCGCGTACAGTTTATTGATGAGCCGGTAAAAGCGACCACCGAGCCGGACGGCAGCCGTTATATTGAAGTCCATAACCCGCTGTCTACCACCGAAGCCCAATTTGAAGGTCAGGAAATTGTGCCAATTACGCTAACCAAGAGCGTGCAGACAGTGACTGGTCAGCCGGATGTCGATCAGGCTGTTCTGGATCAGGCTATTCAAAACCGTTCCGGAATGCCGGTTCGTCTGAATTAATCTTTAAAACTTAAAGCAAAGGCGGACTCATAATCCGCCTTAGACTGCTGATGGCAATACATAATTGCCTGATGCGCTACGCTTATCAGGCCTACGCGGAACCTGCAATATATTGAATCCGCAAGATTTTGTAGGCCGGATAAGGCGTTTACTCCGCATCCGGCATGAACAAAGCGCACATTGCCAACAATCAGAGGCGGACTCATAATCCGCCTTTTTTATTTGTCGGCTCTTACACTGCCGGGAACATAACTAACAAAACGTATCCTACCAGCGCCGCCCACAACAGCATCGGTATCGAATAGAGATGGAAACGCCACCAGATCCGGCGATCGTTCGCCATCCGTAGCGCAATCAAATTTGCCAGCGATCCGGGTAATAAACCAAAGCCACCTACGTTTACCGCCCATGCCAGTAATAAAGACGGTGGTACATAATTGAGCAGCAAAATCGTGCTCGGCACGTTACTGATCACCTGCGATAAACCAATCGCCGTTAACCATAATCCGGGTTCGGATAAATGACTCACGTTACTCAACACGCCTTGCAACGCCGGAAGCTGGGTCAGTAAATGGACGTCGATAAACATCGCCATAAACACCAGCAGCAACGTCCAGTCCACACTCAGCACCACGCGACGCGCCAGAAGCGTAAACCCCACTGCCACAATCACCAGCCCCCACAGCTCTTGTTTCAACTCCAGCGCCGTAAGGAAGACGATATACAGTCCCAGACAACTCCACACCAGCCGTGGTTTCCACTCCGGCGTTTGCGTCCCCGTATGATATTGCAGCGCCTTTCCAGGGAAACAACACCAGCACAGCAGCAGCAATGTCAGCATCATTGCGCCAGCCAACGGTGCCATCTGTGCAATAAAACCGGCAAACGAAAGACCCGAACGTCCCCAGATAAGGATATTTTGCGGATTACCAATCGGCGTCAGCAGCGATCCAGCATTCACTGCCAGTGCCTCAAAAATAATCAGCCGATTAACCGGGATCTCACACAGTCTTTTCAGCGTGATGGTCAGCGGGACAACAATAAACAGCGCGACATCGTTGGTCAGAAAGGTAGAAAGCAGCGCCGCCGCCAGCACCATAAACATCGCCAGCCGACGCTCAGTAGCAAAACGGCGCACCATTTTGCGCCCAAGCACATCAAAATAACCGCTTAATTCAACACCTTTGGTCAGCAGCATCAGGCCACTTAAGGTAATGATGGTGTGCCAGTCGATAGCGCCAGGCCAGGATTTCGGCGCAAAGGGAACAAAAAAACTTAATCCGATACCAACGAGAATTAATAACTGAAAAAAGCGATCGCCTTGCAGCGTGCGTAAAAAAGGCAGGCTCATTTGGCACCGTGTTTCTGGGTAAACAAACGAAAGGCGTCCAGCGTCTCTTCACTGACATGGTGTTCCATGCCTTCCGCGTCGCGACGGGCAATTTCCGGGCTGACGCCCAACACCAACAAGAAATTTTCGACTATCTGATGGCGCTCGCGGCTTTCCTGCGCCAGCTTCTCTCCTTCCGCCGTTAAAAACACGCCACGCCACGGGATCATTTCAATCAGCCCCAGGGTTGCCAGCCGCTTAAGCATTTTAGCCACCGTCGGTTGCGAAACGCCCAGACGAGCAGCCATGTCCACCTGACGGGCTTCCCCCACTTCTCTTATCAGGTCAGAAATCAGCTCAACATAATCGTCAATAAGTTCGCGGCGATGCGCTTCTCTTACCTGGCGAAACCCTTCAACGTGCTCTTCCACGTTCACTAACTGCGTCACTTTTTTTGCTGTTGGCGTACCTGCGCGACGACTCATTGTGCTTCCTCATTATGGTGACACATATATAGCGTTCTTATTTCGTGCGCACATTGTAAACCAGAGTTGCGAAGGCACAAAAAATTAACGTTTTAGCAATAGCTATATAATATAGCCTGTGCTATATCTGTATGTAATGCAATCATCCCTCAAGGAGTGACGGGATTAGCAAGTCAGGAGGTCTTATGAATGAGTTCAAGAGGTGTATGCGCGTGTTTAGTCATTCTCCCTTTAAAGTACGGTTAATGCTGCTCTCGATGTTGTGCGATATGGTCAACAATAAACCGCAGCAGGATAAACCCTCCAATAAATAGCGGCGTCGCGGTACGCCGCTTCACTCCTGCTTTATTGCAGGCATAAATCTTTACTGCCTGAAAACCCCCACTTTTTGTCAGATTTGCAATCTTCTTCGCAAAAGATTTGTTCGTCAGTAGTTGACCTGAACGGCGGCTCGCTCTATCTTCTTGCAGCCCTGCGTATATTGCGGCTCGCGGATGCGGACCCTTTTCCCCTCTTCACGCACTCTTGCAGGTATTGACCCTTGACGCCAGGGTAAGCACATGGCGTTTGTTACGATAGTGGCATATGAATTTAACCCTCAAAGAATCGCTTGTTACCCGTAGCCGGGTATTTAGCCCGTGGACTGCGTTCTACTTTTTACAGTCGCTATTAATTAATCTCGGCTTAGGCTATCCCTTCAGTTTTCTCTACACCGCCGCGTTTACGGCTATTTTGCTTTTGCTATGGCGGACATTGCCTCGCGTGCAAAAAGTCCTGGTCGGCGTCAGTTCATTAGTGGCAGCCTGTTATTTCCCTTTTGCTCAGGCCTACGGTGCGCCTAACTTCAATACCTTGCTGGCCCTGCACTCCACCAATATGGAAGAGTCAACTGAAATCCTGACGATTTTTCCGTGGTACAGCTATCTGGTCGGCTTATTTATTTTTGCGCTCGGCGTGATAGCTGTCCGGCGAAAAAAAGAGAGTGAAAAAACGCGCTGGAGTAAATTCGACAGCCTGTGTCTGGTATTCAGCGTGGCGACATTTTTTGTCGCTCCCGTGCAAAACCTGGCCTGGGGCGGCGTATTTAAATTGAAGGATACTGGCTATCCGGTATTTCGTTTCGCTAAGGATGTCATCGTCAACAATAACGAGGTGATTGAAGAGCAAGAGCGGATGGCAAAACTTTCCGGGATGAAAGATACCTGGACGGTTACTGCAGTTAAACCGAAATATCAGACCTATGTGGTGGTGATCGGTGAAAGCGCACGTCGCGACGCTCTCGGTGCCTTTGGCGGTCACTGGAATAACACCCCGTTTGCCAGCAGCGTTAACGGTCTGCTCTTCGCTGATTACATTGCCGCCAGCGGCTCCACGCAAAAATCGCTCGGCTTAACGCTTAACCGCGTCGTCGATGGCAAACCACAATTTCAGGATAACTTTGTCACCCTTGCCAACCGCGCAGGTTTTCAGACCTGGTGGTTTTCCAATCAGGGACAAATTGGTGAGTACGATACCGCCATCGCCAGCATTGCCAAACGTGCAGATGAAGTGCACTTCCTGAAAGAAGGTAATTTTGAAGCAGATAAGAACACCAAAGACGAAGCGTTACTGGACATGACCGCTCAGGTGCTGGCGCAAGAACACTCGCAACCGCAACTGATTGTTTTGCATCTGATGGGCTCACATCCGCAGGCCTGCGACCGGACACAAGGCAAATACGAAACCTTTGTGCAATCGAAAGAGACGTCGTGCTATCTCTACACCATGACGCAAACAGACGATTTACTGCGCAAACTCTATGACCAGTTACGCAACAGCGGTAGCAGTTTCTCGCTGGTTTACTTTTCTGACCACGGTCTGGCCTTTAAAGAACGCGGTAAAGAAGTGCAATATCTGGCTCATGACGATAAATATCAGCAAAATTTCCAGGTGCCTTTTATGGTCATTTCCAGCGACGATAAAGCGCACCGGATAATTAAAGCCCGCCGTTCAGCCAATGACTTCTTAGGTTTTTTCTCTCAATGGACAGGGATTAAAGCGAAGGAGATCAACATCAATTACCCGTTTATCTCTGAGAAGAAAGCCGGGCCGATATACATCACTAACTTCCAGTTACAAAAGGTTGATTACAACCATCTCGGAACCGATATATTCGATCCCAAATCTTAAGATAAAAAAATCCGCCCCGAGAGGCGGATTTTTTATATCACCGAAGTGATTAGAAGCGGTAACCAACACCGGCAATCCAGGTGCCTACGTCAACGTTACGAATACGGCTCTGCTCGTAAGAGAAGTCCAGAGCAACGTTTTCGATTGGGTTGAACTGCAGACCCGCACCGTAGGAGAAGCCGTAGTCGCTGGTGTCATGTTTGTAGGTCGGGTATTCAGTGGTCTGGAATTTACCATAGCCCACACCCACTACACCGTAGATGCTTGCCCAGTCGTTAATGCGGTAAGCCGGACCAGCAGTGATGCCGTAGTACTGGGTTTTGTTGTAGTCACCAGAGCTTGCAGTACGGCTTTTCTCGGTGTAAGTGAAAGAACCGATCACACCCAGCGGGCTGTTGTCTTCTTCATAGCGGTATTTCAGGTTGAAACCGCCCATTTTGTTCATTTTGCCCTGAGCGTCGCTCTGTGCATAACCACCAGTTACGGTAGAAGTAGCAGCTACAGAAGTACCTGCGGTGAAAGCCAGAACTGCGGCCAGTGCTGAAAGACATGCAATTTTTTTCATAACCACCTCAAATGTGATTCAAATAAGTCCTAAGTTTTAAATATATCAAAAATTAATGGGAAACTCTTGGCGATTTGTGATGTCTAACGGGCCATTTCGTGTAACAGAACGTTTCCATTCACCGCTATCCATCTAAATTTAAATCATTTTTTCAGTGAACTGCGTAAGTATTACGCATATATTCACACTCTCTCATCCAGATTATTCTTAATCAGCAAACTGATGAATCCATCAATCCTGGCGCATTTTAGCCAAAACGGGGAAAAAATTTTTCAACAAATGCTCAACCACCCACTGGTACATCCAGTACACTCCACGCTTTACCTTGCTATACAACTTTATGGGAGAAAGGA
The DNA here is from genome assembly GCF_002965705.1 of Escherichia sp. MOD1-EC6842. Lineage (NCBI taxonomy): Bacteria > Pseudomonadati > Pseudomonadota > Gammaproteobacteria > Enterobacterales > Enterobacteriaceae > Escherichia > Escherichia sp. MOD1-EC6842. The sequence continues at coordinate 69,143 of NZ_PTRF01000010.1, read as the reverse complement.
TGCCAGGGTCATTACGTAAAATGCCGGTCTGGTTACCAATAGTCATATTGCTCGTTGCCATGGCGTCTATTCAGGGTGGGGCTTCATTAGCAAAATCACTTTTTCCACTGGTTGGCGCGCCTGGAGTGACTGCGCTGCGCCTTGCACTGGGAACACTGATTCTTATCGCTTTCTTTAAACCGTGGCGGCTGCGTTTTGCCAGAGAACAACGGTTGCCGCTGTTGTTTTACGGTGTATCTCTGGGTGGGATGAACTATCTCTTTTATCTCTCTATTCAGACTGTACCTCTGGGAATTGCAGTTGCGCTGGAGTTCACCGGGCCACTGGCGGTGGCGCTGTTCTCCTCTCGTCGCCCGGTAGATTTCGTTTGGGTTTTGCTGGCAGTGCTCGGTCTGTGGTTCCTGCTGCCGCTGGGGCAAGATGTTTCCCATGTCGATTTAACCGGCTGTGCGCTGGCGCTCGGTGCCGGTGCTTGTTGGACTATCTACATATTAAGTGGGCAACGTGCTGGTGCTGAACACGGCCCTGCGACGGTGGCGATCGGTTCGCTGATTGCGGCATTAATTTTCGTGCCAATCGGTGCGTTACAGGCTGGAGAGGCTCTCTGGCATTGGTCGGTTGTTCCATTAGGTTTAGCTGTCGCAATTCTCTCGACCGCTCTGCCCTACTCGCTGGAGATGATTGCCCTCACCCGTTTGCCGACGCGGACATTTGGTACGCTGATGAGCATGGAACCAGCACTGGCCGCCATTTCCGGGATGATTTTCCTCGGTGAGATGCTGACGCCAATACAGATTCTGGCGCTCGGCGCAATCATCGCTGCTTCAATGGGTTCCACGCTGACAGCACGCAAAGAGAGCAAAATAGAAGAAATAGATATTAATTAAATTTACAATTCTGCATGGTTATGCATAACCATGCAGAATATTTCGCTAAATTTCACCTGCCACATCCTTATATATCTGACTATACAAAAGCATATTTATTCCGAAAATTCCTGGTGAATATATAAATAAGAATTATTCTTACTGTAATATATAACCAACTGTATTTTATGCAGTTTTATTTTTTTCGTTTGTTACCACTATTAGTGTGATAGGAACAGCCAGAATAGCGGAACACATAGCCGGTGCTATACTTAGTCTCGTTAATTACTGGGACATAACATCAAGAGGATATGAAATTATGAGTACCGCTAAATTAGTTAAATCAAAAGCGACCAATCTGCTTTATACCCGCAACGATGTCTCTGACAGCGAGAAAAAAGCGACAGTAGAGTTGCTGAATCGTCAGGTTATCCAGTTTATTGATCTTTCGTTGATTACCAAACAGGCACACTGGAATATGCGCGGCGCTAACTTCATTGCCGTACATGAAATGCTGGATGGCTTCCGTACCGCTCTGATCGATCATCTGGATACCATGGCTGAACGCGCGGTACAACTGGGCGGCGTTGCCCTTGGCACCACACAAGTTATCAATAGCAAAACACCGCTGAAAAGCTACCCGCTGGACATCCACAACGTTCAGGATCACCTGAAAGAGCTGGCGGATCGTTATGCAATTGTCGCCAATGATGTACGTAAAGCCATTGGTGAAGCAAAAGATGATGATACTGCAGATATCCTGACCGCCGCCTCCCGCGACCTGGATAAATTCCTGTGGTTTATCGAATCTAACATCGAATAACACCACCGCTGATGGTTCAAAACGTTAACAAACAATAAAAGCGGCTTCCTGAAAGGGGGCCGTTTTTTTTGATGCCCTGTCTCTACGCACTTTTTTAGTGCATCCCATTCCCCTTCCAGCCTGACAAAGTAAACTTTTTGTATCAACATCATCACACAATCGTTACATAAAGATTGTTTTTTCATCAGGATTTACGCTAAATAATCATTGTGTTGACTGCACTATTTTAGCGCACCACTTTGGCGCCCCATAATGGTGCAATCTAACGGTGTTGCCTCATAAATCGTGCAATGCATTTTTATCGCCTCTCGAAAAATCAACGAGTTGCAAAACTGGCACGATTTTTTCATATAGGTAAATGTTACGCAGGGGATCGTCCCGTGGATAGAAAAAAGGAAATGCTATGAAGTCTGTATTAAAAGTTTCACTGGCAGCACTGACCCTGGCTTTTGCGGTTTCTTCCCATGCCGCAGATAAAAAATTAGTTGTCGCGACAGATACCGCTTTCGTTCCGTTTGAATTTAAACAGGGCGACAAATACGTGGGCTTTGATGTCGATCTGTGGGCGGCAATCGCCAAAGAACTGAAGCTGGATTACGAGCTGAAACCGATGGATTTCAGCGGTATCATTCCGGCGCTGCAAACCAAAAACGTCGATCTGGCGCTGGCGGGCATCACTATCACCGACGAGCGTAAAAAAGCGATCGATTTCTCTGACGGCTACTACAAAAGCGGTCTGTTAGTGATGGTGAAAGCGAACAACAACGATGTGAAAAGCGTGAAAGATCTCGACGGTAAAGTGGTTGCAGTGAAGAGCGGCACTGGCTCCGTTGATTACGCGAAGACGAACATCAAAACCAAAGATCTGCGACAGTTCCCGAACATCGATAACGCCTATATGGAACTGGGTACTAACCGCGCAGACGCCGTCCTGCACGATACACCAAACATTCTTTACTTCATCAAAACCGCTGGTAATGGCCAGTTTAAAGCGGTGGGTGACTCTCTGGAAGCACAGCAATACGGTATTGCTTTCCCGAAAGGTAGCGACGAGCTGCGTGACAAAGTTAACGGCGCGTTGAAAACTCTGCGCGAAAACGGAACTTACAACGAAATCTACAAAAAGTGGTTCGGTACTGAACCGAAATAATAACACCACGCCTGTAAAGCGCACGGACAGTCCCCTCTCCCCTCTGGGGAGAGGATTAGGGTGAGGGGCACAGGCCTGCTCCAACACCATTAATTACCCTGAATTTGATTATTTACACCACGGTAACAGGAACAACATATGCAGTTTGACTGGAGTGCCATCTGGCCTGCCATTCCGCTTCTGATTGAAGGCGCCAAAATGACCCTGTGGATTTCGATCCTCGGTCTGGCTGGCGGCCTGGTGATCGGACTGGCGGCAGGTTTTGCACGCACCTTTGGCGGTTGGATAGCCAACCATGTCGCGCTAGTCTTTATTGAAGTGATTCGCGGCACACCTATCGTCGTCCAGGTGATGTTTATCTACTTCGCCCTGCCGATGGCGTTTAACGACTTACGCATCGACCCGTTTACTGCGGCGGTGGTCACCATCATGATCAACTCCGGCGCGTACATTGCGGAAATCACGCGTGGCGCAGTGCTGTCAATCCACAAAGGTTTCCGTGAAGCCGGGCTGGCACTTGGTCTTTCACGTTGGGAAACCATTCGCTACGTCATTTTACCGCTGGCACTGCGCCGTATGCTGCCGCCGCTGGGCAACCAGTGGATCATCAGCATTAAAGACACCTCGCTGTTTATTGTTATCGGCGTGACGGAACTGACTCGTCAGGGGCAAGAAATTATTGCCGGCAACTTCCGCGCCCTTGAGATCTGGAGCGCCGTGGCGGTGTTCTATCTGATTATTACCCTGGTACTGAGCTTTATTCTGCGTCGTCTGGAAAGAAGGATGAAAATCCTGTGATTGAATTTAAAAACGTCTCCAAGCATTTTGGTCCAACCCAGGTGCTGCACAATATCGATTTGAACATTGCCCAGGGTGAAGTGGTGGTGATCATCGGGCCATCAGGTTCCGGTAAATCAACCCTGCTGCGCTGCATCAACAAACTGGAAGAAATTACCTCTGGCGATCTGATTGTCGATGGTCTGAAGGTTAACGATCCGAAAGTTGACGAGCGACTGATTCGCCAGGAAGCGGGTATGGTGTTCCAGCAGTTTTACCTCTTCCCGCATCTGACGGCGCTGGAAAACGTGATGTTTGGCCCTCTACGCGTGCGTGGCGCAAACAAAGAAGAGGCAGAAAAACTGGCACGTGAGTTGCTGGCGAAAGTTGGTCTGGCAGAACGCGCGCATCACTACCCTTCCGAACTTTCTGGTGGTCAGCAACAGCGTGTGGCGATTGCCCGTGCGCTGGCAGTGAAGCCGAAAATGATGCTGTTCGATGAACCGACTTCCGCTCTCGATCCTGAACTGCGCCATGAAGTGCTGAAGGTTATGCAGGATCTGGCTGAAGAAGGGATGACGATGGTGATCGTGACCCACGAAATCGGTTTTGCTGAGAAAGTGGCTTCACGTCTAATCTTTATTGATAAAGGCCGGATTGCGGAAGATGGCGATCCGCAGGTGTTGATCAAGAACCCGCCGAGCCAGCGTTTGCAGGAATTTTTACAGCACGTCTCTTAACTTCTCAGCCTCCCTTTCCCCTGAAAGGGAGGCACACCAGATTCCTCTCATTTCAAATCGCCCCTCCCCCAGCATCTATACTTATCTTTTTGCTTTGTTTTCTCACTGGAGGAGTCATGCGGTGGATCCTGTTCATCCTCATCTGCCTGCTGGGCGCACCTGCCCACGCGGTGTCCATACCCGGCGTAACAACCACAGCAACAACAGATTCAACCTCTGAACCGGTTTCAGAACCGGATATCGAACAAAAAAAAGCGGCCTATGGCGCACTGGCGGACGTGCTGGATAATGACACCTCGCGCAAAGAGTTGATCGACCAGCTACGCACCGTTGCCGCCACGCCCCCCACAGACCCCGTACCGAAAATCGTACCGCCGACGCTGGTTGAAGAGCAAACCGTGCTGCAAAAGGTGACTGAAATCAGCCGCCATTATGGCGAAGCACTCTCCGCGCGCTTCGGGCAACTTTACCGTAATATCACTGGCTCCCCGCATAAACCCTTTAACCCGCAAACCTTCAACAACGCGCTGACCCATTTTTCAATGCTAGCGGTGCTGGTGTTTGGCTTTTACTGGCTGATTCGCCTGTGCGCGCTGCCGTTATATCGCAAAATGGGTCAGTGGGCGCGGCAAAAAAACCGTGAGCGCAGCAACTGGTTACAGCTTCCTGCGATGATTATCGGGGCGTTTATTATCGATTTGCTGTTGCTGGCACTGACGTTATTTGTCGGCCAGGTATTAAGCGACAACCTGAACGCCGGTAGTAAAACCATTGCTTTTCAACAAAGCCTGTTTCTCAATGCTTTCGCTCTGATTGAATTTTTCAAAGCTGTTTTACGCCTGATTTTCTGCCCGAACGTGGCAGAGCTGCGCCCGTTCAATATTCAGGATGAAAGCGCCCGCTACTGGTGCCGCCGCCTTAGCTGGTTAAGCAGTCTGATTGGTTATGGACTGATTGTGGCAGTGCCAATTATCTCTAATCAGGTGAATGTGCAAATCGGGGCGCTCGCCAACGTGATAATCATGCTGTGCATGACCGTCTGGGCGCTCTATCTGATCTTTCGTAATAAAAAAGAGATCACCCAGCATCTGCTCAACTTTGCGGAGCACTCGCTGGCATTCTTCAGCCTGTTTATTCGCGCTTTTGCGCTGGTGTGGCACTGGCTGGCAAGCGCCTATTTTATTGTGCTGTTTTTCTTTTCGTTGTTCGATCCGGGCAACAGCCTGAAATTTATGATGGGTGCAACGGTGCGCAGCCTGGCGATTATTGGTATCGCAGCGTTTGTTTCCGGTATGTTTTCCCGCTGGCTGGCGAAGACCATCACCCTCTCGCCACATACTCAGCGTAACTATCCGGAGCTGCAAAAACGGCTGAACGGCTGGCTATCAGCGGCGCTGAAAACGGCGCGTATTCTGACGGTATGCGTGGCAGTGATGCTGCTACTCAGCGCCTGGGGGCTGTTCGATTTCTGGAACTGGCTGCAAAACGGCGCGGGGCAGAAAACCGTGGATATCCTGATCCGTATCGCGCTCATCCTTTTCTTCTCGGCGGTTGGCTGGACAGTGCTCGCCAGTTTGATCGAAAACCGGCTGGCTTCGGATATTCATGGCCGCCCGCTGCCCAGCGCCCGCACGCGCACCCTGCTGACGCTGTTCCGTAATGCGCTGGCGGTAATCATCAGTACCATCACCATCATGATTGTGTTGTCGGAAATCGGCGTCAATATCGCGCCACTGCTGGCAGGTGCCGGGGCATTAGGCCTGGCTATCTCGTTTGGTTCGCAAACGCTGGTAAAAGATATTATTACCGGCGTGTTCATTCAGTTTGAAAACGGCATGAACACTGGAGATTTGGTTACCATCGGGCCGTTGACCGGCACGGTGGAACGGATGTCGATTCGCTCCGTGGGCGTGCGTCAGGATACCGGGGCATATCACATTATTCCGTGGTCTTCGATAACCACCTTTGCTAACTTCGTCCGTGGCATTGGTTCGGTGGTCGCCAATTATGATGTCGATCGTCATGAAGATGCCGATAAAGCCAATCAGGCACTGAAAGATGCGGTAGCGGAATTGATGGAAAATGAAGAAATTCGCGGGCTGATTATTGGTGAACCGAACTTTGCCGGCATTGTCGGCTTAAGCAATACCGCGTTTACGTTGCGTGTTTCGTTCACCACACTGCCACTCAAACAGTGGACGGTACGCTTTGCCCTCGACAGCCAGGTGAAAAAGCATTTCGACCTGGCGGGTGTTCGCGCGCCGGTGCAAACTTATCAGGTGCTACCTGCACCGGGAACGCCCCCGGTAGCACCACTGCCATCGGGGGAGCCAACGCTTTAACGCTGGCGATTGACAAAACGACGGCGCTGTTCGTCGTTCATAAAGGTCCAGGCAATAAAGCGACTCTGCTTTTGCCCCTGGGCCATCTCTTTTTTGACCACTTTCACCGCACCAACATCCGTCAGTGCACGATACAAAGGCGGTAAGTTTTCGCCACGAGATACCAGCGAGGTAAACCACATCACCTGCTTTGCGAAGCCTTTACTCTCTTCAATCATCTTTTTGATAAAGGCCACTTCGCCGCCTTCACACCACAATTCCTGCTGTTGACCACCAAAGTTCAGCGCGTTATCTCTGTCCAGCCCCAGGTTACGCCGTTTGCGCTCACTACCTGCCCGTGCCGCAGCGGCGGAATCGTGGAATGGCGGGTTACACAAGGTCGCGTCGTATTGCTCGTTTTTGTGGATGATGCCGTTAAAAATGGCGCCGGTATCCTTTTGCCGACGCAGACGGATAGCGCGGTTAAGACCTGGATTGGCGCTGATGATCGCCTGCGCACTGCTTAACGCCTGGCTGTTAGTTTCTGTACCGGTAAAACGCCAGCCATATTCATGCACACCAATCAGCGGATAAATACAATTCGCACCAACACCGATATCCAGAATACTGGCATTGGCTGGAATTGTTCCGCTTGCCTCAGCCAGTAAATCGGCAAGATGATGAATATAATCTGCCCGCCCAGGCACTGGTGGGCAGAGAAAACCGTCAGGGATATCCCAGCTCGCCACAGCATAAAAATGTGCCAACAGCGCCTTGTTGAGCGCCTTCACTGCCAGCGGATTGGCGAAGTCAACGCTTTGCTCACCGGCAGGGGTAAGCGTAAGGAATTGCGCCAGTTCAGGATTCACCTGACAAAGCGTGGCGAGATCGTAGCGACTGTGATGACGATTGCGCGGGTGTAACCCCGGTTTCTGGGCGGACATAGCATTCTCCTTTAAGCAGCGGCGTAAGATACCCGCATAACGCAGCAGGGTAAATATCTGGCTGCGTTTAACATGCTTCAAACCTTAACCCGACTTCATTTTTTATCAATTCATCATAAAAATCAGTGTTCTTCATGTCATTGATTTGTCTGGTTTTGTAAAATTATTTTGTTCAAAAAATAAGCACATCTCTGTCAATTTTTTGCGTCATTTCCATCGCACAGGAGACCTACACTTATCATGCACTACTCGTTGTATTTATGAGGATGTCATTATGAAAAAGTGCCTCGCACTACTGATTGCCACCGTCCTGAGCGGAATCACCTTCACGGCTTATGCCGCGCAACCACTGAGTAACCAGGACAGCGGTCAACTACGACCCGCCGGAACCGTTTCGGCGACCGGCGCATCTAACCTAAGCGATCTGGAGGATAAACTGGCAGAAAAAGCGCGCGAACAAGGCGCGAAAGGTTATGTCATTAATTCCGCAGGCGGAAATGACCAGATGTTCGGTACTGCAACCATCTACAAATAACCCCACCAACGTAACTGCATTCACCTCTGGATGCAGTTTTCGCCCAATTTGTAATCAAAAAACATCAAATATGAACACAATGTAAATAAATGTATTTCTTTTTCGTGCAATGGGTGATAGAAAATCGCGCCAAGTGATAATGCTTATCAAAATTATTATCACTTGCACGAACACTTTTACGGGATTAACAGTGGCATCGCATCCGCAGAGATGCTTTCTCGTGACAGTGAAAATTTCAACATATAAGAAAAAGTCACCTGCAAAATGGAAAACAATCGCAATTTCCCTGCCAGACAATTTCATTCGCTCACGTTCTTTGCCGGTCTTTGTATCGGTATCACGCCTGTGGCTCAGGCACTCGCTGCCGAAGGGCAAACTAACGCGGATGACACACTGGTTGTCGAGGCATCAACGCCTTCACTTTATGCACCACAACAATCTGCCGATCCGAAATTCTCACGTCCGGTAGCGGATACTACCCGCACGATGACGGTGATTTCTGAACAAGTGATTAAAGATCAGGGCGCAACCAACCTTACCGACGCGCTCAAAAACGTTCCCGGCGTGGGTGCGTTTTTTGCTGGTGAGAACGGTAACTCCACCACTGGCGACGCTATATATATGCGCGGCGCCGATACCTCTAACAGCATTTATATTGATGGCATTCGCGATATCGGCAGCGTCTCGCGCGACACCTTCAATACCGAGCAGGTCGAAGTGATTAAAGGGCCGTCCGGCACCGACTACGGGCGCAGCGCACCGACTGGCTCAATCAATATGATCAGCAAACAGCCGCGCAATGATTCAGGTATTGACGCCTCCGCCAGTATTGGTAGCGCCTGGTTCCGTCGCGGCACTCTGGACGTTAATCAGGTCATTGGCGATACTACAGCGGTACGTCTGAATATGATGGGCGAAAAAACGCACGATGCCGGGCGCGATAAAGTCAAAAATGAGCGTTACGGCGTCGCCCCTTCCGTGGCATTTGGTCTTGGTACATCGAATCGTTTGTATCTCAACTATTTACACGTTACCCAGCACAATACGCCAGACGGCGGCATTCCGACCATTGGTTTACCTGGCTATTCAGCACCTTCTGCGGGTACGGCGGCGCTGAATCATTCCGGAAAAGTTGATACACATAACTTTTATGGTACGGATTCCGATTACGACGATTCGACCACCGATACTGCCACCATGCGTTTTGAGCACGACATCAGCGATAACACCACGATTCGCAATACCACACGTTGGTCGCGCGTGAAGCAGGATTATCTGATGACGGCGATTATGGGAGGGGCGTCAAATATTACCCAGCCCACCAGCAATGTGGATAGCTGGACATGGTCACGCACGGCGAATACCAAAGATGTAAGCAATAAAATCCTCACCAACCAGACTAACCTGACATCGGCATTTTATACCGGTTCAATTGGTCATGACGTCAGTACCGGCGTGGAATTTACCCGCGAAACGCAGACCAACTACGGCGTTAATCCGGTGACGTTACCGGCGGTGAATATTTATCATCCTGACAGTAGCATTCATCCTGGCGGCCTGACGCGCAATGGCGCAAACGCTAATGGTCAGACGGATACCTTCGCGATTTATGCCTTCGATACGCTGCAAATCACCCGTGATATTGAGCTAAATGGCGGAGTTCGGCTGGACAATTATCATACTGAATATGACAGTGCCACCGCCTGCGGCGGCAGCGGACGCGGTGCCATCACCTGCCCTGATGGCGTAGCGAAAGGTTCTCCGGTCACCACCGTCGACACCGCCAAGTCGGGCAATCTGGTGAACTGGAAAGCCGGGGCGCTGTATCACCTGACGGAAAACGGCAATGTCTATATTAACTATGCCGTTTCCCAGCAGCCGCCGGGCGGCAACAACTTCGCCCTTGCGCAGTCTGGCAGCGGTAACAGTGCCAACCGCACCGATTTTAAACCGCAAAAAGCCAACACCAGCGAGATTGGCACCAAATGGCAGGTTCTGGATAAACGCCTGTTGCTCACCGCCGCGCTGTTCCGTACTGATATCGAAAATGAAGTTGAGCAAAATGATGACGGGACTTATTCGCAATACGGTAAGAAACGCGTCGAAGGCTATGAGATATCCGTGGCCGGGAATATCACTCCCGCGTGGCAGGTGATTGGCGGCTATACCCAGCAAAAAGCAACCATCAAAAACGGCAAAGAAGTTGCCCAGGATGGTTCCTCATCGCTGCCGTATACCCCGGAGCACGCCTTTACCCTATGGAGCCAGTATCAGGCAACCGATGATATTTCTGTTGGTGCGGGCGCACGGTATATCGGCAGTATGCATAAAGGTTCAGACGGCGCGGTGGGAACGCCAGCATTTACCGAAAGTTATTGGGTCGCCGACGCCAAACTGGGGTATCGGGTTAATCGCAATCTCGACTTCCAGCTAAACGTCTACAACTTGTTTGATACCGATTACGTCGCCTCAATCAATAAGAGCGGCTACCGTTATCATCCGGGCGAGCCAAGAACTTTCCTGCTCACCGCCAATATGCATTTCTGATTCAGATGTGGGGTGAAAGCCCCACTTTTTGGAGAACTTATATGATGTACCACATTCCCGGCGTGTTATCGCCACAGGACGTCGCCCGCTTTCGTGCACAACTGGAACAAGCCGAATGGATTGATGGACGCGTCACCACCGGCGCACAAGGCGCGCAGGTCAAGAATAATCAACAGGTAGATACCCGCAGCGCGTTATATGCCGCATTACAAAATGAAGTGCTGAACGCGGTTAAACAACATGCTTTGTTCTTTGCCGCTGCCTTGCCGCGTACCATTTCCACACCGCTGTTTAATCGCTATCGGAACAATGAAACCTATGGTTTTCATGTGGATGGCGCAGTACGCAGTCATCCACAAAACGGCTGGATGCGCACCGATCTTTCCGCCACGCTGTTTTTGAGCGATCCACAAAGTTACGAAGGCGGCGAACTGGTCGTCAATGACACCTTCGGGCAACATCGGGTAAAACTCCCGGCTGGCGATCTGGTGTTGTATCCCTCCAGCAGCCTGCACTGTGTGACCCCCGTAACGCACGGCGTAAGGGTGGCATCATTTATGTGGATACAATCAATGATCCGCGATGATAAAAAGCGCGCCATGCTGTTCGAACTGGACAACAATATTCAGTCACTCAAAAGCCGCTACGGCGAAGGAGAAGAGATCCTGTCGCTACTCAATCTTTATCATAATCTGCTGCGGGAATGGTCGGAGATCTGACGCTTGAACTGCCCAGGTTCATCCCTGGATTAGCTACACTTAACAGTACAAGCATTGATATGAGGAGGACGATATGGCATCCGGTTGGGCTAACGATGACGCCGTCAACGAACAGATCAACAGTACAATTGAAGATGCGATTGCCCGCGCCAGGGGTGAAATTCCGCGTGGCGAAAGCCTGTATGAATGTGAAGAGTGCGGTGCCCCCATCCCGCAGGCTCGTCGGGAAGCCATTCCTGGCGTGCGCTTATGCATTCATTGTCAGCAGGAGAAAGATTTACAAAAACCATCTTATACAGGATATAATCGCAGAGGTTCGAAAGACAGCCAGTTACGTTAACTACAACTGGCGGGATGTTTAGCGTGTATAATTTGTATTTTGCGTGGCATTCCGTGCCTTTAACGCAGCCGTAACTGCCACATGTTACAAAATTGGTTCATACATACGATAAATGAATGGATTATCAGCATGTTAGATATCAATCAATTTATTTGAACAAGGCGGTCAATTCTCTTCGATTTTATCTCTCGTAAAAAAACGTGATACTCATCACATCGACGAAACAACGTCACTTATACAAAAATCACCTGCGAGAGATTAATTATGAAAACTATCAATACTGTTGTTGCTGCTATGGCTCTTTCAACTCTGTCATTTGGCGTGTTCGCGGCGGAACCGGTAACGGCATCCCAGGCACAGAACATGAATAAAATCGGCGTGGTTTCTGCCGATGGCGCATCCACCCTCGATGCCCTGGAAGCAAAACTGGCTGAGAAAGCGGCAGCAGCCGGTGCTAGTGGATACAGCATTACTTCCGCCACCAACAACAATAAATTAAGCGGTACTGCGGTAATTTATAAGTAATTCGTAGGACGGATAAGGCGTTTACGCCGCATCCGGCAACAGATGCCTGATGCGACGCTACCGCGTCTTATCAGGCCTACAAAATCCGAACCGTTGGACGGATCAGGCGTTTACGCTACGTCCAGCACAAGTATTTCCCTGTCTGTTTGCCGACAGACGCATGTGCTCCAACCCTCATTGATCCTATGTTACCCTTGTTTGCCCGTCCGTCACTGGACGGGCTTTTTTTAGCTGACTGATTGCTGGCAGAAAGTCTGCAACGTCTCTTCTGATATACCAATCTGCCGCGCTGCGTCGCAAATTGCCTGCCAGCTTCCGGCATCCAACGGGATCCCCATCTCCTGCCGTTCGCGACGCGTGTTCACTTCCCACTCACCCGGCAGCAAAATCGGTTTATCGTCATCATGCGGCGAGGCTTTCACCCACTCGGCAAAGGCTTCGGACTGCGTTGCACAATCTGGCGCACCGAACAGCTCCGGGTTAATGATAATGGTCGTCATGCAGTTAAAACCGGCATCGGGGCTGTGCTGCAATGTTTCCTGATAAGTAGTTTTGCCGCCAGAAAGTGCACCACCGAGAATTTCGCACATCACTGCCAGGGCATAACCTTTATGTTCAGCAAAGGCCAGCAACGCTCCTAGCGGTGACTCCAGCATGACTGCCGGATCGGTCGTTGGCACGCCATTAACGTCGATCAGGCAACCAGGTGGTACGGGCACGCCTTTATGCCAGGCCACACGCGCTTTACCAAACGCAATGGTGCTGGTGGCGTAATCAAGCAACAGCGGGAAATTATCTTTTCGGGGAAAGACCACGCAGAACGGATTTGTGCCAAAGCGACTGTCACGACCACGGAACGGCGCGACAGCCTTACTCCCTACCACACTGACAAAGTGGATAGAGACAAAACCCGCCGCCGCGCACTGTTCCGCCCAATAACCAATGCGCCCGATATGATGTGAGTTACGCAACGCCACGGCAGCAATGCCGTGGTGACGTGCTTTTTCAATCCCCAGAGCCATGGCCTCATATGCAGCGACCTGACCACATGCACGATCGCCATCAAGCGTGACCACTGCCCCCGCATCTTTGACAATTTTGGCGTGATGGTTGATCTGCAAATAGCCCTGCTGCCAGGAACGCACATAATTCGGGATCATGCCAATACCATGTGAATCATGTCCTGCCAGATTTGCTGCGATTAAATGATCTGCTACTAATTTTGCTTCCTGTTCCTCGCTACCCATCTGACGAAACACAGTCAGGACAAAGTTGTGCAGCGTCCGGGCATCAAAGCGATGACCACTTTCCATGGTTAACTCCTGTTTATGTTATATGCCTGTTGTTTTTTTATGCTGCGCGCCGCACACGGGAAGGTCAATAAAGATGCTGCACTTTCATGGTGCAGTGGAGTAAAGACCGGATGACAGTCATCATCCGGCTGAGGAAGAAATTAAAAGGATTGTTTAATGCGCGCCAGACCATCGCTAATGGTTGCCACTTCGCCCGCCGCCGCCAGACAGCAAGCCATCTGGATGTTCAGTGACTCAGGAATTGGTTCGTTGCCTGCCAGGCAACGCTCAATCCACTTCGCCGTGGTTTCCGGGTCTTTTGCTTGTGGCAGTAGCTCGTTGCCAGCAGTGTCCTGTTTTTCATACAGCACCCGCATCCCTTCGCGGTCAATAAGATTTATTTGCGGGCAGCGTTGCGGATTAGCATAGACTTCGCCTTCGGTGCCGTGCATTAACAGCGCCCGTCCGCCAATATCGCTAAAGAATTTCGCGACTCGCCCGATGTATTCCGGATGCGAGACGCTGGAAAGACGCAGTGCCTCACCTTCGGCAAACGGTGTCGCCAGTTTCGCCAGGGTATGCGCACTGTTACGCACGCCCATCCGCCAGCGCATTGCCAGTTGTTTTTCCAGCGGCGGGCAAAACGCGCCTACGGGCATAAATACCGGCTGGTGCTCGTCAAGCTTCGCCTGTGCTTGTCCGGCATGTAGCGTTGGCGCAATCCCCATCAGTTGAAAAATGGTTTCGGTCAGCACGCGAGTCGGATCTTCACTCACGCCGTGAACCACCACCGGAAAACCGAGTTTATGCAGCAGAATCGCCAGCAACGGTGTCAGGTTGGCCTGTTTACGCGCACCGTTGTAACTGGGGATGACAATCGGCATCGGCTTGCCGGCGGGGGGCGTTAGCTTGATGGTGTGATTTTGCATGGCTTCGTAAAAGCCGAGCATCTCTGCTTCCCCTTCCCCTTTGATACGCAGTGCAATCAATACACCACCCAACTCAAGGTCAGGCACTTCGCCATTGAGCATATGGGCATACAGACCGCGCGCCGTATCCTGATCCAGATCGCGCGCGTGGTTTTTTCCGCGCCCGATCTCTTTGATGATTTTGCGATAGTCCATTTACGACTCCTTACCTGACTCACATCATTAACGCCGCCGACGGCGTGGGGATTTCGCTTTTTCTTTCTTTTTAACTATACCTTCAGGGACTTCCGGTTGCTCTATCGGAAATACCGGTAATGCGTCCAGTAGTCGCTTGCCATAATTTTTGGTCAACAAGCGTTTGTCGTAGATAACCACCTCGCCCCAGCAACTGTGGCTTCGAATAAGACGCCCAACCTGCTGAATCAGATTAAACGAAGCACTCGGCAGGCTTTGCACCTCAAACGGGTAGCGGTTAAGACTTTTTAGCCATTCGCCTTCGGTAATCACCACTGGACTATCGATAGGCGGAAAGGCGATTTTATGGATATGCACCTGGCTGAGCAGATCGCCTTTCAAATCAAGCCCTTCGGCAAATGACTGTAAACCTACCAGTACACTGCGTTCACCGTTAGCGACGCGTTTGCGATGCAGTTCAACTAAGCGGTAGCGCGGCTGATCTCCCTGCACTAACAGCATCAGACGTAAATCCATCACATAGTCGAGAAACCGCTGCATCGCCCGTCCGCTGGCAAACAGCACCAACATGCCGAGATGCTTTTTGCTCTCCACCTGCTCACGGAAAAAGGCGGCCATTTCGGCAATATGCTGCTCTTCGCTGTCGATAGAAGGCTCAACGCGCATCCGGGGAATAACAATTTTGCCCTGCTCACAGTGGTTGAACGGTGAATCCAGCGCCACGAAGCGATCGCCCGCTTTTTCTTTCAGCCCGCTCATCTCCTGCAAACGCGAAAAACTGTTCAACGAACGCAAGGTCGCGGAAGTGACAATAATGTGCGGAATGCTGCGCCACAGCAGCCTTTCCAGCTGATCGCTGACGCGGATCCCCACGCAGTGAAACCAGAGATGTAGCTGCCCGTCACGCTCTTCCCGCGTCGCCCATTTGGTCACTGGCGCACCGGAAGATTGCGCCAGCGAGGCCAGCCGCCAGAGTTTGCTTTGCGCCTCAAACATTCCCAGCGCGCGGTTCATCTGCAAAATAAGCCGATGCAGGCGCACAATGTCATGGCTGCCGGTTTTCTCGCTTAAATCGTTGAGGAATAGTTCTGCCAGACCACGCAACATCTCTGTCAGTTTCGCCAGCCGCTGGCAGATCTCCAGCACTTCATCAGGCAGTTCGCCCATCGCAAACCGGTGCTCTGCCTCCTGCCCGGCAGGCATATAGAGATTGAGAATGTTGTTTAAAGAGGCGATAAGCTCATACAACTCTTCACAATGCGCATTCAAACGTTCAGGGATCGCCAACGGCGGGATCGTCTTCGGGCGAAACTGCTCCATGCAGGTGGCGACCAGTTTCGTGAACAAGTCAAGTTGCAGCCGATACCAGGGCGCGGTGATTTCGGCGCTCATCTCCAGCGCATCCCGTGCTACATCCGGCAGGTGATGCCCTTCATCCAGCACCAGCAGCAAGTTTTTCGGGTCTGGCAATACCGCTTCGCTTTCCATCGCCGCCATCACCAGCGCATGGTTTGCCACCACCACTTCCGCTTCCTGAATCTCCCGACGAGCCACAAAAAACGGGCATTCGCGGTAGTAGTAACAGTTGCGGTTCAGGCAACTGGCTTTGTCGGTACTCAAACGGCGCCAGAGATCGTCATCAATAGCGATATCCGTATGATCGCGCAGGCCATCCCATTTATAAGTGTCGAGATCGCCCTTCAGCTTTGCACAGCGTTTTTGCTCTTCCTGATTATTTGGCGTCAGTTCGTCGTCAAGAAAAGCGAGCAGATCCTGTTGCGTGGGTTCAGTGCTGGCGAGCGCCGTCAGGTTACGCGGGCAAACGTAGCGCCCACGCCCGAAAGCGGCGGTAAATTTGAGATCGGGAATGATCTTTTTCAGCAAAGGTAAATCTTTGCTGTAGATCTGATCCTGCAACGCCACGTTGGCGGTACTGACCACCAGCGTTTTTTGCTCTTCGCGGGCAATGGCGATGCCAGGAATCAAATAGGAGAGCGTTTTCCCAACGCCGGTGGGGGCTTCAATCGCCAGATGCCGCCCTTCTTCTCCGGCCAGCGTTTTGGCGACGTCCGCAATCATCTGCCGCTGCGGCGCACGGGGAATAAAGTCGGGGATCTGTTCCTGAAGCGCCTTATACCAGGCGGCAATTTGCGCTTTAAGCGCGGCGGTTAATGCCATGAGAAAACCTGAAATACTGTATAAACAGCCAATATTGTGGCATTTTTCGGTTTTCAGGGGTAATGGTTTTTCTGTTTCTGGAAAGCGGCTCGCAATAACGTTTTCCGGATGTGGGGATTTCCCGCATCGGGAGAAACATCATTGTCAGCAATCTTATGCCGGGCATAGCCCGGCATAAGATTGCTGACAAACTGGCTTAATAGCCAAAAACAGGTACGGTTTTCCCCCCTCAGCCTTTTAGGGAGAGGGGACTGTCCAGGCACTTTTGGGACTTTGTCATCAGTCTGCTGCCGGGCATAGCCCGGCATAAAAGATTACTGCGCAGCGGCAGGTTTACGCGGACGGCGGCGACGTTGTTGTTCGCCTGCCGGTTTGGCATCGCCGAGACGACGAGATGGTTTTTCTGCGGGTTTCGCGTTACCAGACTTCGCTCCACCTTCAGCGCGGCGTGGTTGCTGTTGACCGCGACCACCGCCTTGTCCACGACCGCCGCCACGTTGCTGGCGACCGTTCTGGATTGGTTCGGCTTTGATTGACGGGTCCGGCTCATAGCCCGGAATCGCAATGCGCGGGATCTCTTTTTTCAGCAGTTTTTCGATATCACGCAGCAGTTTGTGTTCATCAACACACACCAGCGACAACGCTTCACCGGTAGCAGCCGCACGACCGGTACGCCCGATACGGTGGACATAATCTTCCGGTACGTTTGGCAGTTCATAGTTGACGACGTGCGGCAACTCTTCGATATCCAGACCGCGCGCAGCGATGTCAGTTGCCACCAGTACACGAATATCGCCCGATTTAAAATCAGCCAGCGCACGAGTACGCGCACCTTGCGATTTATTACCGTGGATCGCCGCACTTCGGATGCCATCTTTATTAAGCTGTTCAGCGAGATGGTTAGCGCCATGTTTGGTACGGGTAAACACCAGCACCTGCTGCCAGTTCCCTTTCCCAATCATGTGCGACAGCAATTCGCGTTTGCGTTTCTTATCAACAAAGTGAACATGCTGGGTCACCTGATCAGACGCGGTATTGCGGCGTGCCACTTCGATTTCCAGCGGGTTGTGCAACAGTTTTTCCGCCAGGGCTTTAATATCGTCAGAGAAGGTCGCGGAGAACAACAGATTCTGGCGCTTCGCAGGTAGTTTTGTTAACACGCGACGGATATCGTGGATAAAGCCCATGTCGAGCATGCGGTCAGCTTCATCGAGGACGAGGATTTCAACCTGATCCAGCTTCACTGCATTCTGATGTTCCAGGTCCAGCAAACGTCCCGGCGTTGCCACTAGCACATCAACGCCGCCACGCAGCTTCATCATCTGCGGGTTAATGCTGACGCCACCAAACACCACCAGCGAACGAATGTTCAGGTATTTGCTGTAATCACGGACGTTTTCACCAATCTGCGCCGCCAGTTCACGGGTCGGGGTAAGAATGAGCGCGCGCACCGGACGACGCCCTTTGGCGTGCGGCTCGCGGGAAATCAGGTGTTGCAACAGCGGTAACGTAAAGCCCGCTGTTTTGCCGGTGCCGGTCTGGGCACTGGCCATCAGGTCGCGGCCTTCCAGCACCGCAGGGATCGCCTGCTGCTGAATAGGGGTGGGTTCACGGTAACCTTGCTCGGCAACGGCGCGCAGGATATCAGGGCTTAAACCCAAAGAATCGAAAGACATAACTACTCCGAACCGCCCCGACCGTTACCGGTGTAGTTTTCAGGGAGATACTGAAAAGGAAAATGACAAAAACCACAATGTCATGAGGGAGCGGAGTGTAGCAGTTTTTGTGACGCAGCGCATAAATTATCCCTGTGACTGACGTTGCTCAAATTCTTAGCCATACTGGACAACGCGAAAAATGAGTCATAATCTTAATCAATCATTTGATTAAGAATGGGCTGTGCTATGAATAGTCCTGCCATGACAACCAAAGGTGAACAGGCGAAAAAGCAGCTGATTGCTGCTGCACTGGCGCAGTTTGGTGAGTATGGAATGAACGCCACCACCCGCGATATCGCCGCCCTGGCCGGGCAGAATATCGCTGCTATTACCTATTACTTCGGTTCGAAAGAAGATTTATATCTCGCCTGCGCCCAGTGGATTGCCGATTTTATTGGCGAGCAGTTCCGTCCGCACGCCGAAGAAGCCGAACGCTTGTTCGCACAACCACAGCCTGATCGAGCAGCTATCCGTGAACTGATCCTTCGCGCCTGCAGGAACATGATTAAGCTGCTCACCCAGGATGACACCGTCAACCTCAGTAAGTTTATCTCCCGTGAGCAGCTCTCTCCTACGGCGGCCTACCATCTGGTGCACGAACAGGTGATTAGCCCGTTACACAGCCATCTTACGCGTCTGATCGCCGCCTGGACCGGTTGTGATGCCAACGATACCCGTATGATCCTCCATACCCATGCATTACTTGGCGAGATTCTGGCGTTTCGTCTCGGCAAAGAAACGATTCTGTTACGTACCGGCTGGACTGCGTTCGATGAAGAAAAGACCGAACTGATTAACCAGACGGTAACCTGTCATATCGACCTGATTTTGCAAGGATTATCGCAAAGGAGTTTGTAGTGATGAAAAAACCTGTCGTGATTGGACTGGTGGTTGTGGTACTTGCCGCCGTGGTTGCCGGAGGCTACTGGTGGTATCAAAGCCGCCAGGATAACGGCCTGACGCTGTATGGCAATGTGGATATTCGCACCGTGAATCTAAGCTTCCGTGTCGGTGGTCGTGTTGAGTCGCTGGCGGTGGACGAAGGTGATGCGATCAAAGCGGGCCAGGTTCTGGGCGAACTGGATCATAAGCCGTATGAGATTGCCCTGATGCAGGCGAAAGCAGGCGTTTCGGTGGCACAGGCGCAGTACGACCTGATGCTTGCCGGGTATCGCGATGAAGAAATCGCTCAGGCCGCCGCAGCCGTAAAACAGGCGCAGGCCGCCTATGACTATGCGCAGAACTTCTACAACCGCCAGCAAGGGTTGTGGAAAAGCCGCACCATTTCGGCAAATGACCTGGAAAATGCCCGCTCCTCGCGCGACCAGGCGCAGGCAACGCTGAAATCAGCACAGGATAAATTACGTCAGTACCGTTCCGGTAACCGTGAACAGGATATCGCCCAGGCAAAAGCCAGCCTCGAACAGGCACAGGCGCAACTGGCGCAGGCGGAGCTGAATTTGCAGGATTCGACGCTGGTCGCACCGTCTGATGGCACGCTGTTAACCCGCGCAGTAGAGCCTGGCACGGTACTCAATGAAGGCGGCACGGTGTTTACCGTTTCACTAACTCGTCCGGTGTGGGTGCGTGCCTATGTTGACGAACGGAATCTTGACCAGGCCCAGCCGGGGCGCAAAGTGCTGCTCTATACCGATGGTCGCCCGGACAAGCCCTATCACGGGCAGATTGGTTTCGTTTCACCAACCGCTGAATTTACCCCGAAAACCGTCGAAACGCCGGATCTGCGTACCGACCTCGTCTATCGCCTGCGTATTGTGGTGACCGACGCCGATGATGCGTTACGCCAGGGAATGCCAGTGACGGTGCAATTCGGTGACGAGGCAGGACATGAATGATGCCGTTATCACGCTGAACGGCCTGGAAAAACGCTTTCCGGGCATGGATAAGCCCGCCGTCGCGCCGCTCGACTGCACCATTCACGCTGGTTATGTGACGGGGTTGGTAGGGCCGGACGGCGCGGGCAAAACCACGCTGATGCGGATGCTGGCCGGGTTGCTGAAACCTGACAGCGGCAGGGCCACAGTTATCGGTTTTGATCCGATCAAAAACGACGCTGCGCTGCACGCGGTGCTCGGCTATATGCCGCAGAAATTCGGTCTGTATGAAGATCTCACGGTGATGGAAAACCTCAATTTGTACGCGGATTTACGCAGCGTCACCGGTGAAGCACGTAAACAGACTTTTGCTCGCCTGCTGGAGTTTACGTCTCTTGGCCCGTTTACCGGACGTCTGGCGGGCAAGCTCTCCGGTGGGATGAAACAAAAACTCGGCCTGGCCTGTACCCTGGTGGGCGAACCGAAAGTGTTGCTGCTCGATGAACCCGGCGTCGGCGTTGACCCTATCTCACGGCGCGAACTGTGGCAGATGGTGCATGAGCTGGCGGGCGAAGGGATGTTAATCCTCTGGAGTACCTCGTATCTCGACGAAGCCGAGCAGTGCCGTGACGTGCTGCTGATGAACGAAGGCGAGTTGCTGTATCAGGGGGAACCAAAAGCCCTGACACAAACCATGGCCGGACGCAGCTTTCTGATGACCAGTCCACACGAGGGCAACCGCAAACTGTTGCAACGGGCATTGAAACTGCCACAGGTCAGCGACGGCATGATTCAGGGGAAATCGGTACGTCTGATCCTCAAAAAAGAGGCCACACCAGACGATATTCGCCATGCCGACGGGATACCGGAAATCAACATCAACGAAACTACGCCGCGTTTTGAAGATGCGTTTATTGATTTGCTGGGCGGTGCCGGAACCTCAGAATCGCCGCTGGGTGCAATATTGCATACGGTGGAAGGTACACCTGGCGAGACGGTGATCGAAGCGAAAGAACTGACCAAGAAATTTGGTGATTTTGCCGCCACCGATCACGTCAACTTTGCCGTTAAACGCGGGGAGATTTTTGGTTTGCTGGGGCCAAACGGCGCGGGCAAATCGACCACCTTTAAGATGATGTGCGGTTTGCTGGTGCCGACCTCTGGTCAGGCGCTGGTGCTGGGCATGGATCTGAAAGAGAGTTCTGGGAAAGCGCGCCAGCATCTCGGCTATATGGCGCAAAAGTTTTCGCTCTACGGCAACCTGACGGTCGAACAGAATTTACGCTTTTTCTCTGGTGTGTATGGCTTACGCGGTCGGGCGCAGAACGAAAAAATCTCCCGTATGAGCGAGGCATTTGGCCTGAAAAGTATCGCTTCCCACGCGACCGATGAACTGCCATTAGGTTTTAAACAGCGGCTGGCGCTGGCCTGCTCGCTAATGCACGAACCGGACATTCTGTTTCTTGATGAACCGACCTCCGGCGTCGCTCCCCTCACCCGCCGCGAGTTCTGGCTGCATATCAACAGCATGGTAGAGAAAGGCGTCACGGTGATGGTCACCACCCACTTTATGGATGAAGCGGAATATTGCGACCGCATCGGGCTGGTATATCGCGGGAAGCTGATTGCCAGCGGTACACCGGACGATTTGAAAGCGCAGTCGGCTAACGATGAGCAACCCGATCCCACTATGGAGCAAGCCTTTATTCAATTGATCCACGACTGGGATAAGGAGCATGGCAATGAGTAATCCGATCCTTTCCTGGCGTCGCGTGCGGGCGCTGTGCGTCAAAGAGACGCGGCAGATCATTCGCGATCCAAGTAGCTGGCTGATTGCGGTGGTGATCCCGCTGTTGCTGCTGTTTATTTTTGGTTACGGCATTAACCTCGACTCCAGCAAGCTGCGCGTCGGGATTTTGCTGGAGCAGCGTAGCGAAGCGGCGCTGGATTTCACCCACACTATGACCGGCTCGCCCTATATTGACGCCACCATCAGCGATAACCGTCAGGAACTGATCGCCAAAATGCAGGCGGGGAAAATTCGTGGTCTGGTGGTGATTCCCGTGGATTTCGCCGAACAGATGGAGCGCGCCAACGCCACCGCGCCGATTCAGGTGATCACCGACGGCAGTGAGCCGAATACCGCTAACTTTGTGCAGGGGTATGTCGAAGGGATCTGGCAGATCTGGCAAATGCAGCGGGCAGAGGACAATGGGCAGACGTTTGAACCACTTATCGACGTCCAGACACGCTACTGGTTTAACCCGGCGGCGATAAGCCAGCACTTTATTATCCCCGGTGCGGTAACCATTATCATGACGGTCATCGGCGCGATCCTCACCTCGCTGGTGGTGGCGCGGGAGTGGGAGCGCGGCACTATGGAGGCTTTGCTCTCTACGGAGATTACCCGCACGGAACTGCTGCTGTGTAAGCTGATCCCCTATTATTTCCTCGGTATGCTGGCGATGCTGCTCTGTATGCTGGTGTCGGTGTTTATTCTCGGCGTGCCCTATCGCGGTTCGCTGCTGATCCTGTTTTTTATCACCAGCCTGTTTTTACTCAGTACGCTGGGGATGGGGCTGCTGATTTCTACGATTACCCGCAACCAGTTCAACGCCGCTCAGGTGGCACTGAACGCCGCTTTCCTGCCGTCGATTATGCTTTCCGGCTTTATATTTCAGATAGACAGTATGCCAGCGGTGATCCGCGCGGTGACGTACATTATTCCCGCACGTTATTTCGTCAGCACCCTGCAAAGCCTGTTCCTCGCAGGGAATATTCCGGTAGTACTGGTGGTAAACGTGCTGTTTTTGATCGCTTCGGCGGTAATGTTTATCGGCCTGACGTGGCTGAAAACCAAACGTCGGCTGGATTAGGGAGAAGAGCATGTTTCATCGCTTATGGACGTTAATCCGCAAAGAATTGCAGTCGCTGCTGCGCGAACCGCAGACGCGAGCGATTCTGATTTTACCCGTGCTTATTCAGGTGATCCTGTTCCCGTTTGCCGCCACGCTGGAAGTGACCAACGCCACCATCGCCATCTACGATGAAGATAACGGCGAGCATTCGGTGGAGCTGACCCAGCGTTTTGCCCGCGCCAGCGCCTTTACCCATGTGCTGCTGTTGAAAAGTCCGCAGGAGATCCGCCCAACTATCGATACGCAAAAGGCGCTACTGCTGGTGCGTTTCCCGGCTGACTTCTCACGCAAACTGGATACTTTCCAGACCGCACCGTTGCAGTTAATTCTCGACGGGCGTAACTCCAACAGTGCGCAAATTGCCGCCAACTACCTGCAACAGATCGTCAAAAATTATCAGCAGGAGCTGCTGGAAGGAAAACCGAAACCCAACAACAGCGAGCTGGTGGTACGCAACTGGTATAACCCGAATCTCGACTACAAATGGTTTGTGGTGCCGTCGCTGATCGCCATGATCACCACTATCGGCGTAATGATCGTCACTTCACTTTCCGTCGCCCGCGAACGTGAACAAGGTACGCTCGATCAGCTGCTGGTTTCGCCGCTCACCACCTGGCAGATATTCATCGGCAAAGCCGTACCGGCATTAATTGTCGCCACCTTCCAGGCCACCATTGTGCTGGCGATTGGTATCTGGGCGTATCAAATCCCCTTCGCCGGATCGCTGGCGCTGTTCTACTTTACGATGGTGATTTACGGTTTGTCACTGGTGGGATTCGGTCTGCTGATTTCATCACTCTGTGCAACGCAACAGCAGGCGTTTATCGGCGTATTCGTCTTTATGATGCCCGCCATTCTGCTTTCCGGTTACGTTTCGCCGGTGGAAAACATGCCGGTGTGGCTGCAAAACCTGACGTGGATTAACCCTATCCGCCACTTTACGGACATTACCAAGCAGATTTATTTGAAGGATGCGAGTCTGGATATTGTGTGGAACAGTTTGTGGCCGCTACTGGTGATAACGGCCACGACAGGGTCAGCGGCGTACGCGATGTTTAGACGCAAGGTGATGTAACTTTTTATCTTTCGCCAGTAACGACACCAC
The DNA here is from genome assembly GCF_002965705.1 of Escherichia sp. MOD1-EC6842. Lineage (NCBI taxonomy): Bacteria > Pseudomonadati > Pseudomonadota > Gammaproteobacteria > Enterobacterales > Enterobacteriaceae > Escherichia > Escherichia sp. MOD1-EC6842. The sequence goes on along the minus strand of NZ_PTRF01000010.1, from coordinate 44,686 downwards.
CGCCGGGCCGGCAAGGATCGCCAGCCCTGCAATTGCCAGCAAATAGTTGTTTTCCAGTACGCGGGACAACAGCCACAGCACAATCAGCGCTGCGCCAAAATACCAGGTGGTGGTCAGCTCTTCCAGTACGTCTGCCACCTCGCGCCAGCGTTGTTCGGGGTGGCGCTGAAACACCAGCATCATCACTACCGTTACGCAATACAGCACGCACAATCCCACGCCGACGTGAACCAGGGTTTTACTCATCCAGCCCACCACCAGCAGCGCCACTACCAGTAAATGCAACATAATCTGCCAGCAACTTAGGCCAGTTGCGACACGAACACGTTGTTGCCACTTCATGGCTTCTCTCCTGAAGAATTTATCTCTACTAACTCAGAGTACCGAACTTTACGGAAAATTCCGTAAGACCGCACCTTTTTGTGACGCCGACTACACTATTTCAATGAGATAAGAGGCAAAGACAGGAAAATTATGCCCGATCAAACACAACAATTTTCGTTCAAGGTACTCACCATCAATATTCACAAAGGCTTTACCGCGTTTAACCGACGCTTCATTTTGCCGGAACTTCGCGACGCCGTGCGCACCGTCAGCGCCGATATTGTTTGCCTGCAGGAAGTGATGGGCGCGCACGAAGTTCATCCGCTGCATGTGGAAAACTGGCCCGATACCTCGCACTACGAGTTTCTTGCCGACACCATGTGGAGCGATTTTGCCTACGGTCGCAATGCTGTGTATCCAGAAGGGCATCACGGAAACGCGGTGCTGTCACGCTATCCCATTGAACATTATGAAAATCGTGATGTTTCTGTCGATGGAGCGGAAAAACGTGGCGTACTGTATTGCCGCATTGTGCCACCGGTGACCGGGAAAGCGATTCATGTGATGTGCGTGCATCTTGGCCTGCGTGAGGCGCACCGTCAGGCGCAGCTTGCGATGCTCGCCGAATGGGTGAACCAGCTTCCGCCCGACGAACCCGTTTTAGTGGCGGGTGATTTCAACGACTGGCGGCAAAAAGCCAATCATCCCTTAAAAGTACAGGCCGGGTTGGATGAGATATTTACCCGCGCCCACGGACGCCCGGCGCGCACGTTTCCAGTGCAATTTCCTCTACTACGTCTGGACAGGATCTATGTCAAAAATGCCAGCGCCAGCGCGCCAACCGCGTTGCCGCTGCGGACATGGCGACACCTTTCTGATCATGCCCCTTTGAGTGCGGAGATTCATTTATGAAATGTAGCTGGCGCGAAGGCAATAAGATCCAGTTGCTGGAGAACGGCGAGCAATATTATCCCGCTGTATTTAAAGCGATTGGTGAGGCGCAAGAACGCATTATTCTTGAAACGTTTATCTGGTTCGAGGATGACGTCGGTAAACAATTACACGCAGCATTGCTGGACGCTGCACGACGCGGGGTTAAAGCGGAAGTCTTGCTGGATGGCTACGGTTCGCCGGATCTCAGCGATGAGTTTGTCAATGAACTGACGGCGGCTGGCGTGGTGTTTCGTTATTACGATCCCCGCCCTCGCCTGTTCGGTATGCGCACCAATGTGTTTCGCCGGATGCATCGCAAAATTGTGGTGATCGACGCACGTATCGCCTTTATTGGCGGGCTGAATTACTCCGCCGAGCATATGTCCAGCTACGGTCCAGAGGCTAAACAGGATTACGCGGTACGCCTCGAAGGGCCGATTGTCGAAGATATTCTCCAGTTTGAGCTGGAAAACCTGCCAGGACAGAGCGCGGCACGACGCTGGTGGCGACGTCATCACAAAGCGGAAGAGAACCGCCAGCCGGGAGAAGCGCAGGTATTGCTGGTCTGGCGCGATAACGAAGAACATCGCGATGATATCGAACGTCACTATCTGAAAATGCTCACTCAGGCGCGGCGGGAAGTGATTATCGCCAACGCCTACTTCTTCCCCGGCTATCGATTTTTACACGCCTTGCGTAAAGCGGCACGGCGCGGGGTGCGGATCAAACTGATCATTCAGGGCGAACCGGATATGCCGATTGTCAGAGTCGGTGCGCGTTTGCTGTATAACTATCTGGTTAAAGGCGGCGTTCAGGTTTTTGAGTACCGCCGCCGCCCGCTCCACGGCAAAGTGGCGTTGATGGACGATCACTGGGCGACAGTAGGGTCCAGTAACCTCGATCCGCTCAGTTTGTCGCTGAATCTTGAAGCAAACGTTATCATCCACGATCGTAATTTTAACCAGACGCTACGCGACAATCTGAATGGCATCATCGCCGCTGACTGCCAGCAGGTCGATGAGACCATGCTGCCAAAACGCACCTGGTGGAACCTGACCAAAAGCGTGCTGGCATTCCACTTTTTACGCCATTTCCCGGCACTGGTGGGCTGGCTTCCGGCGCACACGCCACGTCTGGCGCAAGTTGATCCGCCCGCGCAGCCGGCAATGGAAACTCAGGATCGGGTAGAAACTGAAAATACGGGGGTGAAACCCTGATGAGTAAATCACACCCGCGCTGGCGCTTAGTAAAGAAGATCCTCACCTGGCTGTTTTTTATCGCGGTGATTGTGTTGCTGGTGGTCTACGCCAAAAAGGTGGACTGGGAAGAGGTCTGGAAGGTCATCCGTGACTACAATCGCGTTGCGCTGCTCAGTGCGGTTGGGCTGGTGGTCGTCAGCTATCTGATTTACGGCTGCTATGACCTGCTTGCTCGCTCTTACTGCGGTCATAAACTGGCGAAGCGCCAGGTGATGCTGGTGTCGTTTATCTGCTACGCCTTCAACCTGACGCTCAGTACCTGGGTCGGCGGCATTGGTATGCGCTATCGTCTTTACTCCCGCCTGGGATTACCGGGCAGCACTATTACACGGATTTTCTCGCTGAGTATTACCACCAACTGGCTGGGCTATATTTTGCTGGCCGGGATTATTTTTACCGTGGGCGTGGTGGAACTGCCGGATCACTGGTATATCGATCAAACCACGCTGCGTATTCTCGGCATTGGTTTGCTGCTGATAATTGCAGTCTATTTATGGTTTTGCGCCTTCGCTAAACACCGCCATATGACCATCAAAGGGCAAAAGCTGGTGCTACCTTCATGGAAATTCGCCCTCGCCCAGATGCTGATTTCCAGCGTTAACTGGATGGTAATGGGAGCGATTATCTGGCTGTTACTCGGTCAAAGCGTGAACTATTTCTTTGTACTGGGCGTGTTGCTGGTTAGTAGTATTGCTGGTGTCATCGTGCATATTCCGGCGGGGATTGGTGTGCTGGAAGCGGTGTTTATCGCGCTACTGGCAGGGGAACATACATCCAAAGGAACGATTATCGCCGCCCTACTCGCTTACCGTGTCCTGTACTACTTTATCCCGCTGCTGCTGGCGCTGATCTGTTACCTGTTGCTGGAAAGTCAGGCGAAGAAGCTACGGGCGAAAAATGAAGCGGCGATGTGATGTTCAGTTAAGTTCTTTGGTTTGTGCAGATTGTTAGCAACGTGCTATTTGTTCATGGCGGATGCGGCGTGAACGCCTTACCCGCCCTACACAACTAATGCGTTTCTGCATTCTGATACGCTACAGCCCTTTAACAAAGTATGTTTTACGCCAGAGTAATGTTTGTTGTTTCCTTAGTAATCATCAGGGGACATCTGGCGATGTCCTCTCAGCATAAAATTACAGCGGATTCAGACTGGCTTCGCGATAAGAAACCTTTTTCTTCGGTGATGTAAAGGTGTCTCGCAGATCTTTATATTCAAATATTTTGGCACGGGTGCCATCAGTTACTGGAATAGAGGAGTGCGGACGATAACACTGAGATAATGGCGAATTGCAATGCTCTTCGTGGGTAGAGATGCCCAGCCAGTCAAGAATCATCGCATAGTTATTAAGCAATGAATAAACTTCTTGAATGTGTCCAAGTTTACGCGGTTGACTGGCGATAGCAGCCTGGCTATACCAGATAAATTGCGGTACATCGTAGGCTTCTTTACTGGGAGTATCTGCGGCGTGCATATAATACGATGGAATATTGGGATTTTTCTCCAGACCGTGGTCAGAAAAATAGAGTAATGAGGATTTACTTCCCTCCAGTCTTTTCATGATTTCGCCAATGATGTAATCGGTAAATCGTATGGAGTTGTTGTAGCAATCCTCGTATTTATCCCCAGTTTTAATTTTATCTGCCCATTCAGGGTAGCGTGTACAGGCAATTTCATGGCTACCATTACCATGTAGCAGTATTAATTTCTTACCCTTGACTTTTAATGCTTCATCCAACAACGGCAGAAGGCTATCATCGTATTCCTCGCTTACCCAATGTGTATTATTACTGGAACGACCAATGAGCGTAATATAGTTATTATGCTTCCCGGACATACCCACGGTACTTAACCAGGTAGTCTGATACCCCACTTTATTAGCTACGGCAATAACATTATTTGATAAGTCCGCAGTGGTAAAACTTTCTGTTGTCGCTTTACTGAGGATCATCGGAACAGAAGTTACTGTTGCCGCCGCTGGAGAAACTGCATTATCAAAGATAAGCGCCTGTGGTCCAATCTCATTTTGTACAGGCGTGGTATTGATACCAAAGCCATACAAACTCATATTACTGCGCCGTACAGACTCCCCTACGATAATAACATAATTTTCAATATCCGTTTCTTTAGCGATCAATCCCGGTAAATCCATATCAATTTGTTTTATTTCTCTGGCAAAAGAAATATCTCGATAAGCAATAATAAAATCGGCAGCGGTATAAAATGGTGTAAATCTTAACACCCTGGAGCTTAATGGAGAGTATCCTCCAAGACCATCTTTTTTCTGTTTACTCCATTGATTGTAACTAAACCATGAGATAAATATTAATAGTATCACCAGTGATGCACATTGAACCTTAGTAGACACACACTTAACGCCCATGGGTATAGAAAAATAAGTCAGCAAGAAATAAACAACACATACTGGCATCCAGGATAGATATAACCCCGACATTGCTTTCACTTCAGACCAGTGGGTTTCCATGATACTCATTGCAAAGATAATATTAAATTCACTTTGATAAATTTGCCATGTACAAAGCGCGACTATAAAATTAATGGTCAATAATAGTGACACACTCAATGCGACTATTTTCCCAACAAATAATCGATAACACCCTGTCAAACACAGGATGATTAGCAAGTTGCAGATACCGACGCGCAGGATAACTCTCAATGGCTGTAAAAAATAAACAGGCCAAAGCTGGAGTAATACAGACACAAGTAGCAATGCGATGAAAATGTATTTTTTTGACTGCCGAGGATAAGCCGTTATCGATGGTAATACGAAAGACATAGAACCCTGATCCATTTATTATATGAATATATATTTAAAAATTAATCCCATTAAAATATATTATCAGCAGATGATTGATTTTTACCCGCAAGCATTTATTTAACAGATGAATATCGCCAGCCATTAATAAAACCGTAGGATTGTACTCTATTTTCTTATAGGTATACCAGATTTATAAAAATGCATCATATGCATAGATATAATCAATGTGAATTATATCTTTATGTCTATTTTTTAAATATATACTTATTATCGAATAGATAAAAAATCCCGGTGTCGTTCCGGGATTTTTATAAGAAATGCGTTTAACGGCGGTTGCCAAAGATCCGCAGCAACATCAGGAACAGGTTGATGAAGTCCAGATACAACGTTAAGGCGCCAAGAATGGAATATTTACGCAGGTTCGACGTGTCGCGGGTATCAATCTGTTCACCCATATTTTTCAGTTTCTGAGTGTCATACGCCGTCAGTCCAACAAAGACAATCACGCCGATGTAAGTGACTGCCCACATTAATGCTTCGCTTTTCAGCCAGAAGTTCACCAGCGAGGCTATGACGATACCAATTAATGCCATAAATAGCATATTGCCGAAGCCACTTAAATCGCGTTTCGTGGTGTAACCATACAGACTCATCGCGCCGAACATCCCGGCGGTGACAACGAAGGTACTGGCAATAGAGGCGGCAGTGTAGACAATGAAAATACTGGAGAGCGTTAAGCCCGTTAGCGCCGAATAAAGCATAAAGAGCATCGTCGTTACGCCCGCGCTGAGTTTTTGAATCATCGCTGATAACACGATAACCAGAGCTAATTGCGCGATTATCAAACCGATTAAGAAGACACGGTTAGTGAATAGCAGCTCCATAACGGCAGCAGAGTTGGCTGCATACCAGGCAACAAATGCGGTCAGTAACAAACCAACTGTCATCCAGCCATAGACTTGCGCCATATAGGTTTGCAAGCCAGCACGGGGTTGTACGATTGAATCTGAACGTGGGAATCTGTCCATGACTTTCTCCTGAAGATATAAGGAATATCTAAAGGATACTGCAAATGATGAGGGTGTGCATCGACGCAGCGTAAACGTATGTCCAGAGCGATGAAATTGCCGGATGCAGCGGTGCCTTATCCGGCCAACAAAAAACTACCAGCGTTTCGCCGCCTGCTGATCGCTCTCCCGGGCTTCAACCCAGCGGTCGCCTTCCGGCGTGGCTTCGCGCTTCCAGAACGGTGCGCGGGTTTTGAGATAGTCCATAATAAACTGCCCGGCTTCAAACGCGCTGCTACGATGCGCGCTGGTGACCCCGACAAATACGATTTCATCGCCCGGCCATAATTCGCCAATGCGATGAATCACCGTGACTCTCCCCAGCGACCAGCGGTTACGCGCCTCATCCACGATTTCCGCCAGTGCTTTTTCCGTCATCCCCGGATAGTGTTCGAGGGTTAATGCTTTGACGCTGTCGCCCAGGTTATGGTTGCGCACCTTACCGGTAAACGTGACCACTGCACCATCTTCGTCACGCTCAGCCAGCCACGGGTACTCTTCCCCAACGCTAAAAGGCTGAGATCCGACAACAATTTTGGTTTCTGCCATCTTAACCTCCGGTTACCGGCGGGAAGAAAGCAACTTCGTCGCCGTCAGTCAGCGGATGGTCAAAACTCACCAGCGTCTGGTTGACGGCAGCCAGCAATTTGCCATCTTCCAGCGCCAGCGCCCAGCGATCGCTCTGCGCTGCCAGGTGTTGGCGTAACGCTTCAACGGTTGGGAAATCCGCAGCCACTTCGGTTGCATCTGTTCCCACCAACTCGCGCACCTGGGCGAAAAAAAGAACTTTAATCATCCGCTTCCACCTTAAAATCACCCGACTTGCCGCCGCTCTTCGCCAGCAAACGTACCGGACCAATCACCATATCTTTTTGCACCGCTTTGCACATGTCATAAATGGTCAGCGCCGCCACGGAGGCTGCGGTTAATGCTTCCATTTCGACACCCGTTTTCCCGGTCAGGCGGCAAAGCGTTTCAATTCGTACCCGATTATGTTCCGGCTCAGCCTGTAAATTGACTTCAACTTTGCTGAGCATCAGCGGATGACAAAGCGGGATCAGATCCCAGGTGCGTTTTGCCGCCTGAATACCGGCAATGCGCGCAGTGGCAAATACGTCGCCTTTGTGATGGCGACCATCAATGATCATCGCCAGCGTCTCACTGCGCATGGTGACAAAGGCTTCGGCGCGCGCTTCACGCACAGTTTCCGCTTTGGCGGAGACATCCACCATGTGCGCTTCGCCAGCGGCGTTGATATGGGTCAGTTGCGACATACTTATTTCTTCAAATGTGGATGGAAATTGCACGGACGCGTACGGGCATCCAGCTGCGGGGCGATGATATTTTCCCAGGCGGTGCGGCACGCTTTAGTCGAGCCGGGCATCGCGAAAATCAGCGTTTTGTTAGCAACACCCGCCACCGCCCGAGATTGCAGCGTTGCGGTGCCAATCTCTTCGAACGACAGCATACGGAACACTTCGCCGAAGCCTTCGACTTCACGATCGAACAGCGGCAACAGTGCTTCTGGCGCCTGATCGCCTTCTGTCAGGCCAGTACCACCTGTAATCAGCACCACTTGTACATCGTCACTGGCGATCCACGCAGATACCTGAGCGCGAATGGCGTAGCGGTTTTCTTTGACAATGGCTTTATCGACAACGTGATGGCCTGCTTCCTGCGCCGAGTCGCGCAGATAGTGACCGGAGGTATCGTCTTCTTCACCGCGACGATTAGAAACCGTAAGAATAGCAATACGGGTCGGGATAAATTCAGTGCTTACCTGACTCATCTGATCTCTCCTTTTGACGTTTTAACCGCCAATGTACGATAAGTTTTGCGTAATACCGGTGTTGTTTTGATGCAGGAAATGGGTCTGTTTTTTCTCCCGCAGCGCCGCCGAAATACGCGCTTCCAGCGCCTGTTGCTGGGTATCGTCTTCCAGCAGATCGCGCAGGTTAACGCCGCCTTCACCAAACAGGCAGAGATGGAGTTTACCAATGGAGGAGACGCGCAGGCGGTTGCAGGTGGCGCAGAAGTCTTTTTCATACGGCATGATAAGGCCGATCTCTCCGGCGTAATCCGGATGACAAAAGACTTGTGCGGGGCCGTCGCTGCGTTGACGAAGCTGATGGATCCAGCCGCGACGCAGCAGCTCGTCACGCAGAACCTGACCAGAAATATGGTGCTTGCGGAAGAGTTCGCTGCCCTCGCCCGTTTCCATCAGTTCGATAAAACGCAGCTGAATGGGGCGATGCTGGATCCAGTTCAGAAAGGTGTCGAGTTGATGATGATTGACATCCCGCATCAGCACGGTATTGACTTTAACCTTCTCAAACCCGGCTTCAAATGCAGCATCGATGCCTGCCATTACCTGGTTGAATTTATCCTGCCCGGTAATGGCATGAAACTGACGGGCGTCGAGGCTATCAACGCTGACGTTAATGCCCGTCAGGCCTGCATCGCGCCAGTTCGCGACATCGCGTTCCAGGCGATAACCATTGGTGGTGACCGCAATCTGGCGAATAGCGTCGTTTTCCCGCACAGCGGCGATGATATCGGTAAAGTCGCGACGTAAAGACGGCTCGCCGCCTGTCAGACGCACTTTTTCGGTGCCCAGACTGGCGAAGGCGCGAGTAACCCGACGAATTTCATCGACGGTCAGGAAGCCTTTATTAGTGACGCCGCTCGGCTTGTAGCCATCCGGCAGGCAGTAGGTGCAACGAAAGTTACACACATCGGTAATCGACAGGCGCAAGTAGTAAAACTTACGCGCAAATGCATCAGTCAGTTGTGAAGCCATGTACACCTTTCCAGATACGGGAGGCGAAGTCATTTCTTCCTTCGCCCTGGTGGCAATCTTTATGAGCATTGTCACGGCCAAAGCACCGTATCAGTTGACCCAGGTGCAGAGGCTAGAGTGTTTAGTGGTTATGCCGATACTAGCGTGTAAATGAGATTTTTACCATTCACACTTTTCGCTATGTAATCATGTATATAGCGTCATGATCGTGCTATTTCCCTACAGAATAAGGGAAAATGATGGTTTTACTTTGATGTACATCATCAGCAATGCAGTGCGTATATCGTCCTTTAGAGGTAGAAAACAATTATTTGTATCCTCAATTTTGGCGGGTTAATTGCTGTTTCCCTGTCAGTTGCGCTACTGTAGCGCGGATAATCTGACTTCAGGAATTTATATGCGCAATCGTACGCTGGCTGACCTTGATCGTGTCGTTGCTCTCGGCGGAGGGCATGGACTGGGACGCGTTCTCTCATCACTTTCGTCTTTGGGTTCTCGTTTAACGGGCATTGTGACCACCACCGATAACGGTGGTTCAACAGGGCGTATTCGCCGCTCAGAAGGCGGTATTGCCTGGGGCGATATGCGCAACTGTCTTAATCAGTTAATTACAGAACCCAGCGTCGCTTCCGCGATGTTTGAATATCGTTTTGGCGGTAATGGCGAGCTTTCCGGGCATAACCTTGGAAACCTGATGTTAAAGGCGCTGGACCACCTTAGCGTGCGGCCTCTGGAAGCCATCAATTTAATTCGTAATCTGCTGAAAGTGGATGCGCATTTGATTCCGATGTCAGAGCATCCCGTTGATCTGATGGCGATTGACGATCAGGGGCATGAAGTTTACGGCGAGGTAAATATTGACCAGTTAACCACGCCGATTCAGGAATTACTGTTAACCCCTAATGTGCCTGCTACGCGTGAAGCTGTACATGCTATCAATGAAGCAGATCTGATTCTTATCGGGCCAGGCAGTTTTTATACCAGCCTGATGCCGATCCTGCTGCTTAAGGAAATGGCGCAGGCATTACGCCGCACGCCAGCACCGATGGTCTATATCGGCAATCTGGGACGTGAACTTAGCCTACCAGCGGCGAATCTGAAACTGGAAAATAAGCTGGCGATTATGGAGCAGTATGTCGGCAAGAAGGTTATTGATGCCGTCGTCGTTGGGCCGAAAGTGGATGTTTCTGCGGTCACCGACAGAATAGTGATTCAGGACGTACTGGAGGCCAGCGATATCCCCTATCGTCATGACCGCCAGTTGTTACATAACGCACTGGAAAAGGCGTTACAGGCGTTGGGTTAACGGAAAACCGGAAGAACATTCCGGCGTCAGATTGCAGACAAAGTGCGCGTTGTTCATGTCGGATGCGGCGTGAACGCCTTATCCGGCCTACAAATCGCGCAAATTCAATATATTGCAGAGTGCATGTAGGCCTGATAAGCGTAGCGCATCAGGCAATTTTACGTTTCTCATCAGCCTCAAACCAGAAGAACATTCCGGCTTTTTCATCTCGTCACGAAGCCGCAATAAACAGCTCACGCAACTGATGCAACTGGTCACGAATTTGCGCCGCCTCTTCGAACTCCAGGTTTTGCGCGTGTTTCATCATCTGCCCTTCCAGTTCATGGATTTTCTGCTGCAACGCTTTTGGCGACATATCCATCGGCATATTATCCGGCTCAACAATCGCGCGCGCTTTCCCTCTACCCTTGGCTTTGGTTTTAGCAATGTTCTGCCCCAGCGCCAGGATATCGACCACTTTCTTGTTCAGCCCTTGTGGTGTAATGCCATGCTCTTCGTTGTACTTCTGCTGTTTCTCGCGGCGACGTTCGGTTTCGCCAATCGCTTTCGCCATTGACGGGGTTATCTTATCGCCGTAGAGAATCGCTTTACCGTTAACGTTACGTGCCGCACGACCAATGGTCTGGATCAACGAACGTTCAGAACGCAGGAAGCCCTCTTTGTCGGCGTCGAGGATTGCCACCAGCGACACTTCCGGCATATCCAGACCTTCGCGCAGTAAGTTGATCCCCACCAGCACATCGAACTCGCCCAGACGCAAGTCGCGGATGATTTCCATACGTTCAACGGTATCAATGTCGGAGTGAAGATAACGCACGCGCTCGCCGTGTTCTTCGAGATATTCGGTGAGGTCTTCCGCCATCCGCTTGGTCAGCGTCGTCACCAGAACGCGTTCGTTAATTGCCGCCCGCAGGCGAATTTCTGAAAGAAGATCATCGACCTGGGTCGCGACCGGACGCACTTCGATAATTGGATCAAGCAATCCGGTTGGACGCACCACCTGATCCACCACGTCGCCGCCAGATTTCTCCAGTTCATAGTTGCCGGGCGTCGCGGAAACATAGATGGTTTGCGGGGCTAATGCTTCGAACTCTTCAAACTTCAGCGGACGGTTATCCAGCGCCGATGGCAGGCGGAAACCATACTCCACCAGCGTTTCTTTACGCGCCCGGTCGCCGCGATACATACCGCCTATCTGCGGAATGGTGACGTGTGATTCATCAACCACCAGCAGCCCATCGGCAGGCAGGTAATCAAACAGCGTCGGCGGTGGCTCGCCAGGCCCACGCCCGGAAAGAAAGCGAGAATAGTTTTCGATGCCCGAGCAATATCCCAGCTCATTCATCATCTCCAGATCAAACTGGGTACGCTGGGTCAGCCGCTGCTCTTCCAGCAACTTGTTATTTGCCAGCAGTACCTTGCGCCGATCCGCCAGTTCTTCTTTAATCTCTTCCATCGCCTGCACAATGCGCTCGCGCGGCGTAACATAGTGCGTTTTCGGGTAGATGGTATAACGCGCAATGGTCGAGATAATCTGCCCGGTTAGTGGGTCGAAAAGCGAGAGACGTTCCACTTCTTCGTCGAACAATTCTACACGTAGCGCAACGTCGTCGGACTCTGCCGGGAAGATGTCGATCACCTCACCCCGCACGCGAAAAGTGCCGCGCTGGAATGCCTGGTCGTTGCGGGTGTATTGCAACTCCGCCAGGCGACGCAGGATCGCGCGCTGATCGATAATCATACCGACCGTGAGGTGCAGCATCATCTTGAGATATAAATCAGGATCGCCCAGACCATAAATTGCGGAAACTGACGCTACGACAATGACATCTCGCCGCTCCAGCAACGCTTTGGTTGCTGAAAGTCGCATCTGTTCGATATGTTCGTTTACTGAGGCATCTTTCTCAATAAACGTATCTGAACTCGGAACATAGGCTTCTGGCTGATAGTAATCGTAATAGGAGACGAAATACTCCACCGCGTTTTCCGGGAAGAACTCTTTCATCTCACCATATAGTTGCGCTGCCAGCGTTTTGTTGGGCGCCAGCACCATGGTTGGGCGTTGCAGGTCAGCGATGACATTAGCAATAGTGAAGGTTTTCCCCGACCCCGTCACGCCAAGCAGAGTCTGATGCGCGAGGCCATCCTCCAGCCCCTCTTTGAGGCGTCGAATCGCCTCCGGCTGATCGCCAGAAGGTTTAAACGCGGAATTCAGTTTGAATGGTTTACTCATGAGTTGCTACCTGAAGGAATGGGCGGGCAGGTGTGTAATTTTACTCGTCATGATTAATAATGCCAATAAATTATACTGGATAAAAAAACAGTCTCACACCACAACATTTCTGTTACGCCGTAAACTAAGGTCTCAACCGTAGGCAAAATTGACCCTGTGACGAGATAAAACTCTGGTCTGCAGGGTTATCCCCAGAGCAATGGCTTTTTTAACATTTGTCAAGATGGCTGATGACGGATTTATTGCAGGAGATGACACTTTCCTGACAGCCATTGCATTTATCTAACAGATTGAAAAATAAAAAATATTTATTTAAGCCGTCTTTAGCGCCAATTTGCGTGCAAGCCGCGTATTCTCTCGCTTACCTTACGTTTTCTAACTCTAATGCACATGGTTATCCACAGGAATAGTGGATAACTACCTGCAGCCCCTATGTCCAGCCGCCTGGGCAATTCCCATACTAATCGTATAATGCCGGGGTAAAATTTTTTTCGCGATTTTTTTAGCATTTGGTTGGTTAAATTACGGGCGACCGAAGACGCGATCTCGCTCGCAATTCAACCAATTTTTTTGCTACTTCAGTGATGTGAGATTTATATATTTTCCGGTTAGCGCACTTTCTGGATTTTCCTGAAGCCAGGGAATTTCCCCCAGCAGCGGCGCGGGGATCATTCGGGTGAGCGTAGCCATATATTCACTGTGGCGTTTACCCTGCGGCGTGACATCGTTCGCCACCCAGCCTGCGAGTGTTAGCCCTGCCTGCTGTACTGCCTGTGCTGTCAGCATCGCATGATTAATACAGCCGAGTTTCACGCCTACCACCAGTATCACCGGCAGGTGTTCCTGCGTTACCCAATCTGCAAACGTGAAGGAATCCGAAAGCGGCGTAAACCAGCCGCCCGCGCCCTCTATCAGCACCCACTCAGCCTGGTGTTCCAGCGCACGTAATCCGGCACTCATCACCAATGGGTCAATTGGCCTGCCCTCTTGCGCGCTGATGATATGCGGCGAGGTCGGCTCTTCGAAGGTATATAGATTCACCGTGGCGTAATCCAGCTGCAGGCTGCTGTTGCGCTGTAACGCCAGTGCATCGCTGTTGCGTAAACCTTCTGCAGTCATTTCGCTACCAGAGGCAACGGGTTTGTAGCCTGCCGTCCGGTAACCTGCGGCCTTCGCGGCCTGCAACAGTGCGCAACTGGCAACGGTTTTACCCACTTCGGTGTCCGTTCCGGTGACAAAATAGCGTTTACTCACGAGTAATTACTCCCAAAAAAAGATAATAAGTCAGGGGATATCGCCCCTGCTGTTGCGGCCAGGCCAGTTGCAGTTGTTGTAACTGTGAACGGGTTAATACTCGCTGATCGCGCCCTGCGTGAAGATGCGTTGCGCCAATGCCTTTCAGCGAACGCATGGCACTGAGCGCATCATCAAAGCACAGAGTGATGGGTTGAAGATGGTGTTGATAACATAAGCCTTTCAGCGCCTGTTCAATGTCAGCGGGTAGTAAAAAGTGATTAGCATGAGGCCGTTCATCTACCGCTTGCCACGCCTGATGTAATTCAGGGAGCGATCCCTGCGCCAGCGTGGTAAATGCCACCACGCCGCCGGGGCGTACTACGCGACAAAGCTCACCTAATGCCGTGGATAAATTACCGCACCACTGCACCGCGAGATTGCTCCATGCAAGATCGAACGTCGCAGTCGCTAACGGCAGGGATTCGATATCCCCCGCCAGATAATGATCTGCGGCATCCTTCTGGCGTGCCTGGGCAAGCATTGGCGGCGAGAGATCTAACGCCATCACCTGCTCGCTGCGCTCGCGCCAGTGGCGGCTCATCCAGCCAGGTCCACAGCCAGCGTCCAGCACACGGGCGTATTTGCGTTGCGGGAGCATTGCCAGCAAGGCATCGGCGCTCTGACGCTGTAACTCTGCGTGTTGCTCATACTGTGAGGCTGCCCGACCAAATGCCGCTGCAATGGCTTGTTTATTAACCGTTGCCATGCAGCACCTCCAGCAGACGGTCGATATCCTGCATTTCATGCGCTGCGGTTAGCGTTAAGCGCAGTCGCGCAGTACCAGCGGGTACGGTTGGCGGGCGAATCGCCGTGACCCAGCAGCCTTGCTGGCGCAGTTTTTCTGCCAGTTGTAACGCACGGCTGTTATCACCGACGATCAATGGCTGGATGGCGCTGCATGAATCAGCAAGCGTAAACGGCAAATCCTGTACTCCGGCACGAAAACGCGCAATGAGTGACGCCAGTTTTTCGCGCCGTGCATCACCCTCATCACGGCGAATGACCGCCAGCGACGCACGTAATGCCTGCGCCTGAGCGGGCGGCATACTGGTGCTATAGATAAGATGGCGGGCAAATTGCAGCAGATAATCCGCCACAGTTTCAGAGCAAAGCACCGCCGCACCGCTGACACCAAATCCTTTGCCAAACGTAACCACCAGCAATTCCGGCCTCACCTGCTGTTGCCAGCAGCTACCGCGCCCCTGTTCACCGATAACACCCGTACCGTGGGCATCGTCGACCATCAACCAGCCATTGTGCTGTTGCGTCTCACGGTGGATTTCCGTCAGCGGCGCACTATCGCCATCCATACTGAATACGCCTTCTGTCACCACCAGTCGCAACCCTGGACAGGAGGAAGCAAGCAGGCGCGCCAGATGAGCGACATCGTTATGAGCAAAACGGCGAAGCTGCGCCGGACTTAAACTGGCCGCTTCCTGCAAGGAGGCGTGGCTAAGCCGGTCGGCAACGATGCGGTCATCTTTCGCCATCATCGCGGCAATGACCGCCTGATTAGCGGCAAAACCGGAGATAAACAGCAGCGCCCGCGAATAACCCAGCCACTCGGCCAGTTCTTCTTCCAGCGCCTGATGCGCCACGCTATAACCGCTGACGTGACCGGAACCGCCACTACCGACGCCAAATTGCTCCGCCCCCTGCTGCCAGGCACGGATAATTTGCGGATGATGGCTTAAACCTAAGTAATCGTTACTGGAAAAGTTCAGATACTGCCGTTCGTCCGCCACCAGCCAGCGTCCGGCGCCTTGTGCCACCGGATAACGGCAACGCAGGGCATCGGCAGCACGCCGCGCATCGAGCGCCGCGTTAATCTTCTCCTGCCAGGTCATAGGGCTGCCGCGTTGTAGTATTCGTCGGTGTCCGGGGTCATCAGCGCCTGTTCCAGACGTTGCTGTTGTTCGTTATCGCCCGCCAGAACGGCGGTTTGTTGCGGATTCAGCCCCAGTTTGCGGAACAGTTGCAGGTCTTTATCTTCTTCCGGATTCGGCGTGGTCAGCAGTTTGCAACCGTAGAAAATCGAGTTAGCTCCGGCCATAAAGCACATCGCCTGAGTCTGTTCGTTCATCTGCTCGCGTCCGGCAGAAAGGCGCACATAAGAGGTCGGCATCAGGATCCGCGCCACCGCAATGGTGCGAATAAAATCAAAGGCATCGACATCATCGTTATCCGCCAGCGGCGTGCCTTTCACCTTCACCAGCATGTTGATTGGTACGCTTTCCGGCGGCGTCGGCAGGTTTGCCAGTTGCAGCAATAATCCGGCGCGATCTTTCACCGTTTCGCCTAAGCCCACAATGCCACCTGAGCAGACTTTGATCCCGGCATCGCGCACTTTTTCCAGCGTATCGAGGCGTTCCTGGTAGGTACGCGTGGTAATGATATTGCCGTAAAACTCCGGCGAGGTGTCGAGGTTGTGGTTGTAGTAATCCAGCCCGGCATTCGCAAGGCGCTGCGCCTGGGATTCACTTAATGTCCCCAGCGTCATACACGCCTCCAGCCCCATCGCTTTTACCCCCTGCACCATCTGCTCGAGATAGGGCATATCGCGTTCGTGCGGATTCTTCCACGCCGCGCCCATGCAGAAACGTGTCGATCCCGCCGCTTTCGCTTTGCGCGCCGACTCCAGCACCTGTTCAACTTCCATCAACCGCTCGGCTTCCAGCCCGGTTTTGTAGCGCGAGCTTTGCGGGCAGTATTTGCAGTCTTCCGGACAAGCTCCGGTCTTAATCGACAGCAAAGTGCTGACCTGTACCTGACGAGGATCGAAATGCTGACGATGCACCTGCTGCGCTTCAAACAGCAGATCCAGCAACGGTTTTTCAAATAATTCTGTGACTTGCGACAATGTCCAGCGTGGGCGGTGAGCCATGGGGCTTCTCCAAAACGTGTTTTTTGTTGTTAATTCGGTGTAGACTTGTAAACCTAAATCTTTTCATTTTGGTTTACAAGTCGATTATGACAATGGACGATCTTGCCTTTGACCAACGCCATATCTGGCACCCGTACACATCCATGACCTCCCCGCTGCCGGTTTATCCGGTGGCGAGCGCGGAAGGTTGCGAGCTGATTTTGTCTGACGGCAGACGCCTGGTTGACGGTATGTCGTCCTGGTGGGCGGCGATCCACGGCTACAATCACCCGCAGCTTAATGCGGCGATGAAGTCGCAAATTGATGCCATGTCGCATGTGATGTTTGGCGGTATCACCCATGCGCCCGCCATCGAGCTATGCCGCAAACTGGTGGCGATGACGCCGCAACCACTGGAGTGCGTTTTTCTCGCAGACTCCGGCTCCGTAGCGGTGGAAGTGGCGATGAAGATGGCGTTGCAGTACTGGCAGGCCAAAGGCGAAGCGCGCCAGCGTTTTCTGACCTTCCGCAATGGTTATCATGGCGATACTTTTGGCGCGATGTCGGTATGCGATCCTGACAACTCTATGCACAGCCTGTGGAAAGGCTATCTGCCAGAAAACTTGTTTGCTCCAGCCCCGCAAAGCCGCATGGACGGCGAATGGGATGAGCGCGATATGGTAGGCTTTGCGCGCCTGATGGCGGCGCATCGTCATGAAATCGCTGCGGTGATCATTGAACCGATTGTCCAGGGCGCAGGCGGGATGCGCATCTACCATCCGGAATGGTTAAAACGAATCCGCAAAATGTGCGATCGTGAAGGTATCTTGCTGATTGCTGACGAAATCGCCACCGGATTTGGTCGTACCGGCAAACTGTTTGCCTGTGAACATGCGGGGATTGCGCCGGACATTTTATGCCTCGGTAAAGCCTTAACCGGCGGCACGATGACCCTTTCAGCCACGCTCACCACGCGCGAGGTTGCAGAAACCATCAGTAACGGCGAAGCTGGTTGCTTTATGCACGGGCCAACTTTTATGGGCAATCCACTGGCCTGCGCGGCAGCGAACGCCAGCCTGACGATTATTGAATCCGGTAAATGGCACCAGCAGGTGGCAAATATTGAAGCGCAACTACGTGAGCAACTGGCACCAGCCCGTGACGCCGAAATGGTTGCCGATGTGCGCGTACTGGGGGCAATTGGCGTGGTCGAAACCACTCGTCCGGTGAATATGGCGGCGCTGCAAAAATTCTTTGTCGAACAGGGGGTATGGATCCGGCCTTTTGGCAAACTGATTTACCTGATGCCGCCCTATATTATTCTCCCGCAACAGTTGCAGCGTCTGACCGCAGCGGTTAACCGTGCGGTGCAGGATGAAACATTTTTTTGCCAATAACGGGAAGTCAGCGTGTGGGTTTCTGGCTACACTTTCTGCAAACTAGAAAGGAGGGTTCATGAAACTCATCAGTAATGATCTGCGCGATGGCGATAAGTTGCCGCATCGTCATGTCTTTAACGGCATGGGTTACGATGGCGATAATATTTCGCCACATCTGGCGTGGGATGATGTTCCTGCGGGAACGAAAAGTTTTGTTGTCACCTGCTACGACCCGGATGCGCCAACCGGCTCCGGCTGGTGGCACTGGGTAGTTGTTAACTTACCCGCTGATACCCGCGTATTACCGCAGGGGTTTGGCTCTGGTCTGGTGGCAATCCCTGATGGCGTGCTCCAGACACGTACCGATTTTGGTAAAGCCGGATACGGTGGCGCCGCGCCGCCAAAAGGCGAAACTCATCGCTACATTTTTACTGTTCACGCGCTGAATGTAGAACGTATTGATGTCGATGAAGGTGCCAGCGGCGCGATGGTCGGTTTTAACGTTCATTTCCACTCTCTCGCCAGCGCATCAATTACCGCGATGTTCAGTTAAATGTTCTGTCAGATGGTGCAAGGCCATCTGACATCACTTAAAGGTATTAAAAACAACTTTTTGTCTTTTTACCTTCCCGTTTCGCTAAAGTTAGTATAAAAAAGCAGGCTTCAACGGATTCATTTTTCCATTTCAAAGCCCGGAGCAACCTGTGAACACATTTTCAGTTTCCCGTCTGGCGCTGGCACTGGCTTTTGGCGTGACGCTGACCGCCTGTAGCTCAACACCGCCCGATCAACGCCCTTCCGATCAAGTAGCACCTGGTACGTCTTCTCGCCCGATTCTGTCGGCAAAAGAAGCGCAGAATTTCGATGCTCAACACTATTTTTCCTCCCTGACGCCAGGTGCTGCAGCATGGAATCCTTCCCCGATTACCCTGCCTGCGCAACCTGATTTTGTTGTCGGCCCGGCGGGTACTCAAGGTGTAACGCATACCACGATTCAGGCGGCGGTAGATGCGGCGATTATCAAGCGTACCAATAAGCGCCAGTATATTGCCGTGATGCCAGGTGAGTATGAAGGTACGGTTTATGTCCCTGCGGCACCGGGCGGAATCACCGTTTACGGCATGGGCGAAAAACCGATTGATGTGAAAATTGGACTTTCCCTTGATGGTGGAATGAGCCCTGCTGACTGGCGTCATGACGTTAACCCACGCGGCAAATATATGCCCGGTAAACCAGCGTGGTATATGTACGATAGTTGCCAGAGCAAACGCAGCAACAGCATCGGCGTTCTCTGTTCTGCGGTCTTCTGGTCACAAAACAATGGCCTGCAACTGCAAAACCTGACCATCGAAAACACGCTGGGCGATAGCGTAGATGCGGGTAACCATCCGGCGGTGGCGTTGCGTACTGATGGCGACAAAGTACAGATCAACAACGTTAACATTCTTGGTCGTCAGAATACTTTCTTTGTCACCAACAGCGGTGTGCAAAACCGTCTGGAAACGAATCGTCAGCCGCGTACTCTGGTAACTAATAGCTACATCGAAGGGGATGTGGATATCGTTTCTGGCCGTGGTGCAGTGGTGTTCGATAATACCGAATTCCGCGTGGTGAACTCACGTACTCAGCAAGAAGCGTATGTGTTCGCACCGGCTACGCTGTCCAATATTTACTACGGTTTCCTTGCCGTAAATAGCCGTTTCAATGCCTCCGGTGATGGCGTCGCACAGCTGGGCCGCTCGCTGGATGTTGATGCCAATACCAACGGTCAGGTAGTGATCCGTGATAGCGCCATCAACGAAGGCTTTAACACGGCTAAACCGTGGGCCGACGCGGTGATTTCTAATCGTCCATTTGCGGGTAATACCGGCAGCGTTGATGATAACGACGAAGTACAGCGCAATCTGAATGACACTAACTACAACCGCATGTGGGAATACAATAACCGTGGCGTGGGTAGCAAAGTGGTTGCAGAAGCAAAGAAATAAGCGTTGTTAACTATTTGCCGGATGCGGCGTAAACGCCTTATCCGGCCTACGGGTCGATGCGATTCGTAGGTCGGATAAGATGCGCCAGCATCGCATCCGACAATAAGTGCCGGATGCGGCCTACATTCACATGGCGCTTTTTACATCTGACGGTTTTTATTGAAGTTAATCAAACTACCCGCCTTGATAATCTCACGCTCTTCCGCAGTCAGATTTTCCATATACAGCGTAATTTCCGTAACCGGCGCATCTTCATGGATCACATAACCTTTGAAGGTCGTACCTGGATTATCCAGCGCCGCTTTAATGCCAGGAATATAAATGTAATCCCCCACTTCAAAGTTCGGCACTTCTGCCATTTGCAGCGGTAACATCCCCCAGTTGATGACATTAGAACGGTAACGTTTAGTCGCGTATTCCTCGGCAATATTCGCCAGACCGCCAATCACACGCTGGCAGCTCGCCGCCTGCTCACGCGCAGAACCATCGCCTGGTTTCACCGCATAGACCATGCTGCCAATTTCAGTTTGCAGCGGATCAATATGCTCCTGACCAGCAATCTGCTTAATGCGCGCAAACACCTCTGTCAGCTCGCTGACATTCCCCGCCAGACGCTGATTTTCCAGCTCAGCAGTCGCTTTACTTCTGCCAACATAACCTGGATCGCGGCGTGACAGGGTAAACTCCGCCAGACCAATCGGATTTGAACGATAAGAAGAGGTTTCACCGGAAGGAATCAGTTCGTCGGTGGTGGTGACTTCGTCGAGGATCTTCGAGCACACTTTGAGGACGATATTGTCAGTCAGCGCCCCCAATTCTGGCCAGTCTTTAATGTTCGGTCCGTAAATCAACGGTTGCTGGGTCGCCCCTTTCACAAAGCCCTGATAAACACGATTTTTATACGGCGTTACATCGAAGGCGTACTCCGGCACGTTATCCCAGCAATCAAGTTCGCTCGCAGAGGTTAAATAGCCACCGTTTGCCGCAGTCGCAGCGATAGAACGAGCGTCCATCAACGCCACTGCTGACATCTGCCCATTGGCTGGCTTAGAGCCTTCGCGGTTCGGGAAGTTACGCGTGGTGTGGCGAATACTCAAACCGTTGTTGATTGGCGTATCGCCCGCGCCAAAGCATGGGCCGCAGAACGCGGTTCTGATGATTGCGCCTGCGCCAATCAAATCTGCTACCACGCCTTTTTTGGCTAAATCCATAAACACCGGCTGTGATGACGGGTAAACCGCCAGCGAGAAGGTATCGTTGCCACAGGATTGACCGCGCAGTGCATTCGCCGCCGCGATGACGTTTTCGTAGTTACCGCCAGAACAGCCCGCGATAATCCCCTGCTGCACTTTCAGGCGACCATTTTCCACTTTATCCAGCAGCGAGAGTTTGGCTTTACCGTGCGCCACGCGTTCGGACTCAATTTCAATCTCACGCAGAATGTCGGTCAGGTTCTGGTTCAGCGTGTCGATTTCATATACGTTGCTCGGGTGGAACGGCAGCGCAATCATTGGTTTGATGGCGCTTAAATCAACGCTGATGCAGCCATCGTAGTATGCCATCGGTTGAGGGTTAAGCTGGCAGTAATCCTGGCCGCGACCGTGCAGCGCCAGCCAGTTATGGACTTCTTCATCGGTTTGCCAGACAGAACTTAAACAGGTCGTTTCAGTGGTCATAACGTCAACGCTGTTACGGAAATCGGTAGAGAGCGCAGCAACACCGGGACCTACGAATTCCATCACTTTGTTTTTGACGTAGCCGTTTTTGAACACGGCACCGATGATAGCCAGCGCCACATCCTGTGGCCCCACATACGGCGCAGGTTTTCCGGTCAAATGCACCGCAACAACTCCCGGATAGTCGATATCCCAGGTGTCATTAAGCAGCTGTTTTACCAACTCACCGCCACCCTCACCGACTGCCATTGTCCCTAATGCACCGTAACGGGTGTGGCTGTCTGACCCGAGGATCATTTTGCCGCCGCCTGCCATCATCTCACGCATATATTGATGGATGACCGCAATATGCGGAGGCACAAAAATACCGCCATAACGCTGAGCCGCCGATAAACCAAAAACATGGTCATCACCGTTAATGGTGCCGCCGACGGCGCAGAGTGAGTTATGGCAGTTGGTCAGCACATACGGCAGCGGGAAACGTTCCATACCGGACGCTTTAGCGGTCTGTACAATACCAACAAAGGTAATATCGTGAGAGGCTAATGAATCAAACTTAATTTTAAGTTTATCCATATTTCCGGACGTATTATGAGAAGAGAGAATAGACCAGGCAATAGTGCCTTTTTTTGCTTCTTCTTTTTTAATTTCGCCGGTGAAATGTTCTTCGGCAATTATTTCGTTATTACTGGCGAGAAACACGCCTTTTTCAGATAACTTGATCATCAAATGCTCCAGATATCTGCGCACCGTGAAGTGCGCAGAAAGATAATAAATGGATATACTCTAAATAATTCGAGTTGCAGGAAGGCGACAAGCGAGTGAATCCCCAGGAGCTTACATAAGTAAGTGACTGGGGTGAGCGAACGCAGACGCAGCACATGCAACTTGAAGTATGACGAGTATATTTACAGCATGTTCCAGCCGATCAGCATATTCCACCACCACACGCCAAGGGTGATATGCACCAGGAAGGTTAATATCGTCAGTACCGCACCGACCAACCACCAGGATTTAATATCGTTATAACCCACGCCAAAGATGACCGGACCTGCCGCGCCGCCATAGTGAGTAACCATGCCGCCATAGGAGTTGGAGAACAACAGTGCCAGCGCGGTTAACATTAACGGTGCGCCGGAGACGTTCGCCAGCATGGCAAATACCGGTAACATAGCAACGATATAGGCACTACCGGAAGCGAAGAAATAACGAACGATGATGCTGAGGAAAATAATAACGAAGAAAGCAACGTTACCGTGACCATCAAATGCCAGGTTATTTTTAAAGACTTCAGCTAACCATTCGAAGAATTTAACTTTCGATAATAAGGAGCTTAAGCCGATAATACCGCCGTACCAGATTAAGGTATTCCAGCCGCCTTTATTTTTAACCACGTCTTCCCAGGTAACGATACCCAGCAGCAGCATGGTCGCCATAACAACGATTGCCACGGTGGATTCATCAACCCCCAGGGACTTACTGAAAATCCAGCCCAGCAGCGCCAGCACAAAGACACCGAGCAGCATTTTTTCGCGGATTTTCATCGGTCCCAGTTCGGCAAGGCCCGCTTTGGCGATGGTTTTGTTATCCACCTTCTTAATTTCTGGCGGATACATGGTGTAAATCACCAGCGGGGTAACCAGCAGCATAATGATGCCCGGCAATCCGGCTGCCAGCGCCCATCCACCCCAGCTAATTTGCAGGTGCAGAATGTCGTTGATCATTTTCAGCGCCAGAATGTTCCCCGCCATTGCGGTAAAGAACATATAGCTGGTGGTTTTGGTGACCATGTAAATGGACATCATCAGGTAATGTCCGACACGACGCGGACTTTTTTCCGGTTCGGACCCCAAAGCCACCGCCACGCTGTTGATGATCGGTAACACAATGCCGCCCGCACGCGCGGTGTTAGACGGTGTTGCCGGAGCCAGTACCAGATCGAGAAATACCGTAACGTAACCCAGACCCAGGGTAGTGCTACCAATTTTACCAATCAGCAAATAGGCAATACGTTTACCTAAGCCGGTGGTCACAAATGCGGCGCTTAAGGTAAACGCCGAGAACACCAGCCAGGTGGTACCTGAAGAGTAACCGCTTAATACGGCGGTGGTCTTAAACGCACCGTCGGATAAGTTACCGACCACCACCATGGAGGCAGCAACGGCAATTAACAGTACGACAGGTTCCGGGAAAGGCTTGATAACCAGCCCCACAATGGCCGCCAGGTAAATACCAAAAAGCACCCACGCCAGTTCGCTTAATCCTGCCGGAGCTGGCATAAAGCCAATAATACATGGGATCGCTAATATCAGAATTAGCTTCCATAACGATTTCTTATTCATTTAAAATCCTGTTCTTTCTGTATGACTCATACAGAAGTCCTTTATTGATTGTCCTTTTCCTGACAACGAATTTTTTCAGGGAAGATAAACTTCACCGGAAAATATTTTTCTGGTCGTCCGAATAACAGATGCGCGTAACGTCGTGGCATCCTGACCTTCATTACTTAAATGAACGTCGAGCGCACCACTGGGGTGTTCAATATTGATATTGCCATATCCTACAGAAGGGACGATTTGTCGGGTGACGGTGCCTTCCAATGCACAACTACTGGAAATAGCAATAGCACCGGTTATCGCCAGCGCGCGATGGCAAGAATGCGGCATAAAATAACGCACATTAATTGCCCCGCCTTTCTGCGCTGGAGAAATAAGCACAGGTTTAGGGATAACCATATTACTGACATCACCTAAGCCCATTGCTTTACCCGCTTGTAGACGGATAGATTCAATGCGGGCTAATAATGCTTTGTCGGCATCCAGTTCCGCCGGTAATTCATAACCTGTTTTTCCCAGATATTCAGCCGGAATAATGACGACTGGCATCGCCATATCGATACAGGTCACCGGGACATCGTCAAAATAATCAATCTGATTATCAGTCGGGAAGACTTTTCCGGTTTTGGTTCCGGCGGCATTCAGGAAAGTGAGCGCAACCGGTGCGGCAGTACCCGGTACGCCGTCAATTCTGGCGCTACCCTCGTACTCGACAACACCATTTGGCGTTTGCACATCAGCCTCGATGAACGTACCAGTATTGACGTTGCGGATACGTACGCGGGTAACTGGCGAAGTCGCTGCAATCAAACCATTTTCAATGGCGAATGCCCCAACGCCAGACAGCATATTGCCGCAGTTAGGCGTGGTATCGACACGTTGCTCATGGACGATTACCTGCGCAAACAAATAATCGACATCAGCACGCGGATCGCTGGAACGGCTAATAATGGCGACTTTACTGGTCAGTGGATTACCACCGCCGATACCGTCAATTTCCAGATCATTACCGGAACCCATAATTGCCATCAATATTTTATCGCGCTGCGTTTGATCTTCAGGTAAATGTTCCGCTAACAGGAACGCACCCCTCGAGGTTCCACCTCGCATCATCACGCAGGGTATTTTTTTCATAACAATGCCCTCAATTTAAAAACATAACTTATTGCGATATGGTTACATTAAGGGCAAAGCATCTCTAATGACTTTAGCTTTACGATTAATAACATTTTTTCATTAATTTAAGTGATTAAAAGGCTGTTAAACTGGTTTAACTGCAAATCACTAAAAAGCACCGCTTCCATTTTCCGGAGTAATAATGAAGCATGAGTTATCAAGTATGAAAGCATTTGTCACGCTGGCAGAGTCCAGTTCATTTAACAATGCTGCTAAATTACTTAATATTACGCAACCTGCATTAACGCGCAGAATAAAAAAGATGGAAGAGGATTTACATATTCAACTCTTTGAGCGTACAACTCGCAAGGTTACTTTAACAAAAGCGGGGAGAATGTTGCTTCCTGAGGCGCGGGAATTAATAAAGAAATTCGATGAAACGCTTTTTAATATTCGCGATATGAATATTTATCATCGTGGTATGGTGACATTAGCGTGTATTCCTACCGCCGTGTTTTATTTCTTGCCGTTGGCAATTGGCAAATTTAATGAGCTATATCCCAATATTAAAGTGTGAATTCTGGAACAAGGCACGAATAATTGCATGGAATCGGTGCTGTGCAACGAATCGGACTTTGGCATAAACATGAACAACATCACAAATTCATCCATCGATTTTATGCCACTGGTCAACGAGCCGTTTGTGCTGGCCTGTCGGCGTGACCACCCATTAGCCAAAAAGCAACTAGTGGAATGGCAGGAACTGGTAGGCTACAAAATGATTGGCGTGCGCTCCTCCAGCGGCAATCGACTGCTGATTGAGCAAAAATTGTCCGACAAACCCTGGAAGCTGGACTGGTTTTACGAAGTGCGTCATCTTTCGACGTCATTAGGACTGGTGGAAGCAGGACTGGGGATTTCGGCGCTTCCTGGCCTGGCAATGCCTCATGCGCCCTATTCTTCTATTATTGGTATCCCGCTGGTGGAACCCGTTATACGTCGGACATTGGGGATTATTCGTCGCAAAGATGCCGTGCTTTCTCCGGCAGCAGAACGCTTTTTTGCCTTGCTGATTAATTTGTGGACTGATGATAAAGACAATTTATGGACCAATATCGTCGAACGCCAGAGACATGCGTTACAGGAGATGGGGTAATACCCCGGCGCAGGAAATACTGCGCCGGGTAACTCAACGGTTAGTGTGCGTTCACCACCACCCACATCGGCCCCTGCCCGACCGCATAGCGACCTTTTTCATGCAGTAGCCCCTGCTCGCCAACAATTTCGTAAACTGAGATGTGGTGAGATTTTTGCCCGGCAGCAATCAGATAATTGCCACTGTGATCAACGTTAAAGCCGCGCGGCTGGGTTTCCGTTGGCTGGAAACCTTCTTTGCTCAACACGCTGCCATCTTCCGAAACGCTGAAAACGGTAATCAGACTGGCGGTACGGTCACAGGCGTATAAATGACGACCATCCGGAGTAATATGAATATCAGCCGCCCAACGGGTGTCGGAGAAGTTTTCCGGCATCATATCCAGCGTCTGGACACATTCGATATTGCCGTGCGGATCTTTCAGTTCCCAGACATCCACTGAACTGTTTAACTCATTGACGCAATACGCATATTGTTCGTTTGGATGGAACACCATATGACGCGGCCCGGCGCCTTCAACGGTCGTCACTTCCGCCGGGTCCTGCGCTACCAGATGACCATCATCGCTGAGCGTAAACAGGCAGATGCGATCCTGCTTTAATGCCGGAACCCACAGCGTGCGGTTATCCGGTGAGATATTGGCGGAATGGCAGCCGTCCAGCCCCTCGACCACATCGACGACGCCCACTGGCAGGCCATCTTCCAGTCGCGTTACGCTCACGTTACCCGCATTGTAAGAACCTACAAAGACAAACTGTCCCTGGTGATCGGTAGAAATATGCGTCGGGCTACCCGGCAGCGCCGACTCTGCGGCGAATGTCAGTGCACCGTCGTCCGGGGCGATACGATACGCCAGGACGCGAAACTCAGGGCGAACGCCAACGTAGAGATAACGTTTGTCCGGGCTGACCACCATCGGCTGCACCTGCCCCGGCACATCAACAACCTGCGTCAGCGTCAGTGCGCCTTCATGATTCAGGTTCCAGACGTGAATTTGCTGGCTCTCAGGGCTGGCGATATAAACTGTTTGCTTCATGAATGCTCCTTTGCATTTAGCAACTGACTGTAACAGCTAAAATTAGTCGCTTTTGGCGGTGAATGCTGAATTAAAACGCAGAATTTTGTCCGATAGTGGTATCGGTGTACCATTCGCGCAGACGAAAATTCTTAACCTTAATCTGGAATACGCCATGACCACACGCGTGATTGCTCTCGACTTAGACGGCACCTTATTGACCCCGAAAAAGACCTTGCTTCCATCATCGATAGAAGCCCTGGCCCGCGCTCGCGAAGCAGGCTATCAATTAATCATCGTCACAGGTCGCCATCACGTCGCTATTCATCCTTTTTATCAGGCGCTGGCGCTGGATACACCTGCTATTTGCTGTAATGGCACCTATTTGTATGATTATCATGCAAAAACCGTGCTGGAAGCGGACCCAATGCCCGTTAATAAAGCCCTGCAACTCATTGAGATGCTGAATGAACACCACATTCACGGTCTGATGTATGTCGATGATGCAATGGTCTATGAGCACCCGACCGGGCATGTCATTCGCACGTCTAACTGGGCGCAAACCCTGCCGCCGGAACAGCGTCCGACTTTCACACAAGTCGCTTCTCTGGCTGAAACGGCGCAACAAGTTAACGCCGTATGGAAGTTCGCCCTGACGCACGATGACCTGCCGCAATTGCAGCATTTTGGTAAGCATGTTGAACATGAATTAGGACTGGAGTGCGAATGGTCCTGGCACGATCAGGTTGATATTGCACGCGGCGGCAACAGCAAAGGTAAACGTTTGATGAAATGGGTTGAGGCGCAAGGCTGGTCGATGGAAAACGTCGTGGCGTTCGGCGATAACTTTAATGATATCAGTATGCTGGAAGCCGCCGGAACGGGTGTAGCGATGGGCAACGCCGATGACGCAGTAAAAGCGCGCGCCAACATTGTGATTGGTGATAACACCACCGACAGCATTGCCCGGTTCATTTATAGCCACCTGATTTAATCAGGCGGTTATCGACACACTTTTAATTTGCGCGTACAGCCACAGGCCTGGTCTGATTGCCAGTTCATCCCTCGCCCACGGGCTAATACGCGCCCACAGCGTTTTACCCCCGACCTCCAGTTCGACCTCCACCTGGCCGTTGTCGTCATAGCTATTGACCACTTTTGCGCGCAACACGTTACGAATGCTGGTTTGCTGCGGAGGCTGTAAAACCAGCGAGACATCGGAAGCCTGAATGCGGATACGTAGCGCAGCTTGCAGCGGCGCGTCCAGCTTATTGACCCACAAATGCTGATCGCCCAGCGCCAGCGCGGTCATCGCGTAATGCGGATGATGCTCAAGCACCGTCACTTTCAGAATGCTACTTTGTTGCTCTTTCGGCAGCCACGGATTCATCACGCTACTACCCCAGACTTCTTCCAGCGCGCCAAAGGCTTTTACCTGACCGTTTTCCAGCACCATCACTCTGTCTGCCAGATGGAGGATCTCATCCAGAGAATGGCTGACATACAACATCGGAATGTTGATTTCCCGCGTCAGACGTTGCAGATAAGGCAACAGTTCGCGTTTACGCGGAATATCCAGTGACGCCAGCGGTTCATCCAGCAACAGCAATTCCGGCGCTGTCAGCAAAGCCCGCCCAATCGCCACACGCTGTTTTTCGCCACCGGACAGGCTGCCAGGTAAACGGTCAAGTAACGGTTCAATGCCTAAAAGCGCCACCAGCTTGTCGAACTGATCGACCATGCTTTTCGCCATGCCGTAGCGCAGATTGCCACGCACTTTGTAATGCGGAAACAGCCGCGCATCCTGAAACACATAGCCAACACGACGCTTTTCTGGCGTCAGGCAGATACCTTTTTCGGCATCATTTAGTACCCGACCATTGAGGACAATCCGCCCTTTTTGCGGACGCGTCAGTCCACTAATGGCGTTAATCAGCGAGGTTTTTCCGGCACCGGAGACGCCAAAGATAGCAGTGATGCCGTTGGCGGGCAGCGTTTCATTAATGGTCAGGCAATGGTTGCCCAACGTCTGGGAAAAATTCAGTTCCAGCATGATTAGCGCCCCGCCCGCTCACGGCTGATTCTGGCCAGCCATTCTGAAATCAACAGAGAGATCATCGCCAGCGCAATAGAGATAATGCAAAGTCTCGCTGCGCCACTTTCCCCGCCAGGAGTCTGGATCAAGGTATACATGGCTGAAGGAATGGTTCGCGTTTCACCAGGAATGTTCGACACAAAGGTGATAGTTGCACCAAACTCACCGAGCGAACGAGCGAAAGCCAGCACCGTACCGACAATAATTCCTGGTAAGGTCAGCGGTAACGTAATAGTAAAGAAAACGCGCCAGCGCCCGGCACCCAGTGTTCTTGCGGCCTGTTCCAGTTTGACATCAACCCCTTCCAACGCCAGACGAATTGCCCGCACCATCAGCGGAAAAGACATGACGGCGGCAGCGAGAACCGCACCGCGCCAGCTAAAGGCGAAGGTAATGCCAAACCAGTCATACAGGCGTTCACCGATAAATCCGCGCCGTCCCATAGAGACTAACAGCAAGTAACCAACGACCACGGGCGGTAACACCAGCGGTAGATGCAGTACGCTGTCGAGCAGAGCTTTGCCCGGAAACGTGCAACGCACCAGTAACCAGGCAAAAAAGATCCCAAACGGCAGGCTAAACAGCACAGCCAGGGAAGAAACTTTCAGGCTTAGTAAAACCGCCTGCCATTCTGGATCGGTCAGTATCATTACTTAGTTGTAAATCCGTAACGTTTAAAGATTTCCGCAGCCTGCGGTCCCTTCAGATAATCATAAAATGCTTTCACTGCCGCATTGTTATGCCCTTCAACAACAGCAACCGGATATTCCACTTTTTTATGTGAATCTTCCGGGAAGGTGGCAACCACTTTTACCCCTTTGCTGGCAACTGCGTCAGAACCGTAAACAATGCCCAGCGGAGCTTCATTACGTTCGACCAGCGCCAGCGCCCCACGAACATCTTCCGCCGGAGCCAGTTTCGGGGAGAGCGTATCCCATGCGCCCAGTTTTTGCAGTGCTTCTTTCGCATAAATGCCAGCGGGGACATGTTCCGGATCGCCAACCGCCAGGCGACCGCCATTCAGCAGCGAAGTCCAGTTGGTTTTACTGTCGATAGTGAAATCTTTCTGTGCACTGGTTTTCGGTGCTACAACGACCAGACTATTGCCGAGCAATGTCTGGCGCGTGGCAGTATCGATCGCTTTTTTATCAACCGCATAATCCATCCATTTCTGATCGGCAGAAATAAACAGATCCGCAGGCGCACCCGCTTCAATCTGACGAGCCAGGGTAGAAGACGAGGCGAAAGAAGAAACGACGTCCACGCCTTTCTCTTTTTTATATTGCGTAGCGATGTCCTGCATTGCGTTGGTCAGTGATGCTGCCGCAAAAACTGTAATCTTCCCTTCGTCTGCCAGCGCATTGCCTGCAAGAGTTAAAGAGAGCGCCGCTCCGGCAAACAAGTTCAACCATTTACGAGCCATTGGTAACCCCTTCATGTAACGTTATGTAGGCAACAATATAACGACTGATTCAGAATTTTCCCAGCAGTTATTGTTAACCTTTGAGAGGTAGCTAGAAAAAATATCGGCAGGAAAAGCAGGAAGTTGAGAAAAAAGAAAATGCCCGACTAAGCGGGCATTCAGGGAATCAATGATTTTGTCCGGGCTGGTCTTTTTTACCAACACCAGAAAAGATGTTGAATACTTCACCAAGACCGTAAATCAGACCCAGGATGATGGCCATCACGACAGGTACCATGATTACGGCGAATACCAGACTTTTTAATAACTCTAACATGGTCAACTCCAGATATAGTCCTGTCACTATTCTAACCGCTAAGCACAGAAAAGCACTCCCCTTTTGTGCGGTCAGCTTTGCGTGGCGT
This sequence comes from Escherichia sp. MOD1-EC6842, assembly GCF_002965705.1. Lineage (NCBI taxonomy): Bacteria > Pseudomonadati > Pseudomonadota > Gammaproteobacteria > Enterobacterales > Enterobacteriaceae > Escherichia > Escherichia sp. MOD1-EC6842. The sequence goes on along the minus strand of NZ_PTRF01000010.1, from coordinate 13,240 downwards.
TCGTTTTCCGTCACAATAAGACTTTTGCCAGGACATTGTTATGCAGGCCGAAATCCTTCTCACCCTTAAGCTTCAACAAAAGCTCTTTGCCGACCCACGCCGCATTTCGCTACTAAAACACATTGCCCTTTCCGGTTCTATCAGCCAGGGGGCGAAAGATGCCGGTATCAGCTATAAAAGTGCCTGGGATGCCATTAACGAGATGAATCAGTTAAGTGAGCATATTCTGGTTGAGCGTGCAACAGGCGGTAAAGGTGGCGGCGGCGCAGTCCTGACCCGCTATGGTCAGCGGCTGATTCAGCTCTATGACCTCCTGGCGCAGATCCAGCAAAAAGCCTTTGATGTATTAAGTGACGACGACGCCCTGCCGCTGAACAGCCTGCTGGCAGCTATCTCACGTTTTTCACTGCAGACCAGCGCCCGTAACCAGTGGTTCGGCACCATCACCGCCCGCGATCATGATGACGTTCAACAGCATGTTGATGTCTTACTGGCTGATGGTAAAACACGATTAAAAGTCGCGATTACCGCGCAAAGCGGCGCGCGTCTGGGTCTGGATGAAGGCAAAGAAGTATTGATACTGCTGAAAGCGCCGTGGGTAGGTATTACTCAGGACAAGGCGGTCGCACAAAACGCCGACAACCAATTGCCGGGCATTATTAGTCATATTGAGCGCGGCGCGGAGCAGTGCGAAGTATTAATGGCGCTACCCGACGGGCAAACCCTGTGCGCCACGGTGCCATTAAATGAAGCAGCTTCTCTTAAGCAAGGGCAGAATGTCACGGCCTACTTTAATGCCGACAGCGTAATTATCGCCACGCTGTGCTAAGCGTGTTGACAATTTGTTATGAAACACGTATCCCTGTCAGTAATCGCTGCAAAAAATGGGATACAAAATGTCATCGTTGCAAATTTTGCAAGGCACGTTTCGTCTTAGCGACACAAAAACGCTGCAATTGTCTCAGCTAACGTTAAACGCGGGTGATAGTTGGGCGTTTGTCGGTTCAAATGGCAGCGGGAAGTCGGCGCTGGCTCGCGCGCTGGCCGGTGAACTTTCGCTTTTGAAAGGCGAACGGCAAAACCAGTTTTCCCGCATCACTCGTCTCTCCTTCGAGCAGTTACAAAAGCTCGTCAGCGACGAATGGCAGCGGAATAATACCGATATGCTGAGTCCTGGCGAAGCTGACACCGGGCGTACCACGGCTGAGATCATTCAGGATGACGTTAAAGATGCACAGCGTTGTGCGCAGCTGGCACAGCAGTTCGGTATTACCGCCCTCCTCGACCGACGCTTTAAATACCTTTCCACTGGCGAGACGCGTAAAACCCTGCTCTGTCAGGCGCTGATGTCAGATCCTGATTTACTGATTCTTGATGAACCATTCGATGGCCTTGATGTTGCCTCACGTCAGCAACTGGCAGAACTGCTCGCCTCGTTACATCAGTCTGGTATTACTCTGGTACTGGTGCTCAATCGCTTCGATGAGATCCCGGAATTTGTCCAGTTTGCCGGTGTGCTGGCGGATTGCACGTTAGCGGAAACTGGCGCGAAAGAAGAACTGTTCCAACAGGCACTCGTCGCACAACTGGCGCACAGCGAGAAACTTGCTGGCGTGCAGCTACCAGAGCCGGATGAACCTTCAGCACGTCACGCCTTACCCGCCAACGAACCGCGCATTGTGCTGAACAACGGCGTGGTTTCTTATAATGATCGCCCCATTCTTAATAACCTTAGCTGGCAGGTGAATCCAGGCGAGCACTGGCAAATTGTCGGGCCAAATGGCGCGGGAAAATCGACGTTATTAAGCCTGATTACTGGCGATCACCCGCAAGGTTACAGCAACGATTTGACGCTTTTCGGACGACGCCGTGGCAGCGGCGAAACCATCTGGGATATCAAAAAGCATATCGGTTACGTCAGCAGTAGTTTGCATCTGGATTACCGCGTCAGCACCACTGTGCGTAATGTGATCCTTTCTGGCTATTTTGATTCGATTGGCATTTATCAGGCCGTTTCGGATCGCCAGCAAAAACTGGTGCAACAGTGGCTGGATATTCTCGGCATTGATAAACGCACCGCAGACGCCCCTTTCCATAGCCTTTCCTGGGGACAACAGCGTCTGGCATTGATCGTCCGGGCACTGGTGAAGCATCCGACCTTGCTTATTCTTGATGAACCATTGCAGGGGCTTGATCCACTCAATCGCCAGCTTATCCGTAGATTTGTTGATGTGCTGATTAGCGAAGGTGAAACGCAGTTGTTGTTTGTTTCACACCACGCCGAAGATGCGCCAGCCTGTATTACCCATCGTCTGGAGTTCGTGCCAGACGGTGACCTCTATCGTTATGCGCTTACCAAAATAAATTGAGTGACTGTGCCGGATGCGGTGTGAACGCCTTATCCGGTCTACGGTTTAACGCATCCAGGCATGAAAACGCGCTTTTTTTCAGATAAAAGGCGCAATCATTCATAAACCCTCTGTTTTATAATCATTTAATTGTGCATAGAAAATGGCTAAATTCTTGTGTAAACGATTCCACTAATTTATTCCATGTCACACTTTTCGCATCTTTGTTATGCTATGGTTATTTCATACCATAAGCCTGATGGAGCGAATTATGAGAGTTCTGGTTACCGGTGGTAGCGGTTACATTGGAAGTCATACCTGTGTGCAATTACTGCAAAACGGTCATGATGTCATCATTCTTGATAACCTCTGTAACAGTAAGCGCAGCGTACTGCCTGTTATCGAGCGTTTAGGCGGCAAACATCCGACGTTTGTTGAAGGCGATATCCGTAACGAAGCGTTGATGACCGAGATCCTGCACGATCACGCTATCGACACCGTGATCCACTTCGCCGGGCTGAAAGCCGTTGGCGAATCGGTACAAAAACCGCTGGAATATTACGACAACAATGTCAACGGTACTCTGCGCCTGATTAGCGCCATGCGCGCCGCGAACGTCAAAAACTTTATTTTTAGCTCCTCCGCCACCGTCTATGGCGATCAGCCCCAAATTCCATACGTTGAAAGCTTCCCGACCGGCACACCGCAAAGCCCTTATGGCAAAAGCAAACTGATGGTGGAACAGATCCTCACCGACCTGCAAAAAGCCCAGCCGGACTGGAGCATTGCCCTGCTGCGCTACTTCAACCCGGTTGGCGCGCATCCGTCGGGCGATATGGGCGAAGATCCGCAAGGCATTCCGAATAACCTGATGCCGTACATTGCCCAGGTTGCTGTAGGCCGTCGCGACTCGCTGGCGATTTTTGGTAACGATTATCCGACCGAAGACGGTACTGGCGTGCGCGATTACATCCACGTAATGGATCTGGCGGACGGTCACGTCGTGGCGATGGAAAAACTGGCGAACAAGCCTGGCGTACACATCTACAACCTCGGCGCAGGCGTAGGCAGCAGCGTGCTGGACGTGGTTAATGCCTTCAGCAAAGCCTGCGGCAAACCGGTTAATTATCATTTTGCACCGCGTCGCGAAGGCGACCTTCCGGCCTACTGGGCGGACGCCAGCAAAGCCGAGCGCGAACTGAACTGGCGCGTAACGCGCACTCTTGACGAAATGGCGCAGGACACCTGGCACTGGCAGTCACGCCATCCACAGGGATATCCCGATTAAGGAACGACCATGACGCAATTTAATCCCGTTGATCATCCACATCGCCGCTATAACCCACTCACCGGGCAATGGATTCTGGTTTCACCGCACCGCGCTAAGCGCCCCTGGCAGGGGGCGCAGGAAACGCCAGCCAAACAGGTGTTACCTGCGCACGATCCAGATTGCTTCCTTTGCGCAGGTAATGTGCGGGTGACAGGCGATAAAAACCCCGATTACACCGGGACTTACGTTTTTACCAATGACTTTGCGGCGCTGATGTCCGACACGCCAGACGCGCCGGAAAGTCACGATCCGCTGATGCGTTGCCAGAGCGCGCGTGGCACCAGCCGGGTGATCTGCTTTTCACCGGATCACAGTAAAACACTGCCAGAGCTCAGCGTTGCAGCATTGACAGAAATCGTCAAAACCTGGCAAGAGCAAACCGCAGAACTAGGGAAAACATACCCGTGGGTGCAGGTTTTTGAAAACAAAGGTGCGGCGATGGGGTGCTCTAACCCGCATCCGCACGGTCAGATTTGGGCAAATAGCTTCCTGCCTAACGAAGCTGAGCGTGAAGACCGCCTGCAAAAAGAATATTTCGCCGAACAGAAATCGCCAATGCTGGTGGATTATGTCCAGCGTGAACTGGCAGACGGTAGTCGTACCGTTGTCGAAACCGAGCACTGGTTAGCCATAGTGCCCTACTGGGCTGCCTGGCCGTTCGAAACGCTACTGTTGCCTAAAGCCCACGTTTTGCGGATCACCGATTTGACCGACGTCCAGCGCAGCGATTTGGCGCTGGCGTTGAAAAAGCTGACCAGTCGTTATGACAACCTCTTCCAGTGTTCCTTCCCCTATTCTATGGGCTGGCACGGCGCGCCGTTTAATGGCGAAGAGAATCAACACTGGCAGCTGCACGCGCACTTTTGTCCACCTCTGTTGCGCTCTGCCACTGTACGTAAATTTATGGTCGGTTATGAAATGTTGGCAGAGACCCAGCGTGACCTGACGGCAGAACAGGCAGCAGAGCGTTTGCGCGCAGTCAGCGATATCCATTTTCGCGAATCCGGAGTGTAAGAAATGAGTCTGAAAGAAAAAACACAATCTCTGTTTGCCAACGCATTTGGCTACCCTGCCACTCATACCATTCAGGCGCCTGGGCGCGTGAATCTTATTGGCGAACACACCGACTACAACGACGGTTTCGTTCTGCCCTGCGCGATTGATTATCAAACCGTGATTAGCTGTGCGCCACGCGATGACCGTAAAGTTCGCGTAATGGCAGCCGATTATGAAAATCAGACTGACGAGTTTTCCCTCGATGCGCCCATTGTCGCGCATGAAAACTATCAATGGGCGAACTACGTTCGTGGCGTGGTGAAACATCTGCAACTGCGTAACAACAGCTTCGGCGGTGTGGACATGGTGATCAGCGGCAATGTGCCGCAGGGTGCCGGGTTAAGTTCTTCCGCCTCACTGGAAGTCGCGGTCGGAACCGTATTGCAGCAGATTTATCATCTGCCGCTGGACGGCGCACAAATCGCGCTTAACGGTCAGGAAGCAGAAAACCAGTTTGTTGGCTGTAACTGCGGGATCATGGATCAGCTAATTTCCGCACTGGGTAAGAAAGATCATGCCTTGCTGATCGATTGCCGCTCTCTGGGAACCAAAGCCGTTTCCATGCCGAAAGGTGTGGCTGTCGTCATCATCAACAGTAACTTCAAACGTACCCTGGTTGGCAGCGAATACAACACCCGTCGTGAACAGTGCGAAACCGGTGCGCGTTTCTTCCAGCAGCCAGCCCTGCGCGATGTCACCATTGAAGAGTTCAACGCGGTTGCGCATGAACTGGATCCGATCGTGGCGAAACGCGTGCGTCATATCCTGACTGAAAACGCCCGTACCGTTGAAGCAGCCAGCGCGCTGGAGCAAGGCGACCTGAAGCGTATGGGCGAGCTGATGGCGGAGTCTCATGCCTCTATGCGCGATGATTTCGAAATCACCGTGCCGCAAATTGACACTCTGGTAGAAATCGTAAAAGCTGTGATTGGCGACAAAGGTGGCGTACGCATGACCGGTGGCGGATTTGGCGGCTGTATCGTCGCGCTGATCCCGGAAGAACTGGTGCCTGCCGTACAGCAAGCTGTCGCTGAACAATATGAAGCCAAAACAGGCATTAAAGAGACTTTTTACGTGTGTAAACCATCACAAGGAGCAGGACAGTGCTGAACGAAACTCCCGCACTGGCACCCGATGGTCAGCCGTACCGACTGTTAACTTTGCGTAACAACGCAGGGATGGTAGTCACGCTGATGGACTGGGGTGCGACTTTACTTTCAGCCCGTATTCCGCTTTCCGATGGCAGCGTCCGCGAGGCGCTGCTCGGCTGCGCCAGCCCGGAATGCTACCAGGATCAGGCCGCGTTTCTGGGAGCCTCTATTGGTCGTTATGCCAACCGTATCGCCAATAGCCGTTATACCTTAAACGGTGAAACCGTGACACTGTTGCCAAGTCAGGGTGTTAACCAGCTACATGGCGGCCCGGAAGGGTTCGACAAACGCCGCTGGCAGATTGTGAACCAGAACGATCGTCAGGTGCTGTTTGCCCTGACTTCAGAAGATGGCGATCAAGGCTTTCCGGGGAATCTCGGCGCGACGGTGCAGTATCGTCTGACCGACGATAACCGTATCTCTATTACTTATCGCGCCACAGTTGATAAACCTTGCCCGGTGAATATGACTAACCACGTCTATTTCAACCTCGACGGCGGGCAGTCTGACGTGCGTAATCACAAGTTGCAGATTATGGCGGACGAATATCTGCCAGTTGATGAAGGCGGCATTCCGCACGACGGCCTGAAATCTGTCGCCGGGACATCTTTTGATTTCCGCAGTGCCAAAATCATCGCCAGTGAGTTTCTTGCCGACGACGATCAGCGCAAAGTGAAAGGTTACGATCACGCGTTTTTGTTGCAGGCCAAAGGTGATGGCAAGAAAGTGGCGGCGCATGTCTGGTCAGCAGATGAAAAATTGCAGCTGAAGGTCTACACCACCGCTCCGGCTTTGCAATTTTACTCCGGCAACTTCCTCGGCGGCACGCCGTCACGAGGAACCGAACCTTACGCCGACTGGCAAGGGCTGGCCCTGGAAAGCGAGTTTCTGCCGGACAGCCCGAACCACCCTGAATGGCCGCAACCGGACTGCTTCCTGCGTCCAGGCGAAGAGTATTCCAGCCTGACGGAATATCAGTTTATTGCTGAGTAACCTGAAGCCCTCGTGATGAGGGCTTTATCCTCATATTGTTCAAATCACCAGCAAGCACCGACATATTTGCAACTCAATATTCACAACAACCTTACACTGCGACACTATTTTCGCTATGGTTATGCGTAAGCATTGCTGTTGCTTCGTCACGGTAATATAATGAGAATTATTATCATTTAATAATGATTTGAGGAGTAAGTATATGGCTGTAACTAAGCTAGTTCTGGTTCGTCATGGCGAAAGTCAGTGGAACAAAGAAAACCGTTTCACCGGTTGGTACGACGTGGATCTGTCTGAGAAAGGCGTAAGCGAAGCAAAAGCAGCAGGTAAGCTGCTGAAAGAGGAAGGTTACAGCTTTGACTTTGCTTACACCTCTGTGCTGAAACGCGCTATCCATACCCTGTGGAATGTGCTGGACGAACTGGATCAGGCATGGCTGCCCGTTGAGAAATCCTGGAAACTGAACGAACGTCACTACGGTGCGTTGCAGGGTCTGAACAAAGCAGAAACCGCTGAAAAGTATGGCGACGAGCAGGTGAAACAGTGGCGTCGTGGTTTTGCAGTGACTCCGCCGGAACTGACTAAAGATGATGAGCGTTATCCGGGTCACGATCCGCGTTACGCGAAGCTGAGCGAGAAAGAACTGCCGCTGACTGAAAGTCTGGCGCTGACCATTGACCGCGTGATCCCTTACTGGAATGAAACCATTCTGCCGCGTATGAAGAGCGGTGAGCGCGTGATCATCGCCGCTCATGGTAACTCCCTGCGTGCGCTGGTGAAATATCTCGATAACATGAGCGAAGAAGAGATTCTTGAGCTGAATATTCCGACCGGCGTGCCGCTGGTTTATGAGTTTGACGAGAACTTCAAACCGCTGAAACGCTATTATCTGGGTAATGCTGACGAGATCGCGGCGAAAGCAGCAGCCGTTGCAAACCAGGGTAAAGCGAAGTAAACGTCATTCGTTTAAAAATGAGAAAGCCGACTGCAAGTGAGTCGGCTTTTTTGTTTGTCGTTGCTAACAATGGAGCACATTGCCTGATGCGACGCTGCGCGTCTTATCAGGGCTACAAACGTACAGTCATGGCGTTTCGACTATAAATTACCCGCGACGTGCTTTCACTGCGTTCGCCAGTTGGCGTAACAGTGCGTCGGTATCTTCCCAGCCAATGCAGGCGTCGGTGATGCTCTTGCCATAGGCCAGCGGCTCACCGCTTTCCAGGCTCTGGTTCCCTTCCGCCAGGTGGCTTTCAACCATCACGCCAATAATAGCTTTTTCGCCACCGGCAATTTGCTGGCAAACGTCAGCACAAACATCCATCTGCTTTTTGAATTGTTTGGACGAGTTAGCATGGCTGAAATCGATCATCACCTGTGCTGGCAGGCCTGCTTTGTTCAGCCCTTCTTTCACTTCAGCAACGTGCTTCGCGCTGTAGTTAGGCTCTTTACCGCCGCGCAGAATGATATGGCAATCGCCGTTACCGCTGGTATTCACAATCGCCGAATGCCCCCATTTGGTCACAGACAGGAAGCAATGCGGCGCACCGGCGGCATTAATAGCATCGATAGCCACTTTAATCGTACCGTCGGTGCCATTTTTGAAACCTACCGGGCAAGAAAGACCGGACGCCAGTTCGCGGTGAACCTGAGATTCGGTTGTACGTGCACCAATTGCGCCCCAACTCATCAGGTCAGCGAGATACTGCGGGGTGATCATATCGAGAAATTCACCCGCCGCTGGCAGACCACTGTCGTTAATATCGAGCAGCAACTTACGGGCAATGCGCAAACCGTCGTTGATCTGGAAGCTGTTGTCCATATGCGGATCGTTGATCAGCCCTTTCCAGCCCACCGTGGTGCGCGGCTTTTCAAAATAGACGCGCATTACGATTTCCAGCTCATCTTTCAGCTCTTCACGCAGCGCCAGCAAGCGAGTGGCATACTCTTTAGCCGCGACGGGATCATGAATAGAACACGGGCCAATCACCACCAACAGGCGATCATCATTACCTTTCAGGATCTTATGGATCGCTTTTCTGGCATGGGCAACCGTATTCGCGGCATTTTCAGTAGCGGGGAATTTTTCCAGCAGTGCGACAGGTGGAAGTAACTCTTTGATTTCTTTGATACGTAAATCGTCGTTCTGATAATTCATGTCTGTTCCAGTGTTGCCATACTTATCTTGGTGAATGCAATCCCTCCAATCTATATCTTCCGTCAGAATGTGTAAACGGGGTTTTACACTATGAACGGATTAATCCTGGAATTAGCAAGAAAAACGCCAGATTGTCGCGAAAAACGAGATCTGACCTACAATTTCTAACTGTAACTTCTCTGTTTATTAATTTTTTCAAGATTCTCTGCTGGATTTATTCTTCTGGCTGAAATCTTAAACCATTACCTGATATTCACCTGCAAATGCACTGTTGGAAGAGGTTATCCGACATAACGACCATAACAGGAGCATCCTATGAAAATGACAAAACTGGCCACACTATTTCTGACTGCCACTCTAAGCCTTGCCAGCGGTGCCGCGCTGGCTGCCGATAGCGGAGCGCAAACCAATAATGGCCAGGCAAACGCCGCAGCTGATGCGGGTCAGGTTGCCCCGGACGCCCGTGAAAATGTCGCACCAAATAACGTTGATAATAGCGGGGTTAATAACAACTCAGGCGGCACCATGCTGCACCCGAACGGTTCATCAATGGACAATGACGGCATGACCAAAGATGAAGAGCACAAAAATACGATGTGCAAAGATGGTCGCTGTCCGGACATTAATAAAAAAGTACAAACCGGTGATGGCATCAATAATGATGTCGATACCAAAACCGACGGTACTACGCAGTAAGCCAGGATATATGGCTGATAATGGGAGAGCGGAGGCTCTCCTTTTTAATTTTTCCCTTCTAAAAGCAGTATGATGTCATAAAGTTAAGTGAGATAAATTAAGGGATGACTCGTCATGGCGCACTCACACTCACACTCACACGCTTCCTCACACCTGCCAGAAGATAATAATGCTCGTCGCTTGTTGTATGCTTTCGGCGTGACTGCCGGGTTTATGCTGGTTGAGGTTATTGGCGGTTTTCTCTCAGGCTCTCTGGCGTTGCTGGCCGACGCGGGTCATATGTTGACCGATACTGCCGCCCTGCTTTTCGCCCTGCTTGCCGTACAATTTTCACGTCGTCCTCCCACCATCCGCCACACTTTCGGTTGGCTAAGATTGACCACGCTCGCGGCGTTTGTGAATGCCATCGCCCTGGTGGTGATTACCATTTTGATTGTCTGGGAGGCGATAGAACGCTTCCGCACGCCGCGTCCGGTCGAGGGCGGCATGATGATGGCAATTGCCGTGGCTGGGTTGCTGGCAAATATACTTTCTTTCTGGTTACTTCATCACGGCAGCGAAGAGAAAAACCTCAATGTGCGCGCAGCGGCACTGCATGTACTGGGAGATCTTCTGGGTTCGGTTGGTGCTATCGTTGCCGCGTTGATTATTATCTGGACCGGCTGGACGCCTGCTGACCCCATTCTCTCGATACTGGTGTCGCTTCTGGTTCTGCGCAGCGCGTGGCGATTATTGAAAGACAGCGTGAATGAATTACTTGAAGGTGCACCGGTGTCGCTGGATATCGCTGAACTCAAGCGCCGTATGTGTCGGGAAATTCCGGAAGTCCGAAATGTGCATCATGTACACGTGTGGATGGTGGGTGAGAAGCCAGTAATGACGCTGCATGTGCAGGTGATCCCGCCACACGATCACGATGCGTTGTTGGACAAGATCCAACATTATCTGATGGATCACTATCAGATTGAACACGCCACCATCCAGATGGAATATCAACCTTGTCATGGGCCAGACTGCCACCTGAATGAAGGGGTGTCTGGCCATTCACATCATCACCATTAATGGGACAGCGCGCGTGAGCCTCTTTCGCGTGCGCTGTTGATCCACATCCGGCTGCCGTTGAGCGCAATAAAGGTCAGGATGATGTACTCCAGAGACATGGCGTAAACGCCCTGAAGTGCAAAAATAACGACGCTAATCACGTTAATAATCACCCACAACAGCCAGTTTTCCACATACTTCCGCGTCATCAGAATCATTGCCACGATGGAGAGTACCATCATGCAGGAATCCCAGAACGGGAAGGCGTCCGGTTGCAGTTCAGGCATCGCAACCTGTAATCCTAATGCTTGCATGATCATGACTGCCACGCGGGTCAAAAATGCAAACACCGGATTGATAAATACCGTCATCAGACCAATAGCAATGACACAAACCGCCAGCCAGGTTAATGCCTTCGGCAATGGTAACCAGCGAATTTTCAACTCCGCCTCGTTCTGACTGGTTTGTCGTGACCAGGCATACCAACCGTAAATATTCGCGGCAAAGAAAAACACCTGTAATAGCAGGCTGGCATACAGCTGAATCTGAAAGAAAATAATGCCAAACAAGGTGACGTTGATCAGGCCAAAGAAGTAGTTGCTGATCTTCTCCAGACTGGCAAGGCCAATACACAGCAACCCGGCGATCGTGCCTACCGCTTCGATCCATGAGAGATCATAACCGCCCGCCCCTATTGGTATATGTACCAGGATATTCTGTACACTAAAAAAATCCATCTTTCCCCCAAAGCGTAACGTGACGCCTTATTATTCGTTATCCACGTAGTGTAGCCGCAAATTCCAGCATACGATTGAGCGGCACTAGCGCCCTCTCTCGCAGCCTTTCATCAACATGAACCTCGTGATTGCTTCCTTCCTGTTCTAATGCCTCTGCGATGGCCTGAAGGCCATTCATGGCCATCCACGGGCAATGCGCGCAGCTACGACAAGTTGCTCCCTCGCCAGCGGTTGGTGCTTCCAGTAACTCTTTGTCTGGCACTGCCTGCTGCATTTTGTAGAAGATACCCCGGTCAGTCGCCACAATAAGGCGCCGATGCGGCAATGTTTTCGCAGCATTGATCAACTGACTTGTGGAACCGACCGCATCCGCCATATCGACAATGGCTTGTGGTGATTCCGGATGCACCAGTATGGCTGCATCAGGGTGTTGTTTTTGTAAACGGATTAACGCCTGAGTCTTAAACTCATCATGCACAATGCAGGCACCTTGCCAGCATATAATATCTGCCCCCGTCTGCTTTTGTACGTAACGCCCCAGGTGTTTGTCTGGTGCCCAGATGAGTTTTTCACCCAGACTATCCAGATGATCAATGAGTTCAACAGCAATACTTGAAGTCACCACCCAGTCTGCACGCGCTTTTACTGCAGCAGAAGTGTTAGCGTAGACCACGACAGTGCGATCGGGATGGGCATCACAAAATGCGTTAAATTCTTCAATTGGGCAGCCGAGATCCAGTGAACATTCAGCCTGAAGTGTCGGCATCAGAATTGTTTTTTCCGGGCTGAGAATTTTGGCGGTTTCTCCCATAAATCTCACCCCGGCTACGAGTAGCGTTGAAGCGGGATGTTTGGCACCAAAGCGCGCCATTTCTAAAGAATCAGAAATACAACCACCCGTTTCTTCTGCCAGTTGTTGAATTTCAGGATCGGTATAGTAGTGGGCAACCATCACCGCATTACGTTCTTTTAGCAGACGTTTTATTTTCTCACGGTAATACGCTTTCTCATCAATGCTTAACGGTGTCGGCTTCGGTGGGAAGGGATAAATCGCCGCTTCAGGATCAAACATCACGCTCATCTTGCCATCTCGTTTTACAGGCTTAACGTTAAAACCGACTTAAGCGTGATATTCGCTATTATCGGCGTAATTTGTTTTATATGCTAAACAAGATAGTCGAATGGTGGGGAAAAGTCACTCGAATTACGTATGAGATGTCGGATGTAATGCCAGGTATCTTATTTCCACCGACGTAGAGTTGCTTACGCAGCAAGCGCAAAGTATGTCATCAGGGTTAAGAATTGAAATTGTGGAATGCCTGAATAGCAAAAAAGCGCCTTTAGGGCGCTTTTTTACATTGGTGGGTCGTGCAGGATGACTCGCTTCGCTCGCCCTTCGGGTCGTCGCCGCGAGCGGCTCCGTTGTTTCGCTGCGCTCAACTCGAACCTGCGACCAATTGATTAAAAGTCAACTGCTCTACCAACTGAGCTAACGACCCCTTGCGGGGTTATGCTGCTTTAATCATTCAGGATGGTGGGTCGTGCAGGATTCGAACCTGCGACCAATTGATTAAAAGTCAACTGCTCTACCAACTGAGCTAACGACCCATACGGGTGTTACCTGAAAGATTTTTTACTTGATGCCAATATTAAAATTGGTGGGTCGTGCAGGATTCGAACCTGCGACCAATTGATTAAAAGTCAACTGCTCTACCAACTGAGCTAACGACCCG